>JAEZAF010000080.1 GCA_023430545.1 Chloroflexota bacterium
CGCTGGAGATCACCGGTGTGGCTGAGTTTGCCGACCGTCCGCTGGATGCACTCTCCGGCGGGCAGCGTCAGCGGGCATGGATCGCGATGACGCTGGCACAGGACAGCGATACCATTCTGCTGGACGAACCGACGACCTTCCTCGATATTGCCTATCAGATCGAGATCCTCGACCTGCTGCGGATGCTCAACTACGAGCGCCAGAAGACGATTGTCATGGTGCTGCACGATGTCAATCAGGCCTGCCGCTATGCCGATCATCTGGTTGTCCTGCATCACGGGGCGATTGCCGCTTATGGTGATCCGTCGGAGGTGGTGACTGAGCCGCTGATGCGTGATGTCTTTGGGATCGAATGCCGGATCATCGACGATCCCATCACGGCGACTCCGCTGATTGTCCCGATTGGCCGGATGGAGAAGCGCAAGCGCAGCGCTCACAACAGCAAACACAATGGGCATCATCTGTCTGTGCGTACCAATGCACCAGAGGCCGCACTGCTGGTGAGTTAGGGCATATGTGGTTTTTGCGGGGTACAGGGCCGGAAGAATCCGGACCCTGCATTCCCTAGAGGTTGTTTAAAAATTGATTATGGGCGCGGACAGGGCAGGCCCTGTCCCTACATAACACGTATTTTGTAGGGACAACGCCTGCGTTGTCCGGCGTTTCCATAAGACTCAGGCAGGTTTTCTGAATTATCAAATACGCTCCAGGGGTAGCAATAAGTTGCTACAAGCAGCATCAACAAGCTGCTACAGACTGTGGCGACTTGCGGCACAAGGATGCTGCAAAGTATAAGAGCCGGATGCTTCCGGCCCATACTCGCGGCTGATTTTCAGAGTAGCTGTGGTCTGCGGATTAATTTGCCGCGGCTGCCGTCTCGCCGCACCACTTCCAGACGCCGTCTTCTTCAACGACGCGGTACGTGCCCAGTTCAAAGTCAACCAGATCTTCCGGGCCATACGTCGCGACAATCCGTCCGGTGCAGGTGACAAGGCCTTCACCCTGTGATGAGCAGGCCATATTCTCGATACGCGCTTCAGTCACCGAGTCGAAGGATGAAGACTCCATGATGAAATCGGCTTCCTTCTCGGCACACAGCAGCGAGCGCAGCCGTTCGTCGTTGTTGCTGACCTTCGACGTCAGATAATTGGTGACGGCATCCGCCGCCGGGTCACTGGCCGCGGCAGGCGTGTTGTTGTCGCCGGATGGATCAGGGGTGGGGTTCTCTCCGCCGCAGCCTGCGAGTACCAGGAGCGCCAACACGGAGACGATCAGCACGCGGACGAAAGACTTGATCATCCAGGACATGAGTGTCATGCGAAAGTCCTCTGTCTGTATATTGATAAACAAGCAGAAATGGGCTAGTGCTGCGTGCTGCCGCGCCGCTGGCTCACCAGTAATCGGCGGAGATTGTTGTAATCTTCGAGGACGCGACCAGCGCCACGGGCCACACAGGTCATCGGGTCTTCGGCCACATACGTGCTGATGTTGACCTCTTCACGCAGTCGTGCGACCAGCCCTTTCAACTGACTGCCACCGCCCGCCACGCAGATCCCGCTTTCCATGAGGTCCGCGACCAGTTCCGGTGGGGTGTCATCAAGGGCATCTTTTACAGTATCGACGATGATATTGACTGAACCGGAGATCGCCTCGCGGATTTCAATCGAGCTGACCTCTACTTTTGAAGGCAGTCCTGTCAGCAGGTTGCGTCCGGGGACCGACATCACCGTCTCCTGTGGCAGGGGATAGGCCGAGCCAATCGTCACCTTGACGCGTTCCGCTGTCGGCTCACCAATCAGCAGGTTGTGCTTGGTGCGCATATACTGAACGATGTCTTCGTCCATTTCGTCACCGGCCACACGGATCGACCGGCTGATGACGATCCCGCCGAGCGAGAACAGTGCCACCTCGGTCGTCCCGCCGCCGATGTCGATGATCATGCTGCCGCGAGTCTCCTGTACTGGCAGGCCCGCCCCGATCGCAGCCGCGACCGGCTCTTCGATCAGGAAGGCTTCACGTGCGCCGGACTCAATCGCAGCATCATAAACGGCACGCTTTTCGACTTCAGTCACACCGCTTGGAATCCCGACCACCACACGCGGACGCGGGAGCGGCACCCAGCTATGCTCGTGGGCCTTCTGGATCAGATATTCGAGCATTTTATAGGTGATATCGTAGTCGCTGATCACGCCATCCCGCAGGGGACGCACAATCAGAATATTCTTGGGGTTTTTGCTCCACATTTCCTTGGCACGCGAGCCGACTTCAAGCGGCTGACCGGTGCCTTTTTCGACAGCAACGAACGAAGGTTCATTAAGGACAATCCCTTTACCGCGAACATAGACCAGCGTGTTCGCGGTACCGAGGTCGATACCGATGTCGAGTGAAAACAGGCCAAAAAAATAATCTAACGGGCTTAGCACAACCGTTTGATCTCCTAGCGGTCAGCCAGCCAAAATCCCGACGGATGCCGAAAAGTGGTTGGCTGGATAAGTGAGAGCATACTCCGCCGAACGAACTTCTTCGGCCAGCAGCGCTGCGGCATTATAGCATAGGCGATGTAAACCACCCAAAAGCCCTTATGTACCATGTATTTTTCAGGGTACACCGCTTCTCTATCTGCCTGGCAACGGTGTACTATAGTGTGAATACGGTAAAAAGATAAGCGCCAGTTTGGGGCTGTAAAACGAATTTCCTGAAATCAGCACCGTGGACATCTTTCATGCCAACGGATGCCTGTCAGACAGCCCGGAGGCTCCAGAGGAAAAATATGACACGCCTGCCCAATCTGACGGTGCGTGTATTGAAGACGATCCGCCAGCACCAGCTTCTCGCGTCTGGATCAGGCGTGGTGGCTGCGGTATCTGGCGGTGCAGACAGCATGGCCTTACTGCATCTGCTGTATACCCTACGCAGTAAGCTCGACATCCGACTGCACGCAGCCACTTTCGATCACGGCCTGCGAGGGAAAGCCAGCGCGGAAGATGCCGAGTTCGTCCGGCAGTGTGCTGAAAAGTGGGCAATTCCGGTGACCGTCGGACGGGCCACACTGGACGCTGATGCACCTAGTATCGAGGCGCGTGCGCGCACAGCACGTTACGCATTCCTCGCTGAGGTGGCACGGACAGTCGGTGCGGGCAGTGTCGCGACCGGCCACCACGCCAATGATCAGGCCGAGACCGTGCTTCTGCATCTGATTCGAGGAAGCGGATTGCGTGGGCTGGCAGGGCTTCGTCCTGTCGCATCGTACCCACTTCCTCAAAGCCATTCATTGATGCTGATCCGGCCTCTGCTGGGCATCACACGGGCGGAGATCGAGCAGTACTGTGTTGAGCAGACGATCCCATACCGGCACGACGCGACCAATGACCTGCCCAACAGCCTGCGCAATCGCATCCGGCTGGAGACGCTGCCTCATCTGACTGAACTCAACCCCCGGATCGTCGAGACACTCAACCGATTTGCGGACATCACAGCGCTGGAAGATAATTTCGTCCAGCAGACGATGGTTCAGCAGACAGCAACGCACGAGATCGCTGAGGAACAGGCGGTCAGGCTTCCGCGTCCATTCTATCGACAACTCCCCCCCGCACTGCGCCTGCGCTGGATACTGGATGCGGCCTCCCGGCTTCGGGACCCGGAGCGTGCCAGCGACAAAACGGCGGGCTGGTTACATATCCGAAGTGCGGATGATGTCATGATGAATGGAGATAGCGGGGCTGTGGCAGAGCTTCCTGGTTTTGTACAGGTGAGGCTGGGACGCCAGCATATCCATGTAGAGAAGGTTGAGCGGGATACTCACGATACTCATGATACTGGCACATAAAAACCCCGGTTGAGGCCGGGGTTTCAGATAATAACCAGATGCTGATTGACAGATGATATGGATCTAAAGGCACTGCTTGTTCTGAGCGTCGAAGACACCGCAGACAATGTTGGAGAACATATTGCCTAACGCCGGTCCCATCAGTGTAAGCACCACAATGACCGCTACTGCTACCATGACCAGAATGAGCGCGTATTCGACCAGTCCCTGGCCTTCAACAACACCTATTCGGGTACGTGATCGTCCCCAGAAATCAAGAACCATCCTGCGGAAGGACGCGTTCCACAGGCTGATCAGCAAAGGCAACATCAGGCCTCCTTCAAACTTATAAAACGGATAATGACAGGCATGATAGCAATACAAACGGCGAAAAATCGGCTGGATAAAAATGAACCGCCGATTGCTGCATGAGTGAATCTTTATCATTCCTTCATTGTCACTATAACATAAGTTCAAATCGGATAGCGTTAACGACGGGAATTTTTTACGCAGTTTAATAATTCTGAACGTATAAAATTTGTTTTTGTGTTTTGTCTCTTACAATTCAAAGGCCAGATAATGACCTATTTACTCGTAACGAATGATGATGGTATTCAGGCACCGGGCATTCTGGCGCTGACGCAGGCCATGCGCGAACTCGGTGAAGTGGAAGTCGCGGCCCCGGCCAACAACCAGAGCGCCAGCGGACACCGTAAGACCCTGTATCAGACGATCCCGGTGGAGCGGACGACGCTGGCCGATGGTACACCGGCAACGGCGGTCAGTGGATCTCCGGCGGACTGTATCGCACTGTCGGCGCTGGGGATCGTCGAACACTGGCCTCCGCGACTGGTCGTTTCCGGGATCAACCGGGGCGCAAATATGGGACATGACATCACCTACAGCGGGACCGTGACCGCCGCACTCGAAGCGACGATTGCCGGCGTGCCTGCGATTGCGGTCTCGCTTGAAAACCGCATGGCCGACACGGTCGAGGATTATGCTGAGGCAGCGCGGGTAGCGATCGAAGTGGCACGGCTGGCCCTGCAAAACCCACTTCCACCCTTCACCATTCTGAATGTTAATGTCCCACGCGGTGAGGTCAAAGGAATACGCATTACACGACAGGGCATCCGCATCTATCATGACGAACTCGAAACCGCTGAAGACAAAAGCTACTACCGCATTGTCGGGCCGGAACCGACCGGAAAACTCGACATCGCCGGGACCGATCTGTGGGCGGTGAATAATGGTTACGCCAGTGTCACACCCATCCACCTTGACCTGACCGCGCATCAGTTTATGGCGGAGCTGGCATCGTGGGAATTCGACCTGACGCTGAAACAGGGCTGATACGGGCCGGACGGTAGGTCCTGTTCAGCCAGCGGCGGATCTCGGAGGCGACAACGTCCGGCTGATCGTTGTGCAGGTCGTGCCCGGCATCCGGGACGATGAGCACTTCCAGCGGCGCGTGACGCAGCTTGCGCTGTGCCTCCTGCGCGACATCGCTGATGTTAAAGTACGGCTCGAACTGGCTGAGCATCAGCAGGACGGGCGCATTGACCTGCGCCATCTGATGATCTGACAGCGGGCCGGGCGGGGCCTGACGATGGAAATAGCGCGTCAGCAGATAAGCCAGCTCCATCGTGGCCGGGTCCAACTGGACGCCGGGTGAAGCATTGGTGCGGGCCAGAAGCTGCGACCGCTGCGGCGATGCAAAGAAGGTGCGACCGAAGCCGCCGACGATGTGGGCGACCAGCGGGTGGCGGCACAGGTCAATCGGAAACGGGAAGCGCGCAATCCCGCACGGATTCGCCAGTATCAGCGCATCGACACGCTGGGGATAGACCGCCGCCAGCTTGAGGACGAAATGCCCACCGCCAGATGATCCGGCGACGGCGGTGTGGCTGACCTCAACGCCATCGAGGACATCGGCCAGCCAGTGCGCGTAATCGTCGGTGTGATATGACAGCCGCGTGGCTCCACTGCGACCGGCAAAACCCGGGACATCCGGCGCGATCACAAAATACTCGTCGGACAGGCGTGCGATCTGCGACTTCCAGTTGAGCGCGTTGACGTTGATCCCGTGAAGCAGCAGCAGCGGCGGGCTGGAACGATCTCCGGCGGTGAGGACATGGGTCTGGCCGAAGCGCGTTGGGACGAAGCCGGACGCCGTGTGGACGGGCAGCATGGACAGCACACGATCATACCAGTGCATCATGGCGTGGTAGCCGTCAGGATGCGTGTAATGGTGATCCTCGCGCAGCGCCGAACGGGATGCCTGCGAAACTTTTCGAGACATGGTCAATCAAAAAGACTTTCCGTTGTCGTGTGTGATACGCAATCAGAATACGACTTTTTAATACGTAACGCACGTCCTAAAGTTCCGGGGTTTGTCGTCGGGCCGTTGCTGCTGCTGCTGCTGCCGCACAAAAAAAATGTGCTGCAACAACGATTCTTCCCCTCAAACTGCGTGTCGGCGGCGGATTTGCGGCATTATTTTGCTGCAATTTGCTGCAACGAGTGCTGCAAAGTGCTGCAAAGCACGATGTTAAGGTGCATGATCTTACAGTTTAGCACGAATGTTCGATGTGTGCGGTTCGAATTTTCTAACTTTGGAGGAAAAAGCCCCCCACCCTAAATCCCTCCCCCACTCGCTTCGCTGCGCTCCACTCCGAGGGAGGGACTTTTGTGTGTGTGTGGTGGGTTTTTCAGTTCAACATGGCGCGGATTTTGGCAAGGGCGGCGGGGAGGTCCTGTTCGACCTCGTCATTGGTCAGGCGCAGGACACGCAGGCCTAGTGATTCCAGCAGTTCCTGACGGATGGCGTCGGCGTCGCGCTGCTGTTCATGGATACGGCCATCGACTTCGACAATCAGCCGTTCGCTGGCGCAGTAGAAATCAACGACAAACGCGCCCACTGCCACCTGCCGCCGGAATTTGCGGCCATCGAGCCGTTTATGCCGGATCGCTTCCCACAGCACAGCTTCAGATGGCGTCGAACTGCGGCGCAGCTCCCGTGCAATAAGCTGCATTCGCCATTCTACGTCTGGCGGGATATGCCAGCGGTCTTTCATGAAAAAGGCCTCCTGTTTGTTGCGAGAAAAGCGGAAAAGACCCCCCACCCTAAATCCCTCCCCCAGTCGGCAAACCGGAGGTTGCTACGCAACCTCGGTTTGCATTCCGAGGGATGGACTTTTTTTGTGTATGGTGGGGCCGGGGGATGCTTCTCTCTGTATTGGCCGGACGTGCAGAAGCACATCCCTACGGATGATGCATCTCCGTGTACACGGACAGGACCTGAGCGCGGCGGGATGGGGGGCAGGGTCTCTACCTCGGGACGGCGGCGTTCAGGGCTTCGGCCAGATTACGCACGGCGATGATCTCCAGATTCTTCGGTACGTCTTCCAGTTTGCGGCGGGTTTTTGGGACCAGCACGCGCCGGAAGCCGATCTTGGAGGCCTCGTTCAGTCGCACGGAAAGCTGGCTGACGACGCGCAGTTCACCGCTGAGGCCGACTTCGCCGACAATCGCCATGTCTGCCGGGATCGCGATGTCGAAATAGCTGGATGCAATCGCCGCCGCCATCGCGAGGTCGGATGCTGGTTCGCTCACCTTCAGGCCGCCGATAACGTTGATGAAGATGTCATGCTCGGCCAGCCGCAGTCCCATACGCTTGCTCAGCACGGCGCTGATCAGCAGCAGACGGTTGAAATCGACGCCGTTGGGGGTACGCCGCGCATTGCCGAAGGTGGTCTGGCTGGTGAGGGCCTGCATCTCGACCAGCAGCGGACGGGTGCCTTCCATCGTCACGGCGATAGCTGAACCGGGGGCATTGACGACGCGCTCCGCCAGAAATGCCTCGGATGGATTGGGGACCTCGACCATGCCCCCGCTCTGCATTTCGAAGACACCGACTTCGCTGGTCGCGCCGAAGCGGTTCTTGACACTGCGCAGCAGTCGGAAGGCCTGAAACGGATCGCCTTCCAGATAGAGCACGGTGTCCACGATATGTTCCAGCACACGCGGTCCGGCGATGCTGCCGTCCTTGGTCACATGGCCGATGAGAAAGACGCTGATCGCGGTCGATTTCGCCAGCGTCTGGAGACGTGATGCGCATTCGCGCACCTGAGAGACCAGCCCCGGCGACGAGTCAATCTCTTCGCTGTAGACGGTCTGAATGGAGTCGATAATCAGCACCTTGGGGGCAAGCTGATTGACCTGTTCGAAGATATTGCCCAGATTGGTCTCCGAGAGCAGATACAGATCATCGGATTGCAGGCCGAAACGGTCGGCACGCAGCTTGATCTGCCGGACGGACTCTTCACCGCTGACGTACAGCACGGTCCCGATGGAGCGTGACAGCAGGTCGGAGATCATCAGCAGCAGCGAGGATTTTCCTGCCCCCGGCTCACCGCTGATGAGGGTGATGCTGCCGGGGACCAGTCCGCCGCCGAGGACGCGGTTGAATTCCTCGACCGGGACGCGATGACGCGGCTCATCGGCGCCGCTGATGTCGGAGAGGCGCTGGGGCTGGGCGCGTGTCACACCGCTGATGGGTGGGCGGCTGTTTTTGGTGGTGTTGCTGACGCGTGCGACTTCCTCGACGACCTCGTTATAGGTGTTAAACTCACCGCAGCGGGGGCAGCGTCCCATGTATTTCAGCGACTCGGTGCCGCAGTTGGAGCAAACGTATTTGGTGCGTGTCTTCGCCATTTCGTGACCCTGAAATCTGAACACTTGTGCTAGAATAGGGCGATTATAGCACAGGTGGGGGATCATGGCCTGCATTGCAGGCTGGCACATCATGCTATAATCAGTCTGAGAAGTACATCAGGACGAGTTTCGATGCCCAATCAGAGTATTTTTGCCGATCAATGGCGTGACTGCCTGCGCGAACACTACAAAAACGCGATTCAGAACGATCCGAATCCGCGCAATCTTGAGTCGCTGAAGACCGTGCTGCTGCGTCCGAATGGAAATCAGCCGCCGATTTTCACCGAGAGCGAACTGAAGGAACTGTATATTCAGGCGACGATGCGCGCCGAGGAAATGCCGGACGGCTTTCTGCCGGAAGCGATGATGGAAGCGCTTCAGGACGAATTCGAGGCCCAGTCTCAGCCAGAAGTCAGCACTTTACAGGATGATCGCACCTATCAGCCGCATCCGCTGGAGTGCCAGTGTCCGCAGTGTGTGGAGATTAACCTGATCCCGCATAATGACGAGGGCCAGCCGCTGTCTGCTGATGAAATCGCAGAACTGGAAGAACAGCAGGCGTATGCACAGCGCGATGATGATGCTCCGCAGCAGTTGAGTCTGTTTTAGGTCTCCACACTCACCGACCGACTTTGCGATAGGCGGTGATAGTGCGGTCCACGGTAAAGCCTGTGCGCTGATACAGGTACATGGCGTGTGTACTGACGGTCGGCACCGTCAGGCTGACCAGCTTCACGAACTCAAAGCTGAAGATCCATTCAAGGATGCCGCTGATTAAGGCGGTCCCATAGCCTTTATTCTGCATTGTCGGTTTGACACCGATATAGTCGATGTAACCCTCGCCAGTCGCCGGATTCACCTGCGCGTAGACATAACCCGCCATACTCGAATTGCCGTCGGCATTGATGACGAACAGGCGGGCGTGTTCATGCTGACGTTCCAGCAGCACGCGTCCGGGATAATAGGTGCCGGGGAACAGGGCGTCGTGCAGATTGACAAACGAATGGGTCTGTGAAGCGTGGATCGGGTGCAGCAGGGATTCGCCTGTGGGCTGGTAATGCTCGCGATAGAGGGACAGCACCGAGATATTGCCTGCATCGTGACTTTCGAAGCCGTGGCGCAGCGCGAAGTTACTCACCCGCTGGTTGCGGACATCGATGCAGATCTCCTGCGTCTGGATGTGCGTGTCGAGCCGGGCAAGCACTGCTGAATAGAGCAGGTCGGCGCAGGTATCCCACTCGGTGTGGATCACGATTGGGCCATACAACCACACACGACCGGCGTTTTCATCGGCGTCCATGCCCAGAATGCCAACTGTGATCCCGTCTACTTCTGCGATAAAGAAATCATCTTCCGGCGGCGGGGCAAACTGCTGAATCTGCGCGGCGATTTCCGCGGCAGTGCTGCCGAAATAGCAGATGTGATGCGCAGGCTGCTGATTCAGAGCCGCCACAAAATCTGCGATCTGATCCAGCGGATGGTGACGCAGCGGTTGAATGGTAAACGAGGTCATTCATTTTTCCTTGGGCCTGCGCAAAGTGAGAAGTTCGTTACAGCGCTCTCAGGGTGACAACGATACGAGTTCAGCAGGCCTGTTACTGTAACAGAGAAGATTATAAGGTGCATGACGAAAAGTGCGATGATGCAATTCCGGTTTCTCATCTGATAGCTGTCAAGGAATGCCCATGCCTGGAAGAACCTGTCTGGAAATTGGCTTCCGGCGCGGACACGGCAGTGCTGTGTCCCTACTTGGCACATGTATTTGCAGGGACAATGCCTAAACATGCCTGCATGTCGTTGTCCGGTGTTTCCATAAATTTCAGAACCATTTTCTGAATATTCAAACGGCCTGTAAAACAGGGTTATCCCTGCAACGCAAGGTCCATCCTCGCGAAGCGGTGATCCTGATTTATAATCAGGGGACTGATCCGCAAGTTGATTGAACAGGTTCGCTACATGGCTAATATCTATTATGTTGATGGGGAATTCGTCTCCAGCAGTGACGCCGCCCTTCCGGTGATCGATCTCGCGATCCTGAGAGGGTATGGGGTTTTCGATTTTTTACGCACATATGGCGGCAAGCCATTTCATCTGGATGAGCATTTACAGCGCCTGCGCCGTTCTGCCGCGCTGATCGATCTGGAGATTCCTTGGGCGCATGAAGAGATCAAGGCGATTGTCAGCGAAACCATTGCGCGCAATAATCTGCCGGAATGCAATGTGCGTATTCTGGTGACCGGCGGCGCAAGTGACGACTTCATCACACCGAAGGATGAGCCGCGCCTGCTGGTGCTGGTGACGCCTGCTGTCCCGCCGGCTGCCCGTTATTACACGGAAGGCGCAAAGGTCGTGACCTTCGAGACGGAACGTTATATCCCCGGTGCCAAGACGATCAACTACATCCCCGCTATCCGCGCCATGAAACGTGCCCGTGCTGCCGGTGCGGTCGAGGCGATTTACGTCAACCGCGAAGGTCATGCACTGGAAGGGACGACCACCAACCTGTTCGCCTTCTTCGGCAATACGCTGGTGACCCCTGGTGATGGTATCCTGTGGGGCATCACGCGCTCGGTGATCCTCGAACTGGCACAGGAGATGTTCCCACTGGAAATGCGTGTGCTGCCGCTTCAGGAACTGCTGACGGCGGACGAGGTCTTCATCACGGCCAGCAACAAACAGGTGATGCCGATTGTTCAGGTCGATGACCATGTGATCGGTGACGGCAAGCCCGGCCCGAAGACGCAGCAGGTGATGGCAAGGTTCGCGGAATTCACCAGCGAACTGGCGCGGCATTAAGCATCATCTGGTTGCAGCCGGACAGGTTATAAATCATTTACGGAGTGTGTCTGAGAGCAGATGCACTCCGTTTTTTATGTATAAAGCACGGTTTCAGAGCCTCACGCGGAACTGTAAAATCATCATAAATATTGCCCCAAATCGGTTCTCTTCTGACAAAAATGCTCCTATGATGGACCTGTCCGTACTGTTTACCCATCATCCTTTCATCGCCCTAAGTACGGATAGAGTTTTACAGGAGAATATCCCTGATGAACGCACGATCGTTCCCCCTGCTGATGCTGTGTGCTATCAGCATCCTTCTCATGACCGCAGGCTGCGGTGTGGGTAATGCCATCAACAATGCAGTGAAGATGCTGCAAGAAGTCTCGCTTCGGATTGCGGATGAAAGCAACGACTGGCGCACCGAACTGGAACGCGCGATCGATCTGGCGGAAAGTCTTCCGGCAGAAGTGAGAACCACCGTTAAAACAGAACTCAATAACACCCTGACCCGCGCCATTGCCACGACCTCCGGTGAACTGCGCTGCGATATTCAGTTCGTCAATGATCTGATTCGCGGTGATATTCAGCGCATAATCGCCAAGCTGCGCAAGGAAACCGTCCAGCCGCCGGACCCGACGGTTTGCACTGTATCCCCGGAGCAGGTCGATATGTCACTGGAACCCAACCGGCGCTCGACCATCAACTACTTCGGCTATAACATGCCACTGGACCCACAGGACGGCGCGGTGAAGGTCGAACTGGTGCAGGGGGACAGCGCAGTGGATGTCTCGCAGCATCTGAATGTCGCCAGCGAATTTCTGATGGTGCTGGATCTGGGGGGGAACGGCGTCCCGATCACTTTTGAGAGCGACGCGATTCGCCTGCTGTGGAAAGACCGCCGCGTGTCGTCGATCCCGATTGTGCAGCCCTTCTGTGAAACCCGCACCACCAGTTTCAAGCCGGGAAATCACACCTTCCGCCCACAGGGTGTGCATCACACAAAAGGTGATGGCGAATTCGATGGCAACGGCCCGGATATCGATGTCGTGCTTCAGCTTTTCTCACATGCGAATCGGGTGGATGCGCTGCTGGTCTTCAATGCCTTTGAGCGTGACTCCAGTGGGCAGACGGAAGGCGACGGCACCACCCTGCGCGGTATCGAGACGATCAGCAACCTGTTCAATCCACCGGCAGGCTGGCAGGTGGGCAATATCATCGGGACGAATCAGGCATCGCACAGCTACCGCGATACCAATCACGCGCTGGACATCAAGAGTTTTGCCAGCGGGCCGGTGCGCGAGTTCCGCATCACCGGGGATACCAGTGGAAACGATGTCGGTGAAACCGGAGTCGAGGTGGCCTTCAACTCGATTAAGGTGACGCTGCATCAGGTGGCAAACTGCGTGCCGCGATAGAGGATTTAAAGCCGGAAAGAGGGAATATTCCGTGAGAGGATTCCCTCTTTCGATTCCCGCTGAGGGAATCATCAGTACAATACGGGTGAGGTGTCGATTGTCCTGATGATTTCACCGGAAAAGGCAGCCCATGCAAACTGAAAATGCCGCGACTCAACTGCTCTCACAGTACCGTCATGAACTCGTCAGCGTGAACGGCGTGCTGCTGCACGTGGTGATGGCTGGCCCCGAAGACGGCGAACTGGTCGTGCTGCTGCACGGCTTCCCCGAATTCTGGTACGGCTGGCGTCATCAGATCGATGCGCTGGCGGAAGCAGGCTACCGCGTGCTGATCCCGGACCAGCGCGGTTATAACCAGAGCGAGAAGCCCAAATCACTGGACGATTACCATATCGAGAAACTGGTGGGCGACATCAACGCACTGATCCGCTGGGCGGGGCGGGATCAGGCTTACGTCATCGGACATGACTGGGGGGCGATGGTCGCATGGTGGCTGGCGCTGATCTATTCGCGACGGGTCAAGAAACTCGCGATCCTCAACGTGCCGCACCCAAAGATCTTCGAGAAAACGATCCGAAGCAACCCGCGTCAGATGCTGCGCAGTACATATGCCATGTTCTTCCAGATCCCGTGGCTGCCAGAGACCCTTGCCAGCCTGAACGATTACCGGTTTTTTGCGCAGGCGATCGAGCGCAGCGGACAGCCACGCACCTTCAGTGACAGCGAGATGGCCGCGTATCGGGCGGCATGGGCCAAACCGGGGGCGATGCGTGCCATGCTCAACTGGTATCGAGCGTATGCCCAGCGTCCGGCACCCACACCGGACACGTATCGCGTGCGCGTACCGACGCTGATCCTGTGGGGGATGAAGGATACGGCGCTCGATTCGTCAATGGTCCAGCCCAGCCTTGAGATGTGCGATAACGGTCAGTTGATCGAGTTCGCGAACGCGACTCACTGGGTGCAGCATGATGAACCTGAGAAGGTGACGCAAAGTCTGCTGGAGTTTCTCAAATCTCCACCACAGGCAGCGGATCAGCGCAGCTAAAACGGCAGCCATACGATATACCGATTGTTCCCAGGCGTTTCGCCCTCATGTATTGATCCCGAACACAGATCTCTATACGCTGTGAGGTATCTGTTTTGATCGATGACAGAAAAACGGGGACTATCATGCGTAAATCAATGCGATGTGTTGTGATGCTGATAATGGTTGTGCTGTTCGCGGGATCAATCAGCGCACAGGATGGACCCTCGCCGGACTACGAAGTGACAGATGAATACGGCGGTGAACTGGTCGCGGTCAGTATCAGTGGGGATGAAACCATCCTTGTGGTCGCGCTGCCCTTTCGTGTCGAATTCTACGACCTGACGTCGGATGATCTGCCGCTGGTGGACAGCCTCGACCTGCCCGACATCAACGGGATTGCGATAAAGGGCAGCGAGTTAGCGATTATTCATCGAGGCCAACCTGATTCGCCTCAGCAGATCAGTCTGTATGATGTTGAAACCCGTCAGCAGATTTCCGGGCCTTCTCAGTGGGCCACTATTGAATCTATTGCCGAGCTTGCAAGTGCCGATGGCGATCCTGATGACGCTGTACTGGCGGCAATCGACACAGCAGCACAGGCAGCAGGGCATAAGGCCAATCGTTACCAGATTACTGCACACAGCGAGAATATTGCTGTGCTTTTGTACCGCGTCATCCCTGAAGGTGAGATGGGGATCTATCTGGCATTCCGCGATGCACTGGATGTTGTCAATCTGCGCACCCAGCAGATCACCACACTCAACCGCATTTTTACCTCGGCACCAGGTGCACTTCTGGAAGTGACGGATACAACCGCAGTGGTCAGTGGGTCGTGCGGGTGGCTGACGATTGATTTTTCAGCAGCGCCGATTGAAGGTGTTTTTGAGTCGGGCTGTGGCGAGGTTTATGATCAGCTCTGCGGCGCAATCAGCACCGGCTTTATCGTCGAGAGCGAGTTTTGTTATTATGAACCGGGGCCAGTGTTAGAGGGCACGGCCACCATCAACATCCGACGGCTGGACAGCAGCGGCGAGGCGTTCGGTGAGACGCTGACACTCGAAGGCCACACCGACTGGATCAACGGTTTCATCTTCCTGCCGGATGGTCAGCGTCTGCTCACATGGGGGCAGGATCGCAGCATCATCCTGTGGACGTTTGTGGATGAGACAGGCGCGCTTGAGCAGATGGATCAGCAGGTCTTCCGCCTGGACAGTGTACCGAGCGATGTTGATATTGATATCGCCGGGAATCTGATGGCGGTGGGGGATCGGTCCGGTCACGTTTCCCTGTATGACATCGATCCGACATCAGCGGCGTATGGCACGGTGGTGCAAACACTGGACAGCCTGAGCAGCAGCCCTGATGTCAGATTTTCAACTCATTTTCTGTACACACTCAGCGGCGGACGGGTGGTGCGCTGGCAGATCAGGGAATAGGACACTATCAGGGCAGCAGCTTTTTGACCATCTGCTTCACTCGCTGGCGGGCGGTGGGTGGAGGCGGCGCGGTGGCGGCGTCGATGTCCGCCGGTGACAGGGATGCTGGCAGTGCGGGGATCTGATCGACGCGGCTGGTGTCCAGCGGATAATTGAGCAGTCGCATCAGACCGCCGGCGTGGGTCACGGCCTGCGCCTGATAATGCGCGTTGAGGTGTTTTGTCCAGCCGTAGGCTTTCCCCTGACTTACATGCCCCGGATTGGCGCTGTGCATTGTCTGGAAGTCCACGGCCTGACGCACCGCCGCGATGCGTGCTGCGGTGGCTTCAATTTCCAGATAGTGCATCAGCGCGGTCAGCTCCGCATCGAAGTCCTGAAGCAGCCGTTCGTAGAAGATGACATAGCTACCGAGGCGCTGTGCATGGCGCAGATGATCACCGACGTGACGTGTCCAGCGCTGCATATAGCGACGGAAGGTCTTTTCCAGATGATCTTCCGGCGAGGTGAACGGCCCCGGATAGTACGTCTGCATATAGGGCGTAAACTGAAAGCGGTTCATCGACAGCGCCACATCACGCGGATCGCGCACGATGTACACCACTTTATTGAATTTCGGGAAGATCTCGTCACTGCGCGGACAATAGAAGGAATGCGTCCACACATGCGACGCCTGCGCCAGATATGCATCGACGTTCAGCAGCGGCATGCGGAAAATCGAACTGATGCGGTAAAACAGCCCGGTGTCCTCGATATCCATGACATCGATGTCGGCCTGTTCGGTGAAGCTCAGTTCCCATGTCTTCGCCAGCGCATGGATCGGCTGCGTCTCAATAAAGGTATGGGTGGAGTGTCCCGCATCTGTGAGCACGCTCTGCAGGATCTTCCACAGCCAGTAGTTGCCGCTTTTTTCCATGCCGGATTGCAGGATGCGGATCTGCGGTTTCGTCGATGGAGGCGATGCCATCGTCATACGTCTGCCTCGGGTGTGCGCATGGACAGCAGGGCATGATAGGCGGTGTAGCATCCATTGATGTCATCTGCTGCCCGCGTAAACAGATCGGCATAGGCGGCCCTGTCGCGCTCGCTTTTCGTCACCTGCTGGCCGAGAAAACTGGTCGCCTGACGCTGTTCGCGCCCGGTGGCGTGGATGATCGCCTGGATGAGAGGTTCATCATAGGCGGCCTGTGACGGCCACAGACTGTCGAACAGACGCCGCAGTGTGGCCTCGGTCTGATCTTCAAGCTCGGTATAATCGACGATCTGACCAGGGTAGGAGGCTGCACATGCCAGCAGTGACTCATAAATACGCCGCATATGGGCCGGGATCATCGCTGGCGCAAGGTGGGTATTCCAGGTGGGATTGCGTTCCTTATAACGCAGGAACGAAATCAGCGACTCGGCTGGATCACGTACCTGATACATCATGCGCACGGTTGAATGGCCTTCAAGCTGACGCAGCCTGCGCACGAAGCCATCGACATCCTGTCTGAAGAAGTGCGGATGGCACTTTTCCAGACTGTACACTGGCAGCGCTGCCGCCTGCTGCCCGACCTCCGCCGGAAGCGGAAAGGTCGGCAGGGCTTCCCAATTTCCCGGCTGCACTTCCACCTGAAGCCCAGTCTCCGTCGTGCCGCTCAGATCGCGCGGATAGCGCCGCCCGGTCATCCCAAAATACAGGAAGACATCCGCCCTCGGTTCGATCTGTACCGCCGGATGACAGCGCAGGGCGTCAAACAGCCATGTGCTGCCGGAACGCGGATTCGTCAGCAGGATGGCGATGCGCGGCGGCAGGGCATCCGGTGCGACGGTGGATGAGGCTGGCGCAGGCGGTCTGCGCAGCAGGCGGTGCTTGAGGCGGTTCAGCATGAGATCAACAATCGGCGATTAAGGTTCGAAGCAATCAGCGTGACATACCAGTGTATCTCTGAAAATCTGTCACAGATGGACAACACGGATACAGGGACAACGCCTGCGCTGTCCGCGCTGCTACATTCTCCATTGATGGACAGGGCCGCATTGCTCGCAATGGCGCCCTGTCCCTATGCAGTACACAACATACAGGGGCCAGACAAGTCCGGCGAACACCTGTGACTGATCTTCAAATATCGACTACCGGCCATATTGCGGCGTCAGATCGTCATTCTGCATCAATTCCGCTACACGGTCACGGTCGTGTTCGGTATCCACACTGTAGACATCATACTGGGTATAGACCATGCGCACCTTGTAGCCATGTTCCAGCACGCGGTTCATATCCACCGATTCGGCGATTTCCAGCGGTGTCGGTGTGAGATCGTTGAACTTCAGCAGGAAATCACGACGGAACGGGATCACACACACCTGCTTGAGCTTGCTGACATCCTCACCACCCTTGCGCCGTGATGGGATCGCCTCACGCGAGAAATAGAGCGCGTTACCCAACTGATCGACCACGACTTTCACTTCGTTAATGTCGTCGTGTTCTTCGCCGGTTTTCATCGGGGCCATCAGGTTGGAGACCAGCACGCTTTCATCGTCCAGCATGGGGGCAATCGCCTCGTCGATCATGCCGGGGCGCAGCATCGGTTCGTCGCCCTGAATCATGACGACGATATCGACCTTGCGACCAGTCTCGTTCTCGATCAGCATCAGCGCTTCCGCCGTGCGATCACTGGCGCGCTGATGGGTGTCACTGGTCATCACGGCACGGCCACCGATGCTGTGGACGTAATCCTCGATCACCTTGTCGCAGGTGGCCACATACACTTCACTGAGCCGCTGGCTCATTTTGCTGCGAAAATACACGTGGCCGACCATCGGCACGCCGTTGATCTCTGCCAGTGGTTTGCCGGGAAAGCGGGATGAGGCCATCCGCGCCGGGATAATGCCGATGATATGTAGCGAATCGTTCATGAGTCCTCGAGCCTTTGGTTGAGTCAGGTCACTCGTCAGTGGAGCGCGTCGGCTCCGGTTTGTTTTTATCTGATACATGATCCGATGCTGACAGCACCGGCTTTAATCCCGTCCGCCGCAGGACAGCGCCCACCCCGCGCCGCGAGGTGTTCATCAGGCGGCTGCCGATGTGCCGAAGCTGTACCGGTGCTTCCTGCGCCAGCGTCTCCAATGCGATTTTGACGGGCTGACGCGGGTATTCCGGCTCATAATCGTACTCCAGCATGAGCTTATGGCACAGGGTATCCACAATCTGCGCTTCGTCCGGGGACATGCGGGTTTTCCACACGCCGCGCCGGTTGACGATCTCGCCAAGTGAGCATAACTGCTTGTGGACTTCCTTTTGCAGCACCACCTGATCGTAATTGCTGGAAAAGGACTCCAGTGTACCCGGCTGCGCTTCCTCGCCGATGAAATACATCATCTCGGCCAGATGTTTCTCCGGGTCTGCTGTCAGATGTTCGTACTGGATGGTCATCATGCGCGGCTCATCTGGCTGGAGCTTTTTCGCAAACGCGACCATCTGATTCCAGCTCAGGCTGCGCTGGATGCAGATCCGACGCCGTTCGGTCCGGTCGGTAAGCTGCTGAAAACGCCGGTTGGAGCTGACGACATCGCGTGGATCGCGCACGATGTTGATAATCCTCGCATCGGGGAAGAAGTCCAGAATCTGCGGGATAAAGTTCACATGCCGGGGGGATTTTTCCAGCCAGCGGGTGGCGACACTGTCCGCAGGACGATGTTCCTGCATGATGCGATCCAGCAGCAGCGGCGCAGCAATGCCTGCGGGTGTCGCTTCGGCGATAATCTGTGTTCTGACCGTTTCGCTGAGGGTGATCCCCGGTTTACCCGCGAGAGTCTCAAACAGCTTCGGCAGTCGGCTCACCGGGATGCGCTGCGTCTGCCAGTTCGAAGTACGATCCAGCACGTGGGTAAAAAAATGTGTCTCCGGCGCAGACCAGAACGACGGGTGCGCGGTGATGAGTAACTGCACCAGTGTCGTGCCGGAGCGCGGATGCCCGACCACGAACACCGGTCGCTTGCTTTGTATTGCCAGAGGGTGCATCAGTCACTTCCTTGGGCCTCTGGGATGCGGATCAGATACGCCTGCATATCCATCGGTTTACAGGGACAGGGCCAGAGGTCTGTCCGTACTTGGCTGACCGTCTGCTGCCGTGAATCAGCAGCAAAAGATGAGTGTTCGAACAAAGATTTCAATTTGTCGTGCTTTTTGTCGCGCTTTTACAATGCCGTGGGGCGCGGTCACGCTATCATAATAGCTGTGCGGCAATATGCAAAGGAAAACATTATGGATCAGACAGTACAGGAAAAGTGGCAGTGGGTCGAGGGCACGCACGCGCTGCGCACGCAGTTACTGGATACCCTCTCCGACAATGAACTGAGCTTCAGCCCGGGTGGTGAAAATCCGACACTTGGGGCGCTGCTGCGCGAGATGGGTGAAGTTCAGGTGTCGTACACCGAGGCCTTCAAGACGCTGAAGCAGGACTGGACCTATAAGAATACGGATGCCGGTCTGGATAGCAGCGTCGAACGGCTGAAAAGCTGGTTCAGTGACCTGGACGGCAATCTGAAGGAGGTCGTCACCTCCTTCTCGGCAGATGACCTCAATTCGAAACTGATCGAGCGCGGTGGCGGATATAACATGCCGGCTGGCCTTCAGATCGATGTCTATCTTCAGGCACTGCTGATCTTCTTTGGCAAGATCGTCGTCTACTTCAAGGCGATGAGCAAGGATCGTCCGCAGCAGGTGGACGAGTGGATCGGGTGAGGCGGATTTAAGAATCAGTCAGGGGCGGGAATGTTTCCGCCCCATATGCAGTGATGCTACGTGACGCTACGCCGGTTCGCTGTCCCGGATATGCCAGACAGTGCGCGGCCAGATCATGGCCTGATCTTCACTGATGGTGTGACCGGTCCCATGAATATCGCTGGCAACCACCTCAAAGCCCAGTGCATGGCTGATGCGGTCAATGGTGCGCCCGCCGAACTGGTTGGTCTCACTGTCCGTCCGAATCGAAAGATCAATCGTATACTGGCCCGGTCCCAGAATGCATTCCGGCCATGTGCAGGTGTAGCGCTGGGTTCCGCTGAGGGTGAAGCGTTCGCCGGTCTGTACGTTGGTGGTGAACTTGCAGATACGCTGGTCGCGATCATCGAGAATGCTGACACTGAGCATACTGTTGGCGTATACATGATCCTCTGCGTTGGCAGTGACCTCAATCGTCAGCGGATCACCGACCCTGAAGATCGCTGTCTCCTGACTGTCACCATCCAGCAGGCGGATCTGTCTGAGCGTCGGGACAAGCCCTTTGCGCCGTCCGGGATGTTCATTCAGATCGACGGATGCCTGACGCATGACCTCATGGTCGCGCCTGAGATAGGTGTTGATCACGGCGTCCGCTTCACCGATCATGGCGATCCGGCCACCTTCAAGGAAGATCACACGGTCACTCATGTTCTGGATCGACGGCATACTATGGCTGACCAGCACCACGGTGCGTCCCTGTCCGGTCACGTCGCGCATCTTGCCCATGCACTTCCGGCGGAACTCGGCATCGCCCACTGACAGCACCTCATCTACGAGCAGGATTTCCGGATCGAGATGGGCCGCCACAGAGAACGCCAGCCGCACCTGCATCCCGCTGGAATAGCGTTTGATCGGGGTATCGATGAAGCGCTCCACGCCTGAGAACTCGACGATTTCATCGAAGCGCCGTTTGATCTCGCTGTTGCGCATGCCGAGGATCGTGCCGTTCATGAACACATTCTCACGACCTGTCAGCTCCGGATGGAAGCCGGTGCCGACTTCCAGCAGAGAGCCGACATGCCCGTTGATGCGGGCATAGCCGGTGGTCGGCGCACTGATGCCGGTCAGGATCTTGAGCAGGGTGCTTTTGCCTGCGCCATTGCGTCCGATGACGCCCATCACCTCACCGGGCATGACATCGAACGAGACATCGCGCAGCGCCCACAGGGTTTCATCCGCGAAGGTGGGCAGTGCGTTCTGTCGCAGGGATCGGATGCGGCGCAAAGGAGTCGTCACCATCTGCATCATCACATCGCGGAAGCTGGGCTGTTCCGTCCTGAGTGCGCCGATGTGGAACATCTTGCCGAGGTTGCGCACTTCAATCGCTGGTCTGTTGGTTGACATGGTCGCTTCCTTCACCCTAGATCAGATCCGCGAAGTTGCTCTCGGCCCGGCGGAAGTAAAACGCCCCGGTGACCAGCAGCAGAATCGAGATACCCGCCGAAACCACAATCGAGAAGCCCGGTGCGGTATCGGTCCCCAGCAGTGCCCAGCGGAAGCCTTCGATCACGCCGGTCATCGGGTTCAGTGCCACAATCGGCTGAAGCGCGGCAGGCAGCGCACTGGCCGGATACGCGACCGGCGTCAGATACAATCCGATGCGACTGACAAAGCCAACCGCCTGCCCGACATCACGGAACTGGACGTTCAGTGCCGCGAACCACAGGCTGATCCCCAGTGAAGCGATGAAGGCCAGCAGGATCAGCGCGGGCAGCCAGATGATATTCGGCGTGACCTCGAAATGAACCCCCACATTCTGGAAGGCTGTATAGGCGAAACTGCCCGGTTCGATCCCGTAGATCGCCAGTGCGCCGGTGGTGTTGATCGCAGTCACGGCGAAATACGCCATCAGCACCAGCAGCATGAGGAAGCTGAGCGCGAAATCCACCAACCCAGAAGCAATCGCCGTCAGTGGGAGAATCAGGCGCGGGAAGTAGATCTTCTTGATCAGGCCGGAATTGGACGTCATGCTGGTCGCGGCTTTGATCAGGCCGTTCGAGAAGAAGGTCCACGGCAGCAGGCCGACATAACTGAAGAGCGGATACGGGATTCCATCCGACGGCATCCCGGCGAGACGTCCGAACACGAAGCTGAAGACGATCATGGTCACAAAGGGCTGAATCAGCGCCCATGACATGCCCAGAACGGTCTGTTTGTAACGCACTTTCAGGTCGCGCCAGATCAGGAACAGCAGCATCTCGCGATAGCGCCACAGTTCACCGAAGTTGATCGGAATCCAGCCGGTAACCGGTTTGATGATTTTGACATAATCGCCGGACTTGTTCGCCCCGGCACGATCAGAGGTAGAGGGGATAGCAGACATTGTGAGGTTAGAGTTAAGCTCCGGCTAAAACAACAGGGAGGTTTATTGACAGGTCGAATCTGTGAAACTATAGCACAGCCCCCTGACAGCGTCTATGCTGCTGGGCTCGATGGAAATGGTGAGAGCGTGAAGGCGAGATGCTTAAACCGGTTGACACTACCCCGCGAAAAGGGGTAAATTAATCGTGTGCTTCAGTGTACTTCATTCAATAAGGCAATAAAGCCTGATCATGACTCGGTTGTACGATCCCCTGCGACACCGTGGCCCCGGCCACAACCACCTACCACTCACCTGATGAACTGAACAGGTGCGGCTGTTCGGCTGCGCCTTGATACTTGTCACCCTTTCCGACGATACTGTTCTCACATTCAATCGATCAACCATAACGCTGATGAAGGAGCGCAAGCTGTGACCACCAAAGCTGCGACTGCGAAACCCCGTATTACCCCGCGCCTGCCAAAAGGGATGCGCGATTTTCTGCCCGCTGAAATGCTCAAACGTGATTACGTGTTCGGCATCGTGCGCGACGTCTTTCACCTGTATGGCTTCGAGCCGCTGCAAACCCCGGTCCTCGAACTCAATGAGACGCTGATGGGGAAATACGGTGAAGACGCCGAAAAACTGATCTATAACGCCAAGCACACTGAAGGCAAGGAAGACCTTTCCCTGCGCTATGACCTGACCGTGCCGCTGGCGCGTGTGGTCGCGCAGCGCGAGAACGACATCACTTTTCCGTTTAAACGCTATCAGCTTTCTCCGGTATGGCGTGCGGAGCGTCCGCAGCGCGGTCGTTATCGTGAGTTCTACCAGTGTGATGCGGACATCGTCGGCGTTGAGTCGATGGCAGCCGATGCCGAGATCATCAGCCTTGTCGTCACGGTGCTGCGTCGGCTCGGATTCCAGCAGTTCAGCGTCAAGATCAACAACCGCAAGCTGCTGACGGCGATGGGCGAATACGCCGGTCTGGAAGGCGAACCGCTGGCAGAGCTGTACCGCAGTGTCGATAAGTTCGACAAGATCGGCGCAGACGGCGTGCGTGACGAACTGCTCCGGCGCGGCATCCCGCAGGAGATCGTCACCCGCATGATGGATCTGCTGCTGGCCCCTGGCACCGGGCTGGAACGCCTCGACTTTGTTGAAAAGACGATGGGCGGATTCGAGTCTGCACAGGAAGGGCTGCGCGAACTGCGTCAGCTTGCGGCCTATCTGGATGAACTCAACGTGCCGACACAGTTTCTCGATTTCGACTTCACGATGGTGCGCGGCCTGAGCTACTACACCGGCCCGATCTTCGAGACGATCATCACCGAGCCGAATCTAGGCAGCGTGACCGGCGGCGGTCGCTACGATGACCTGATCGGGATCTTCCGCAAGGAAAGCCTGCCGACAACCGGTACTTCGCTCGGCATCGAGCGCATCATCGACCTGATGGACGTGCTGGATCTGTATCCGGCGGACATCACCGGGACGGTCGTGCAGGTGCTGGTCACGGTATTCGACGAAAGCACCCGCGCCTATTCCAGCCGCCTTGCTGCTGATCTGCGGGCCGCTGGTATCCGTACTGAACTGGTACTCCAGGACACTAAACTCGGCAAGCAGTTCGGGCTGGCGGATAAAAAGGGTATTCCCATTGTCGCCACGGCTGGACCGGATGAAATCGCCGCCGATCAGGTCAAGTTCAAGCGCCTGCGCGATGGCAAGGAAGTCAGTGTCCCGCGTGCCGAGGCTGCGCAGCGCCTTCAGGAACTGCTGTAGGGCATATTCGAACATTCGTCATTGTGGGCTGGACTGCATTGTTTGTATTGCAGTCCGGCTCTATACAGAAAAGCCTCCTACACAAACCATCATGCTGAGGCATGTGAATCTGACATCCACATGACCTAGTCATTCTTCATCAGCATCACCGGCTGTTTGGGGATTTCCTTGCCATCCAGCACCAGCGGCAGACGCTCGCCCATCATTTTGCGCCAGCCCGATCCCATCAGGCCGCTTGCCAGCATCCCGGTTACGCCGTTGAAGCCGCTGTGTTCCAGTGTGAGCCGCGTACCATCCTCAGACGGTTCGAGTGTCCAGCGGACGGTGGTGGCTCTGGAGAGCAGACCGCCGGTCCATGTATAGGCCAGCAGGTGAGGGGCTTCCAACTCAGTCACTTCGCACATGATGATGCCGTTAAATCCGGGGGAAGTGCTGGTCTGGAAGCTGAAACGATGACCGATTTCGGGCCGGAAGTCGTTCTTCATCAGCCATTTTGCCAGCAGGACAGGATCGGTCAGTGCCCGCCAGACGTGTTCCATTGTATGCGGAAAAGTTCTTTCGAGATTCAGGCCGCGCTTAAACATAACGACTCGCCTTTCAAACCGGACGATACCGGTAGATGGTGTAAAAGGGTTTTGGGCGGCAGCCGATGATGACGGTCAGATCCAATGCGAAGGGGATAAGATCCAGCGTATGGGGTTTGTCGTGTCCACTCATGGCCGAGCCGACTCTTTAATTAAAGTATATTGCAATCCTGCCTGTTTATTACGAATCAGTGTCGTATCTGAGCTTGCACAATTGACCTGCGTGCGTTTTAACTTTAAGATGCTTGTCAGAGATGCATATTACAGATGCGCGTTATCAACATATGCTTTACACGCATGCCATCTGTGGCATTGAAGGTGCAGGCGAAAAGCAGATTCCACCGCTTCATCATACCACTGCGACATGACTCCATACGCCTGTGGCCGCACCAACAGCCCACTGACCACACCACGCCAACCGCATGGCGAGGCCTGATCACAGGGCCTGAGACAATCGGATCGCTCAGCATGTGTTTAAGCATTCAGTCTATCATCGAGTAGGGCTGGCTTTAGTGTGTAATGGGTTAATCCTGCGCAGTGATGCAGGATGACCATCAGGGATGGTCCCATGATGGCTTTGCGGACAATGTGAGTTACGCTAAAATCCGGACGGATTTAACGTAACGACATCTGAAGCCCGACAAAGGCATAGAGGCCAGCGGGTCTACTGGCATGCTGGCATGCTGTTCGAGTTGATGAGAAAGGGCCGCGATACTGCGAGTTACGTTGTTTTTGCTTGTCACCAGACTGTGTTTTGTGTAATATTTTACAAACTTCCCTTGGATATGATCGTTGAACCCAATAGATTTCGGAATGGGGTGTAAGGCATGGATATAAGCCCAAAGCGCGAGAACAAAGGGGCAGCAACTCCCCTGCCACTGATCTTCCTGTTTGGCGCAGTGATTCTCGTGGGCGGTTATTTTATTGGCGCTGCAACGCCATCAGTACTGCCAGTGCAGGCATCTGCGGAATCTGAACAGATCGATACGCTGTTCCGCGTCACACTGACGCTCAGCGGCGTGCTGTTTTTACTGGTACAGGGGCTGCTGGTCTATTCAGTGCTCCGCTTCCGCGTTCGCATGGATGATACGGGTGACGGCCCGAATATTCATGGTAACGCCACACTGGAAATTATCTGGACGACCATTCCGGCAGTGGTGGTGTTCTTCCTTTCCATCTACGGATGGCAGGTCTGGAACACGATGCGCGTCGAAAAGCCGAATGAGATGACGGTTCACGTTGAGGCATCACGCTTTAACTGGACGTTTACCTATACCGATCCTGAAAATCGTCTGGCAGATGCACCGCAGCAGACCTTCACAGCAGGGACGCTGCACACCTATGTCAATCAGCCGATGCTGGTCAAGATCGACGCGGCTGATGTCAATCACGCCTTCTGGATTCCGACCATGCGCATCAAGCAGGACGCGCTGGTAGGCCGTGAAACCGAAGTGCGGTTTACACCTATCCGCAGCGGCCGCTATGCCCTGCGCTGTGCGGAACTGTGCGGTGACGGTCACGGTCGAATGGTGACCTATGTCGTGGTGTATGACGACTACGAGCAGTACAAGAGCCAGTTCCTTGATATTCAGGTCAACAACATCCTGAATCCCCCGACCGATCCGGTGCTGGTGGGTGAAAGCCTGCTGACAAGTGCCACCTATGCCTGCGCGGGCTGTCATGCACTGGAGTCGATGGGCTGGACGGGGATCACGGGGCCGAATCTGAACGGGATCGGTTCACGCGCTGGTGAAAGCCGTGCCACAGCGGCCAGTGTCAGCAGCGGTGCCGCTTATCTCGCGCAGTCGATTCGCCATCCGAATGCCTATCAGGTACCCGGATATGCACTGGCGATGCCGCAGTTTGGCCCCTTCCCGGATCAGCCAGCGACGGTTGAGGGTGCATCCTATGTTTATATGCCGGATGATCACCTGCTCGGGATTGTCTCCTACCTCTGTACACAGACCGAGTCCGGCAGCGCAGAAGATTCAACATGTGGTGATGCTGAAACCATTGCAGCAGCAGTCGAAGAACAGTCACAGTAACACAAAAGATTTAGAGGAAAACCAGAGGGTGCCATATGGCTAGTATTACTGTACCGGTTGGGGGTGTTGAAGCGCCGCAGGTCGCGCCACGCCCGAAGTTTAGAGAATTTCTGACATGGAGCCTTGATCACAAGATCATCGGCGTCCAGTATATGGCGATGGCTCTGTTCTTCTTCATCGTCGGCGGTGCAATGGCGATGCTGATCCGCATGGAACTGCTGACGCCAGCCATCGACGTACTGGGTGATGGCACCACGTATAACAATGTGATGACGATGCACGGGACGGTCATGATCTTCCTTTGGATCATCCCGATGTTCGCCGGATTTGGTAATTATCTGCTGCCGCTGATGCTCGGCGCGAAGGACATGGCCTTCCCGTGGCTGAATGCGTTCGCATTCTGGATTCTGCCGCCATCGGGTCTGCTGCTGATCCTCGGCTGGTTCATTGGTCCGGCAGAAGCAGGCTGGACGGCCTATCCGCCGCTGAGCACCATGTTCAGCCCGGATGGTCAGACCCTGTGGGCGATTTCGCTGCACATCGCTGGTGTGTCATCTATTCTGGGTGCGATCAACTTCATCGTCACCATCAAGAATATGCGCCCCGAAGGTATGGGCTACTTCCAGATGCCGCTGTTCGCATGGGCGCTGCTGGCGACCTCGATCATCGTCATTATGGCGACGCCGTTCCTTGCCGGTGCGCTGACCCTGCTGATCCTCGACCGCGTGGCCGGTACGACCTTCTTCAACCCGGGTTCGGGCGGTGACGTGCTGCTGTGGCAGAATATCTTCTGGTTCTACAGCCATCCCGCCGTGTATATCATGGTGCTTCCGGGCTTCGGTATTCTGTCCGAAGTGCTGTCGGTCCATTCGCGCAAGCCAATCTTCGGCTATCGCATGATCGCGCTCTCCAGTCTGGCGATTGCGCTGGTCGGCTTCACGGTCTGGGCGCATCATATGTTCACCAGCCTTCAGCCAGAACTGCGCCTGCCGTTCATGTTCACCTCGATGATCATCGGCGTGCCAACCGGTATCAAGATCTTCGGCTGGCTGGCGACGATCTTCGGCGGTCGCATCCGCCTGACAAGCGCCATGCTGTTCGCGCTCGGCTTCCTGTCAATGTTCGTGATCGGTGGTATCACCGGTATCATGCTGGCGGTAATCCCGATTGACATTCACCTGCACGACACCTATTTTGTCGTGACGCACTTCCACTTCGTGCTTTTCGGCGGCAGTGTGTTCGGGATTTACTCGGCGCTATATCACTGGTGGCCGAAGATCAGCGGACGCATGCTGGACGAACGTCTGGGACGCATCCACTTTGTACTGACCTATCTGGGCTTCCTCGGCACCTTCTTCCCGATGCACCTTCTAGGAATGCAGGGGATGCCGCGCCGTGTTGCTGAATACGCGCCGGAATTTCAGGTGATGAACGTGATCGTCAGCGTTTCCGGTTTCGTGCTGGGCATCTCGACCTTCGTGCTGCTGTACAACATGTTCTGGAGCCTGAACCGGGGCCGCATCGCAGGTTCAAACCCGTGGAAGGCGCTGACGCTGGAGTGGATGACGACCTCGCCCCCTCCGCCGTACAACTTCATCGGCGATCCGATCCCGTTTGAAGATCCCTACGGTTACGGGACCGAAGCCTCACGCGAGTATCTGCGTCTGATGGAAGAACGGGTCATCGAACCGATGCTCGACCCATCCATCCGCAAACGTGAAGAACCCGGGCTGCCCGCCAGCGCACCAGGCTCCGCCGATTAATTCAACAACGCAAGCAAAACGGGGCGACACACAGGTCGCCCCGATCTTCGTGTTTTAACACGATGCTTATTGATACTGCTTAACGACACTGACGAAACACATCACTAAACGATTCACCTTCGGAATGAGTTTTACTGGAAATCGATCATGCAGAATTATCATCTGAGCTATGACCGCGACCGTGCGCTTCGTCGGCGGCAGGATATGGCGCTGAAGAACCGCCGGACGGGGATCAATCTTTTCCAGATTTCGTGGATTATGGTGTTTATCTGCCTGATTGTGGTCAACTGGCAGATGCGTACTTCCGCCCCATCATGGCCGCCGCCCGGTGCGCAGCGTCTCGAACCGCTGCTGCCGACACTGGCGACCGTTGGCCTGCTGACGAGTGTTTTCTTCACCCGCCGCGCTTTGCGGTCACTGGCAGCAGATCAGCGTGGGGCGTTTTTTCAGGGATGGCGGATCACGCTGGGGCTGGGTGCAGCTTTTATCGCGATCATGCTGTACGAGTGGCTGACAATCCCGACTGGGCTGGACAGCACACAGGGCAGCATGGCACTGGTGACCAGCGAGAGCCTGATCTGGGTCACACAGTATGTGACCGTTTTCCGCGTGATGACCGCTTTCCACGGCTTTCACGCACTGGTGATCGGCGTCTACATGGTGTGGGTGATGCGCCGCGCTGAGCGCGGGGTTTACCACAGCGGCGATTACTGGGATGCTGAAGCGGGGGCAAAGTTATGGTATTTTGTCGTCGTCGCGTGGATAATGTTCTACACAGTGCTATATTTAATTTAGAAAAGCGATTCTGAGGTCGTAGGCGCGGGCAGGTGATGGTCTGCGGCGCTTACGAGACTGAAATTCATGTAAGGAGAAGGCTATGCAACCAGGGTTAACCCGTGCCATACCGATGGGGATTGTCGGTTTTATTTTAGGTGCGGCCTTTGTGCTGGTGCTGCGCTCATTGCAAAGTATGGACCCGCTGTGGGACGCCCAGATCGGCGTGCTGATGGCAGGGCTTGGCTCCACCATCGGCTTTCTCTGGGGGATGGGCGGCCTCGACCGGTCGCAGGCTCATCACCACATTGAAGCGCATTACGATGATACAGCAGGCGAGATCGTGGTGGTGGGGGCACATGCCGAACATCATGACGATGAGTCACACGTCGAGCCGCGTCAGCAGTTCAATCTGGAATTCTGGCAGATTGCGCTGGGAGTCGTGCTGACCTTCAGCGTACTGCTGGGTTTTGCCAGCCTCAATGGAAGCCCAGCGCTGACCATCAGCAATGATCCAGCCGCCAACGCCAACACCATTGGCTACTTCACGATGAATATGTTTGGCCGCGACTTCGTCGTCAGCCAGCTTTTCGCCTTTCTGGTCTTCATCGCATTCACCCTGCTGTCACTGGCAGCCATAGGATGGGTGATCACGCAGGTGTTCTATGGGATGTCCCGTGGGCTGCGCGTGAGTGAAGCTGAAGGCAATATCCCACTGAACGCACTGCCCGCTGGTGGTGGCGTGGCCGGAATGCTGCCATCAGGTGAGAGTGCCGTCGGTGGTGTGATCCCCGCCGCGCATCTGCGGACGGCCAGCGAACGCGCATGGACGGTGGTTGTCCCCAATCTGATCGCCTTCGCCGTGCTGCTGCTGCCGGTTCATATCACCCTGTCGCTCTTCGGCATTGGTGGAGATAACGCGGGCGCTGGTCTGGTCGTGTCAGCGATTGTCACTGCCCTGCTGACGGTGCTGATTATGCGGCTGCTTCCGCCGCCAAGACCGCAGCAGGCAGGTGCGCCGTCAGCCTTTGGCATACTGGGTTCGGCGGTGATCATCTTCGCGGCGCTGGTGGTGGTCTTCACGATCATCGTCTCGCTGGCAACACAGTTCATCGACGTGCTGTATGTGCCAATGGAGCCGAGTCGGGCGATTGTGCCGGTTTACAGTGCGCTGTTCCTCACACCGTTTGTGCTGGAACTGATCTACTATGGTCGTGGGCTGACACTGGGGCAGAAGATCGGTCGCCTGATCGCACCGGCGCTGCTGTTCGAGATCCTCTATCTGGTCTTCTACGGTGCGCTGATCGGTCTGGTACTGCCGCAGGAACCAGTCCGTACACTGGTCACGGCGATCAACTCGGCAGTGGTCACGCTGCTCATCCTGCGCCCCGGAGAATTCCTGTGGTGTATCGGCAGGGTTGCGCAGCTCATCCTGTGGATTCTGCGCGGCGTGCCGAATTTCCTCGGGCAAAAATAAGCTGACGGTGGAGAAGTATATTCAATGAGTCATTCAAGTCTTCCAGTTCCGATGAGCAACGCCGACAGTGATGCCAAAGCTGCGGCCACGCGCATCGATAATTATAAATTCGGAACATGGCTGTATCTGGCCTCCGAAGTCGTGATTTTCACTGTGTTCATCGGCGGCTATGTGGTCTTCCGCTTCAATGAGCCGGAGGTCGTCAGCCGACTGCATGATCAGACCAACATCCTGCTGGTGACGTTCAACACCTTCCTGCTGCTGACCAGCAGTTGGGCAATGGTGATGGGTCTGCGTGAGATCAAGCGCGATAATAGGCAGGGGTTGATCCGCTGGCTGAGCCTGACCGCAGTACTGGGCGTGATCTTCATGTTCCTGCAATATGTGGAATATACCGAGCTGGCGCATCTGGGGATTACGCTGGGGATTAATCCCGGCAGCCCTGAGTGGGGAAGCTTCGGTGGTCGCTTTTATCTGCCGACATTCTTTCATGGTCTGCATGTTTTTGTCGGGGTAGTCTGGTGTCTGCTGATTATCCGCCATGCACTGCGCGGTAATTACGATGCAAAGAACAACCTGAGCATCGAGGTCTTCGGGCTGTACTGGCATTTCGTCGATGTGGTGTGGATTCTCCTGTTCACCCTGATTTACCTGGTATAGAGATAGTGATCTGAGGGCAAAATGGCAGACGAACTCAATCAGTCCCCGAATGAGCCGACTGAATTTGAAAATGAAACCCGGCGCGAAGTTGAAGCGCTCAATCAGGACGTAGCCCGTCCTGATGAATATCAGGCAGATCAGGCTGAGACACTGAAGGAAAACATCGGCGAGACGAATGTCGTCGATGATGCCTACGCCAATGTGCTTGAGCAGACGGAGGAAATCGCGCGTGAGAGCGAAGCCGTCCAGAGCTTTGACCGGGGCGTCAGCAATCTCGAAGCCGGTATCGAAGCGGTAGGCGGCCCGCCAGAAACACCAGAAGAAGCACAGTCGCACGAGCACTTCAGCGATACGACCGTCGTTTTAGGGCGGACCCTGCCCTATCCGCTTTACACGGTGGTATTTATGGCGCTGGGTGTCGCGACACTGGCAGAAGTGCTGATCGCTGAGATCGTACAGGTGCAGCTCCTGAAAATCCCGCTGCTGCTCGGCATCGCGGTCTTCAAGGCGCTGCTGGTGGTCATGTATTACATGCATCTGCGAGATGACAGCCGTGTGTTCACCGTCACGCTGATTCTGCCCTTCGCGATTGCGATGCTCTCGATGCTCTATCTGCTTGGTGTCCCCAGCACAGGTTACTAAGCACTCTCCAGCGGTGTAATCGATTGATTTCGACCAAAAGGCGTACAGAGACTTTGTACGCCTTTTGTTTTTGCATGGGCGCTGTCCTGTCGCTATCATCCGCAGTATTCGTCGCAATATTTGCTGAAATACAACCCTTTCAACACACGTGCTTTTCAACATCTGAAAATGATCATGACAGAGAAGGTAAACTCACGATGCGTATAGAACTGACCGATCAGGTGGCGCTGGTGACTGGCGCAGCACACCGCGTAGGCAAGGCGATTGCGCTGGAATTGGCCCGCGCTGGTGTGCATATCATGGTGCACTATCACAGCTCGGATGAAGAGCAGGTTCGCAGTACTGTGCATGAGATCAAATCATTCGGGGTGGATGCCTTTTCGATCAAGGCGGATGTCAGCAAACCGGATGAGGTGGAACGGGTATTCGAAGCGGTCAGAGAGGCGTTCGGCAGGCTGGATATTCTGGTGAACAGCGCGTCGATCTTCGCGAATGGCTCCGTCGAAAAAACCTCGCTGGATGACTGGCAGCAGTCACTGGATGTCAACCTGACCGCGCCGTTTCTGTGTATACAGGCTGCCGCCCGGATGATGGATGAAAACGACCCGGCGGGTGGGGCGATTATCAATATCTGCGACCGAGGCTCGATTGTGCCGTGGCCGCAGCGGGCTGCGCACGGTGTCAGCAAGGCTGGACTGTGGATGCTGACACAGACAGCGGCGGTATCGTATGCGCCGCGCATCCGCGTGAATGGGGTGCTGCCGGGGCCGGTGCTGGCTCCGCCGGGGATGCCAGATGAGCGCTGGCAGAAGATCGGGAAAGAACAGACACTGGTTGAAAAGGTAGGCGATGCAGAGGATGTGGCACGGGCGGTGGCGTATCTGGCAAGCGAGTCCTTCATCACTGGTTCGATGATCGTGGTCAACGGCGGCGAGCATCTGAAACTGATTGAGAAATCTTCCTGAATTGGACCTAAATCCGCCGTTAAAATTTTTTGCAATGGGTTCAGGATTGTGTTATGTTCTTTCGATGTTCACTTCCGGCGAATTTTGTAACGTAAATGCCGGTAACGTGACTCTCTTTCAACATAGGAGGAAAACTATATGAAGAGTACATCTTTTAATCGGATTCTGCGCATTGCGCTGATCATCGCTGTCCTAATGGCCGCGATGGGCATCGTTACCGCGCAGGAAGGTGAAACAAAGACACTGGTTACTGGTATCAGCATGGTTGGCGGTGACCTCCCGACAATCGACCCCGGTCTGGCTGAAACAAGCTCAGCCATCGAAGTGATCAACCAACTCTTCATTGGTCTGCGCAATCAGGAAGAAACTGATGGCAGCCAGGAAGACGGTATCGCCACGATGGAAGTCTCTGAAGACGGCCTGACCTACACCTTCACCATTATGCCCGACATCTACTGGGTGCGTTACAACGCCGAGACAGATGCAGTCGAGCAGCTTCTGGACGACGAAGGCAATCCCCGCGTCGTGACCGCTGGCGATGTCGCCTACGGTATGGTGCGCGCACTGGACCCGAATACAGCTTCCCCGTATTCCTACGTGCTGGTGCCTTACATCGCTGGTGCTGCCGAATTCAACAGCGGTGAAGGTGCCGCCGAAGATGTCGCCATCAATGTGGTGGACGACTCGACCCTCGAAATCACCGCTCCGGAAGCCGTCGCCTTTACCCCGGCGATCTACGGTCTGTGGATGGCCCGCGCCGTCCCGCAGTGGCTGATCGAAGAATTCGGCGACGTGTGGACCGAACCGGAAAACATCGCCACCTACGGCCCGTACGCCCTGAAGGAATGGGCACACGACGAGTCGATCACCATTATCAAGAACCCGTTCTGGGCAGGCACTGAAGCAATCCCGGCAGCGAAGATTGACGAAATCACCTTCCGCTTCCTCGATCCGCAGCAGCAGTTTGCCGAATATCAGGCTGGCTCGATGGACGCCGTCTCCGTGCCGCTCGAGGAAATCGAGCGCGTGAAGGCTGACGCCACCCTCAGCGCTGAATACAAGGTCGGTACCAACCCCTGCACCTACTACATCGGCTTCGACAATACTGAAGCACCGACGGACAATGCCCACCTGCGCCGTGCGCTGTCCTTCGCCATCGACCGCGAATCGATCGTCACCAACGTGACCCGTGGCGGTCAGATCCCGGCACAGTGGTTCTCTCGTCCGGGTCTGGACGCTGGCCCCACGCTGGAAACTCACCCGGATCTGGGTGTGAAGTTCAACCCGGAACTGGCTCAGGAAGAACTGGCGCTGGCACTGGAAGAACTCGGCTTCACCGATGTGTCTGAACTGGGTGAAATCACCCTGTCCTACAACGACTCTTCTGGTCACGCCGCGATCGTTCAGGCCATCCAGCAGATGTGGACTGATACCCTCGGTATCACCCCGCAGCTCGTCCCGCTGGACCCCAGCACCTACTTCGCCACCCTGAGTGAAGAAGCCCCGATGGCCTTCCGTTCGGGCTGGTGCCAGGACTACTCTGACGCGAACAACTTCCTGTACGACGTGCTGTACAGCCAGTCGAGCCAGAACGATACCGGTTTCTCGAACGAACAGTACGATGAACTGGTTTCGCAGGCCCGCGTGGAGACCGATCCGGAAGTCCGCCGCGACCTGTACGCACAGGCCGAGCAGATTCTGGTGGTCGAGGAAGCTGGTCTTGCCCCGATCTACTGGTACACCACCAACGAACTGATCAAGCCGTATGTCGAACCGAGCATCTCGGTGACCGGCAACCAGGCTTACTTCAACTGGGACATCAATCGCTAAACTGCGGATGATACCCGGCAGATAACACAAGAGGGGCAGGGTATACCCTGCCCCTCTTGTCTCTGAAATGCATCAGCACGTGTTTCAACTCACTACGCAATAAAGCAAAATAAACAGCAGTACGCCAGAGTTGCGTCTGCACAATCATAATGGGCTGTAATATAATTATTTGCATCTACTCACCAAATACCCGTCACAACGGAGATATGTCAGCAAGTCGTCTACAAACTATAACGACTGAGCAGTCAGGATAACGCAATGGGCCAGTTTATCATACGCCGCCTCTTATGGATGTTTTTCGTCCTCTTCGTCATCTCCATTATCACCTTTGGTTTGATGCGTTCGGTGCCGGGCGGCCCATTCGCCAAAGAAAAACCCCTGCCTGCGGCCACCATCGCGCTCCTCAATGAAATGTACAACCTCGATGCGCCGATCACGGAACAGTACGTCGATTATGTCAGTGAAATCGCGCTACCGCAGGTGACCTACGGTAAGATGGTACCCTCGAAGGCCCATGATTATCTGGTCAATATCCGCCTGCCGGAGATGTTCGGTGAAGAGGCAAATCTGCGCTGGATCAACTTTGGCCCGACCTTCAAGTCACGCAGCCGTTCAGTCAATGACATCTTCCGCGAGAACCTGCCGATTTCGTTCCAGCTTGGGATCGCGGCGCTGGCGGTGGCGATGGCCATCGGTATTCCGCTGGGGATTATGTCGGCCCTCAGGCGCAATACGATTATCGACTATGCCGGAATGGGAACCGCTATTCTGGGGGTGTCGGTTCCAGTGATTATCACCGCCCCGCTGCTACAGTATATCTTTGCTGTCGAGCTTAAAGTGGTCCCTGTGACCGGCTGGGGCGGCATCCAGAATGCGATTCTGCCAGCGGTGGCACTGGGCTTTGTCAACGCGGCTTTGATTGCACGCCTGACCCGTGCCAGTCTGCTGCAGGTGCTGAATGAAGACTTCATCCGCACGGCACGCGCCAAAGGTCTGCCGGAACGTGCGGTGATTATCATCCATGCCCTGAAGAACAGTATGATCCCGGTCATCACCATTCTGGGGCCGATGTTCGCCGCCCTGATCACCGGGACATTCGTCGTGGAAACCATCTTTGGCATTCCGGGCATGGGACGCTTCTTCGTGACCAGCATCACGGGGCGCGATTATCCGGTCATTATGGGGACGATCCTGCTTTATGCGTTCTTCCTCAGCATCATGAATTTGTTGGTTGATATTGCATATGCGTGGCTCGACCCGCGTATTCGATACAGTTAAGGGATAAAACAGTATGGCGGTCGTCGATCAGAATTCCGCTCCGTTGACGCAGCAAGGGGTGGTTAATCTGCACCAGCCTGTTAAAGGGACGAGCCTGTGGAAGGAATCATGGAAGCGCCTGCGCCGTAATAAGGCAGCGCTGCTTGGTGGGTTCGTGATCCTGCTCAACATCCTGGTGGCGATTTTCGCGCCAGCACTGGCCCCCAGACCGTATGATCGTCAGGTGCTGGCAGAAAGCAACTCTGCACCGGCGTGGGTCATTAATCTCTTCCCCAACATGAAAGCGGTTGGGACAGAAGGCGGCTACGTCAAGGTCAATGACAGCTATCCCCTCGGCAGTGATAATCTGGGCCGTGACATGCTCAGCCGTATTATCTACGGATCGCGGGTCTCGCTGACGGTTGCATTTGTCGGGCCGCTGGTGAGTATTGTCGTCGGCCTGATCATCGGGATGCTGGCGGGCTATTTCGGCGGTGCGCTGGATAATTTTCTGATGCGCATCGTTGATATCATGTACGCCTTCCCGACGCTGCTGTTCATCATCCTGCTGATGACCTTCTTCCGAACCGGTTTCGCCACACCGGAGCCGGGCACACTGGCCGCATCGCTCTCCGCGCTGGACAAATCGTCCGGCGGCATGCTGTTCATCTTCATCGGTATCGGCCTGACCTCATGGATGCAGATGGCGCGTCTGGTGCGTGGACAGGTGCTTTCGGTGCGGCAGCGTGAATACATTGAAGCGGCAGAGTCCATCGGGGCCAAGACGCCGCGCATCATGATGAGCCATGTGCTGCCGAATATCCTCGGCCCGCTGATTGTGGCCGAGACGCTGACCATCCCAACCTATATTTCCTATGAGGCGTTCCTGAGCTTCATCGGTCTCGGCGTCAACCCGCCGACACCGAGCTGGGGTGCGATGATCTCCGAAGGATCACGCACGATCAGCAGCTATCCGTATCAGGCGCTGTTCCCGGCGATTGCCCTGTTCCTGATCATGTTCGCCTTCAACTTTCTCGGCGACGGTCTGCGCGATGCACTCGATCCGAGAATGCGTGGCGTGGACTAGGGCCTGCGGAATTTACCATGACAAAGGGTGCACACATGTGCGCCCTTTTTGTTTTGTTGGGCAGTGTACGATACCAATGGAAGCTTTTACGGCGGTTTAATACCCTAAGGCGATCGCTATAGATCGTTGTTTTTTGCTCAGGAATACATGCGTCCCTATAATGGAATTGCGTCACAATTCAGTGAGCCTGTTTTTTAAGCCTGCTTTTTTAGCCCGACGGACCAACCATACAAAGGCCGCTTCAGAATGTCTCTCTTCAATCGATACCGTCAGTCCATATGGGTTATTTCGAAAATCAGCGGCGTTATGCTCCTGTTGGCGATCCCCCTCTTCTTTGGGTTTTATGTCAGCGCCCAGGAGTCAGATCCGTCGCCTGATCTGCCTGAGCCTTACAATCTGTCGGATAACGAAGGGACGTCGCAGGGCGCAAAGCTTGCGATCGATGGAGAGGGTATTCTTCACGCCGTCTGGTGGGATAACAGTCTGACTGGCCGGTCAGAGGTTGTGCATCGGCAGTTTGCTCCAGATGGCAAATGGTCCGAAGTCGAAGTCCTGACCGAGGCGTTTGAGCTTCCCTTTAGTACCCTCTATCCGATGATACTCCCAGACGGCCAGTTCTGTGCGTATTGGGACGGGGCGAGTGTCTCTGCTGATCCGGATACAATCGGCATTTATCGGCAGTGCCAGTCCAGCGGGGAATGGTTGGAGAGAGAACTTGTGCAGAAGACACGCGCTGGCAGCCAGAATTTCATCGGCGATTTTGATTCCGAAGGCATTTTTCGGTTCGTTGATATCATCAACGCCGGGGATCTGATGTTTGGTGAGGTCGAATTATCAGACAGCCTGATGCTTGCAACCGACTCACAGTTCGTGATTGATAGCAACGGTATTTACCATGCAGCCTTTACGCGACTGGGAGAGCCGATGAGTGTGGAATATCGCTTCTCCAACAATAAGGGTGTGCAGTGGAAAGAGCCTGAACGCCTCACTGAAGACGCGCTGATCAATGGCGGTGCTTCACCCATCCGCATGGTCGCGGATGATGTAGGTGGTGTTCACATTGTCATTAATCTGGGTGCTTCAGGGATTTTTTACCGGCACTGGACATCAGAAGCCGGTTGGATGCCAGGTGTCGAACTGACGCAGGGCGTCGATGGCAGTTCAACCACCAGCATTGGGCTGGCAATTGACGCCGATGGGCTGGCGCATGTCGTCTGGCACGGGATCAGTCTCTACTACACACAGCAGAATGAGGATGGCACCTGGACGACGCCTCAGATTCTCAGCGGTGCGATTGGGGTCGGACCGGGACCAGAGATTGTCATCGACGAAGAAGGTACGCGCCATGTCACCTGGGGATCGATCGACGGACGCTACGACGTCTTCTATATGGCGTTTTAAGCGCGGCCTTTGTCAGATAGAATAAACCCAAACGAGTTTTCAGATCTCATTTGGGTTTATTCAACACGGGGATTTTATCGCCTGTTTACCTTGGAACCAGACAGCCGCCGTTCGCTTTCGGTGAGATGATGTGCTCGTAATGTTTCTGCACTGGCTGGCCCTTCATCTTCTTCATCGAAGGGCTGAAGACTGCTGTCGATCAGATTGGCAGGAGCGTCTTCAGGAGCATGGCTGTCGACATGCTCCTGAAGCTGCGCAGCGATGAAATAGCCATAGTCTTCGATCACATCATTGACGATGAGCTTTTCGCTGCCGTCCACCATTTCGGCCACCACACGATAGCGCGGGGTGTCGTACTGCTCTTTCTTAGAGATCTCGGTTTCTTCGCACCGGATCTTCACGATGTCGTCTGTATGCACCCTGCGTTCCGTTGCAAACAGATTAGGCAGCGGCCCACGCGACACCCTGACCTCAGTCTCATCGGCCCTGATGTGCGTGCGGTTGTAGACCATTAATCCCAGACCATAAGCAAAAAACAGCGTGATGGCGAGGGATGCCGGATACAATGCCGCACGGTCTGACCCCGCCGACAGCATGAGGATAACGGTCAGTGCGGCAAACATCACGGTGAGCAGTGCTATGGAGATAAAGTCCCCATTCTGATCCAGCCGGAAATTGGTGCGAAAGTCCATTTCCAGATGATCATCGTTCTCCTGAAGCGTCAGATGATCGGGGCGTTTCACCTTGCGGCGTTTGATTTTTGCGGCTTCGACATCCGGTGCATTGAACCGGAAAACGGCATTACACGAAGGGCAGACCGCCGTCATCTCCTGAACGTTGATATTATTCGCGGGAATGGCGGTGGTGCAGTGCGGACACGTCAGATGCATCATTTTATGAACCCTGTTTCTTTAAAAACTATACGCAGCATAAGTGTTTTCGTCGCACTTGCCTACTCTCTATAACCCCTTGCCTAAATTTGATACAATAGACGCTCTGGAGATGGAGCGTTTTTGATTTTATGGCACGGAAACCTGTTGTCGCCCTTGTGGGGCGGCCCAATGTAGGAAAAAGTACACTGTTTAACCGCCTTGTCGGTGAGCGCATGGCGGTGACACATGATATCCCCGGCACCACCCGCGACCGCCTGCAATCGGTGTCGGACTGGCGCGGGTTGTCCTTTCACGTCGTCGATACCGGCGGCATCGAAGTCTACCAGGCCAAAGGCACCCGCGACGAGCGTCCGCTGGCTGAAGGCAGCATCGACTTCGTCGCGCAGATCAAGTCGCAGGCGCTGCTGGCGATTAATGAAGCGGATGTGATCGTCATGCTGGTGGATGCCACGCAGGGCATCACCGCCGCCGATGAAGAGATCGCCGAGATCCTGCGGCGTACCAGCAAGCCGGTGATCATCGCAGCGAATAAGGCTGATACCCGTAACCGTGAGCAGGATGCATTCGAGTTCTATGCACTCGGCGTCGGTGACGTGGTCGCCATCAGCGCGATTCACGGCGCTGGCATCGGCGATCTGCTGGATAAAGTGGTTGATGCATTCGGTGAGCTGACGGTCGAAGACGAAGATGAGGAAGAAAGCGAACACCTCAAAATCGCCATCGTCGGCAAGCCCAATGCCGGAAAAAGCACGCTGCTGAATCACATCCTCGGTGAAGAACGCGCGATTGTCAGCCCCATTGCCGGGACAACGCGTGACGCTATCGACTCCGAGATCATGTGGCACGGTGCGCCGGTCACACTGATCGATACCGCCGGGATTCGCCGTCGTGGACGCATCGAACCCGGTGTCGAGAAGTTCAGCGTCGTCCGGTCGATGGATGCAATCGAACGCGCAGATGTCGCCCTGCTGATGATCGACGCCGAGGACGGCGTCACCGAGCAGGATGAGCATATCGCCGGTTACATCCTTGAGTCATACAAGAGCGTGGTGATCGTCATCAACAAATGGGACGCGGTCGAGAAGGATGCATACACTATGCATACCTTCACCGAGAAGGTGCGCGAGAAGCTGCACTTCATCCCCTATGCACCGCTGATCTTCATCAGCGCCCTGACCGGCCAGCGTATCCATCAGGTGCTGGAGACGGCCAACCGTGTCTGGGAAGCGCGTTTCTTCCGCATTCAGACCTCGAAGATGAACCAACTGCTGCGCGATGCCGTCCAGCGCCATCCACCGCCCACACGTGGGACCAAGCGTCTGAAGCTGTATTTCGCATCACAGGTGCGCACCGATCCGCCGGTGTTCCTGTTCAATGTCAATGACCGCAAGCTGGTGCATTTCACTTATAAGCGCTATCTGGAAAACCGCATCCGCGAGGAATTCACGTTTGAAGGGACACCGATTCGGCTCAGCTTCCGTGATGGCACCGGCCTTGCGGATGAGAAATCCCGCAAGAAGGCCCGGGAGCGCGATCTGGAAGATATGCCGGAAGGCGAAGTCTTTGGTGAAGATGACGCCGGTTTCGAGGACGATTTCACAGACGACGATTTCGACTACGATGAGTTTGACGATGTTGAAGACGGCGGCCTGATGGAATTCGGCTTCGATGATGACAGCGAATAGCACACCCGTGAGACTGTAGCATTCATGACCGAAACGCGACTCTTTGATTTCAGCGAGTTCCCGGTGCTGGAGACCGAACGGCTGATCCTGCGGGAACTGGTGGAAGCGGATGCTGAAGCGATCATGGCGATCCGTGGAGATTACGAAGTGACGCGTTATAACATCGGTGAAGCATACAGGGACATCGCGCAGGCTCGTGGCCTGATCAGCAATATCAGCCGCATGTTCGAGCACGAGAGTTCGATGTACTGGGGGATTACCCTAAGACCACTGAATACCGTGATCGGCATGATCGGCTATAACTACTGGAACCGCATCGATCACCGCGCCTCCGTTGGCTTTGATCTTGCCAGAGCCTACTGGGGTCAGGGAATCATGCCGGAAGCACTGCGGTCGGTGCTGCAATTCGGCTTCGAGCGGATGGACCTGAACCGAGTAGAAGCTGATGCCAGCGTGTATAACCTACAGTCACAGCGTGCTTTGCAGAAAGTCGGCTTCCGTCAGGAAGGTCACCTGCGCGAACAGTATCACGAGTCTGACAGCTATCACGATCTGCTGCTGTTCGCGCTGCTCAAACGGCAGTTTGTCTGAAAACTCAAAGCGGTGCAGCCTGTGCAGATCCATCAACATCCCAGGCTGAAGTCGTCAACAGGATGATGCATGCGGGAAACAACCATGCAGGAAACAGCAGAGTACGAAGAAATACCGGCAGCCCTGATTGAAGAACCCCTCACCCCGCGAGAAGCGCGGCTGGAACGGGCAGCGCGAGGTTTACAGCTTGGTGCGGCCGCCAATGGCATCGCGGCGGCGCTGCTGGTGATCATCGGTGTGATTGGTGCGGCCTTTACCGCAGGCGGGATCTTTCAGACCGCGCATAACCTACTGCTGTTTCGCTACACCGGCCCCGATGATCAGGCGCTGCTGATTGTGCTGCTGCTGGTGCTGATCAATGCCAGCGCCCTGCTGGTCGGGATGGTTGGCGTACTGGCGCAGGAGCTGTGGTCATTTCTGGTCGGTGTCGGGCTGGCGATTGCCAATGTCGCCCTGCTGATCACGCTCGGATTCACCCCCGCGCTGATTTCACTGGTCGCTCTCGGCTGGACATTGAGTGTCCTGATCCCCGATCTGCGTGCCTTCCGCGCGAATCCGGTGATGCTGAAGGAACTGCGGGAACGGATGCGCGGTTCGCGTGCCTTCGCCGTCATCACCGTCTATCTGACTCTGATGAGCGTCTTCACCGTGCTGCTGTACATCTCACGTTCGCCGCTGACACAGGGTGTCTCGACCGGCGTCACGGGCGAACTGGGGCGCGTGCTGTTTGCCGGTGTGGTCGGCATTGAGCTGATGCTGATTATCTTCATCGCCCCGGCCTTTACTGCTGGCGCTGTCACTGGCGAGCGCGAACGCAAGACCTACGATCTGCTTCAGATCACGCTGCTGCCGCGTCCATCGTTTATCATCGGCAAGCTGGAATCCGCCCTCGGTTATATCTTCCTGCTGCTGCTGGCCGCCATCCCGCTGCAAAGTATCGCCTTTCTGTTCGGCGGTGTCAGCGAAACAGAGCTGATCATCTCGTTTATAATCCTGGTGGTCACGGCCATCGCACTGGGGACCATCGGCCTGTATTTCTCGACTGCCGCCGAGCGTACCCTGACGGCCAGCGTGCGTGCCTACTCGTTTGTTTTCGGGCTGCTGTTCGCAGCACCAGCCATCATCGCGCTGATCCTCGGATTTATTGGCCGCTTCTTTTACACCGGCGGTTCGGGCTTCCGTGGACCCGCCTTCCTCGAAGGCGCACTGATCTACCTCAACGATTTTCTTTCCAGCCTGAATCCGATGGTTACAGCGCTGCGTACACAGGAACTTCTGATCACGCAGCAGCGTCTGGGATTCTATCAGCAGACACTGAGCAGCACCGGCACGGCAGTGACACTGGTTTCGCCGTGGGTCACGTTTACGATCATCTATCTGGTGCTGTCTGCGGTGATGATCACGCTGGCGATCCGCAAAATGCGCCGCACCGAGCTTTAAAGGGTGTTATGATTAAAACACCTGTTCAGCATCTCGCACGAACAGCGGACACACCGCACATGCGCAGCGTGTGCGGCATCCCTACAATACATGATGCATAACATGCATCGCGCATAACCTGTAGGGACATGGCAGTACCGTGTCCGCTTATGACTGGAAACAGCCATGACTACTTTAGAGACTCTTTCTTCGCCCACTTACGATTTTCATGGGCTGGTCAGCCGGTGGGAACGGCGCGCACGCCTTCAGCAGATCATCACATGGCTGCCGCGGGTGCTGGCGGCAGCGCTATCGGTCGGACTGGCGCTGGCCGTGGTCTCGCGGGTGCGTCCGCTGCTGGATAACAACCAGCTTCTGATGGTAATTGTTGCGCTGATCGTTGTCTCAGTCCTCGGACTGGCCGCTGGTGTGATGCTCTGGCGGCGCGAACCACTGCAATCTGCGCGGCGCTTCGACCGTGAGTTCGGTTTACAGCAGCGCGTCTCGACGGCGCTGGAACTGATGGAAGGTAAGATTCGCTCTGATGAGGGCCTGACCGCACATCAGCTTCAGGATGCCTATCAGCATGCCAGCCGCGTTCAGGTGGCAGAAGTGCTGCCGTTTTCAGCCCAGCGGCGGGACTGGATGCTTGTGGCCGGTCTGGTCGCACTGCTGGCACTGCTGCTGATCGTTGTCCCGCCTGCATCATTGGCGGATACATCCGCGCTGGAACAGCAGGCCGCCATTGAGGAAGCCGCTGAAGACATCAAGGATATTATGGAAGACGTGGCGGTCGATCCGTCACTGACGGAAGAAGTCCGCCAACCGCTGCTGGAAGCACTACAGGAAAAGCTGGAGACGCTTCAGCAGGAAGCGATTACCCCTGAAGAAGCCTTCGCGACCGTGCAGGAAGTCGAAACCCAGCTTCAGACCGAGGCCGATCAGCTTGAGCAGCAGGCACAGGGTCAGCAGCAGGCCCTCGACGCGGCCAGCCAGTCTTTGCAAAGCGGCCAGAACGAAAACGAAGCATCTGAATCCAGCAGCCTGAGCGAGTCGCTTCAACAGAACGCACAGGATCTGGAGTCGATGTCGGAGGAAGAAAAGCAGGCACTGGCAGACCGGCTGGAACAGGCGGCCAGTGAACTGTCGCAGAGCAATCCGCAGCTTTCCCAGTCGCTTCAGCAGGCAGCAGATGCCCTGCGCAGCGGGGATACGGCGGCGGCACAGCAGGCGCTGGACAATGCTGCACAGCAGGCGCAGCAGGCACAGCAGCAGTCCCAGCAAAACAGTCAGGCGGCCAATAACCTGAACAACGCTGCCAATCAGGCCGGACAGAGCGCTCAACAGATCGCACAGGCCGGACAGCAGAGTCAGTCTGGCCAGCAGAGCCAGCAAGGCCAACAGGGACCGCAGGGGCAGCAGCAGGGCAGCCAATCCGGAGACGGCAGCCAGACGGACAATCAGTCTGGCGAGCAGTCCGGTCAGCAGAGTGGCAGCCAGTCGGGGAGTCAGTCTGGCAGCGAACAAAGCGGACAGCAGCCCGGTCAGGAAGGCGGCGGACAGTCGTCCACCTCAGGCACCGGCCAGGAAGGCGGCAGCGCCAGCGGTTCCGAAGGTTCTGCCTCAACCGGTGCAGGTCTGGATCAGAGCAGCCCCGGTGGCAGCGGTGAAGGTGGTGCGGACGGTCAGACAGGCGGCGGCGCAGGTGATGGTTCGGGCAGCTTTGGCTCGGCCAGCAGCGGCGGCCAGCAGACCGGTCAGCAGGCCGATAACAACCCCGATGGCGCAGGCGTCGGCCAGTATGAAGACATCTACGCGCCCAATCTGCTGGGCGGAGACAATAACCCTGATCAGGAACTTCAGCTCGATGCATCTGAAGGCGATGTCCCGCTTCAGGAAGGCAATTTTCAGGAAAACCCGACCGGCAGTGCGCTTGTACCCTATAACGAGGTCTTCAGCAATTACGCCAATGCCGCCAACCGCGCACTGGAACAGGATTATATCCCGCTTGGCCTGCGCGATGTGATCCGCGACTACTTCTCGTCACTCGACCCCGGGCGGAGCAATCCGTAGAGGCTATTTCAATCCGGGACAGGGCGTGCCATGTCCCAGATGCACCAAGTTACCTAAATTTTGCTCAAAATAGGGGACAAAGCAGCGAAACTCGGCTCTCTGAAGGAAAATAGAGGTGAATCAAACCGAATCTTCCAAGGAGAGCCGAGTCATGAGG
>JAEZAF010000088.1 GCA_023430545.1 Chloroflexota bacterium
GCTCACCAATTTGCTTGTATTAGGGCGTTTTACTCCTAATTTAGGTATTTACTACGACGAATATGTGACTTTTTATATCCTTGAACGATTTGGGCTTCCCCAACTCCTGGATTTAGCTGGGGGACAATCCCGGCAACTCGCGAGTGTGCTGATTGCCATCGCCAGCTCAAATGCAACTATTGGGCATCTTCTGATGCTTTTCTTCACTACAGCCTGTGCATTGTTATTGATGTACCTACTGCGACGTGTCTTCCCACATGTACCCCTGATAAGCACACTGTTTGGCTTGCTTTATCTGATCTATCCGATTTACTTCGCACGTGTTTATCTAACCATCCTCTCAGTTGATGGCAGCCTTTTCTTCGCGTTAAGTTCGTTCTGTCTCAGTTACCTGGCAATACGACGCAGAGGCTTCCAGCGCTGGACGATGATTGGAATCTCGCTCATTCTGATCCCTATGTATGTCAATCTGTATGAAATGCCCATCGCACTTGAAATATTACGCCCGTTCATCATTTGGGCGGCTGTGCGCGATAATTCAGATGGGGAAAAACCGGTTTTTCCCCAAACCGTTTTATGGAGTACGCTTTGGGTTGCTGTAGTTGGAGCAACGATCTTCTACCGCTTGTTTATTTTCGAGTCATACGGCTTTTATGCTGAAAGACAATACAATACAGGGTTGAGTTCGCCTACCAGCGGCTCTCAATTGCTCGAGACCATCGGGTTAAGCATCGGTGGTTTAGCAGCTCCGCTTTTAAGCGTTTGGGCAGGGGTTTTCAGCAGATTATCGATATTCATCTCGACGTATGGTCTGTTAGTCGCTCTGTTTTTAGCATTTCTAGGCTTTATGCTGGTACTGTTTACAACCATCAAGCGCAGTGAAAAGTACGCCTTTCGGCTTTGGCACCCGCTTTCACTGGCCGTTATCGGACTTGCATTATCAGTATTCAGTCATCTCGTCATCATACTCGTAGATCGACGACTATCTGGAACGGCCTATATGTTCTCCCACTTAAGCCGTTACTATATGATTAGTGGCATCGGTGCGATTCTCTTCATCCTCGGCATCTTGTGGTTTATACATAATCTGCTAAGACCTCGACTGGGGAGTTTCCTAATTGCAACGGTGATCGCAGCAATGCTGTTTGGTGGAAGTATCACTCAGATCTTCTGGAATACCCATCACGCGCGGTCGTGGGATAATCTTCGACACTTCATGTGGCAGCTTGAAGAAATCGTACCCAATCTCAAAGATGGCACCACAATTATTGTAGATGAACAGCTTACAGTCATTGACCTGGACTATATCACCTTCATTATCGGTGATTTGTTCTATGACAATCCCTCCATCACACTTGTACTAGCATCCAGATCGAATCCGGAAGCGATGCCAGCCTTCTCATTTAACAATGGGGATTGGGAATTTGGCTGGACCAGTAGCTATGAGCAGGCAATCCTCGTTTACCAGGATGAGACGGGGGCAGTTCACGTGGTAGATCCTGCACAACCGATTCCAGATAATTTCACTTTATCGGACAATGCACTCGCATTACTACCGTTACTGCCTGAAGATCCTTCGCAGTTTATTACAGACATACCTATCGAAAACCCAAACCTGCGTGAGCAATATTTTCCGCGTCCATGATCCCAGAAAATGCTCCTTAACCTGTCCCTGATTTACCGAATATTTGCAACTACGGAAATGTGTTAAGAGGTATAACCAATCAAGACTGGAACCTTCTTTTTCCCACACATACGGGTAATGCTTAAGACTCAGGATCGTTCGCCTGCACTAATCTCTACCGTCAACCAATTTTCCCTGGGCGGAAGTGGGCAGGTCGCAAACGGCGTAAAGGCACAGGGTGGATGATAGGCTTTGTTAAAATCCAGCAGGACAGTACCATCTGCTCTCAGTTCTCCATACATAAACCGGCCCGCGCCATAGGTCGTGCGATTACTGGTAGCATCCCTGAAGATAAACCATACCAGGTCACTATCGGCTTCAAATGCCTCAAGCGAAAGTAACTGATGATTCAGAGTAAATTCAACGCGTCCCGGATTGAGGATCGAGGTCTGGCGTCCAGTTGACGTGGGGATGTCAAGCACGCGTGGTGTTTCGTGCAGGACGAAACGCCCTTCGACCCGATAATCCTGAGAGACCGGAAACCACTTGCGTCCGGCAAAGTTCAAACGCGATGGATGGTTGGCATCACGCACACGCACGCCATATTCCTGACCACGCCGAATCACAAAGAAGGTCACTGAACCAATCTTTACTACTGATGGCCCCTCTTCGGCATGATCATTGCGGAGCGCTGCACTGATCGTCGGGTGACCATCGACCGTCACAGGTGAGGCTCCCTCAACTTGCAGCATCGTTTGTTCGTCAATGAATTCAATGACACCCAGAAAGTCAGGCAAACTGCTGTCGGGCAAAATAATATCAGAACCCGGGTTTGTGCCGATGGTATTGCTGCCTGGATGCAGCCAGTACAATCCAGCTAAGGTAAGCCAGCCATCTTCAGCGCGCAGGTTGGCTTCCATTTCCTGCTGCCAAAGTCGTATTTCGGATTCGTAGGCCGACGATGTATCTGTAGTCACCATAATCATTAACTCACTTTGAAAATAAAACTCCGAGCTGATATTCAGAGCCGGAGACAACCGCCGGATCTTACCTCAAGCATTCTAAATATCAGAAAATCCTTTCAGGGTTAGCGCTGGCGAGTAAGTTTTATTGGCGATGCGCTGTCTGAAAACTGTGTTTGTGAAGCGGCAGACAGCCTGATAACAAGCTGGAAACCAACTAATGCCAACGCCTTGACAAAGCGATGCGACAGCGTACAATCGTCGATACTCATCACCAGAACAAATGATTAGTTTAGTCAATATGTCACTATACACTACCCCACACCCATGTTGTCCCATACCTCACCACTGCGAAGGGGTATTGGCGTTGTTACTGGTGATTGAACTTCAATAGCTTGTAGCCGCTTCAGGTGATCTGACCCCCTCTACGGGGGTTTTGTTTTCATATACTGAGTAGAGATTCCTGAGTGCACAGTAAAGTATCCACCCTATGACTCGCTACATCATCCGTCGATTGATCCAGGCCATTCCGTTATTACTCGTCATCTCAATTCTCACATTCCTGATTGTGGAAATTGCCCCTGGTGATGCAGCCCAGATGTATATCGATCCGGATCGCGGTACCGACCCGGCATATATTGAACAGGTGCGTCTCAGCCTGGGCCTCGACCAACCGATGCATGTTCGGTACATCGCATGGCTGGGCAAAACCCTCTCTGGCGATTGGGGGTTCTCGTTCCGCAGCAGGCGGGCGGTAACGCTGGAGGTTGGCGACCGGCTGCCCAATACACTTCTGTTAGGTGGCAGTGCGCTTTTCCTGTCATTTGTGGTGGCGGTACCGATTGGCGTGATCTCAGCGCTCAAGCGCTATACATTGATTGACTATCTCGTGACGACATTCTCACTGGTTGGGATTTCGATACCGATCTTCTGGACTGCCCTGCTGTTCATCCAGATCTTCGCTATCCAGTTAGACTGGTTCCCTGCGTCAGGTATGCGTAATGTGCGTGAACAGTACACAGGCTGGCAGTCCGCGGCAGATGTGCTGCACCATTTATTTCTACCCACGATTGTGCTGGCTCTCGCACAAATCGCCAGTTGGTCACGCTATCAGCGCTCCGCTTTGCTGGAAGTTCTGGGACAGGACTATATCCGTACAGCACGGGGCAAAGGGTTGGCCGATCGCCGAGTGATCATGTTACATGCGCTGCGCAACGCGCTCATCCCGATGATTACCATGATCGGTATCTCAGTGCCCAGTGTCGTCACAGGCGCATTTCTCACGGAGACTATTTTTAGCTGGCCGGGGATTGGCAGGTTAGGTGTTGACGCCGTCAGCGGACGTGACTATCCGGTGATTATGGCGGTTACCATGCTGTCAGCCCTGCTGATTGTGATCAGCAGTCTGCTGGCTGACATCGCCTATACCTGGGCTGACCCGAGGATTCGCTATGCTTAACCCAGAGACGCCGGCACCTGCCCTTCCGCTTTCACTGAGTGATACACAATCCCGTTCAGACCGCCGTATCTGGCGGCTGTTTCGACGGCATCACCTGGCTTTCATCAGCGGATTGGTGCTGCTGATATTTGCAGGAATGGCGGTTTTTGCCGATCAGATCATGCCGTATGATCCAAATAGCAACAATACTGCTTATGCCAGAGGAAAACCTCAGCCACCAACCTTTGAATATGCGCTCGGTACCGATAACTACGGACGTGACTATCTTTCGCGTACCATCAGCGGCATACGGGTTTCTCTGTTTGTTGGTATCACCGCTGTGGTTTTTCAGCTCGTTATCGGTGTCACCATTGGCGCGATCGCGGGGTATTTTGGCGGTTGGCTGGATAACCTGCTGATGCGGCTGACGGATATCTTTCTCGCGATTCCGGCCTTTATGATGCTGCTCATTCTGTCTGGCATCCTGGGTGGGTCACTGTTCGCGCTGATTTTTGCAATTGGCGCACTGAACTGGATGACCGTCGCACGGCTGGTGCGCGGCCAGTTCCTTTCGTTACGAGAAGAAGAGTTTGTGATGGCGGGTCGCAGTATCGGCGCATCCTACTGGCGGCTGATTACACGCTATCTCCTGCCTAATACCCTTTCGTCGATCATTGTCGCAGCCACATTATCGATCCCCGGCGCTATTCTGACGGAATCGGCGCTCAGCTTTTTAGGGCTGGGCGTTCCACCGCCGGATGCCAGCCTGGGAAATATGCTAGGCGGGGCGCAGCAGTGGATTCGTACCGCCTGGTGGATGTGGATTGTCCCGGGCGCGAGTATCTCGCTGATTGTGCTGGCGTTCAATTTTGTTGGCGACGGTCTGCGGGACGCTATTGACCCGCAGTTTCGCTGATGCCTGGGGGTGCATGATGTTGTGTTATAGCTAAACCAATCAAACACGCACACCTTTGCATACTCTTATTGGCTCATCTGTATAAATGGAGGTTTCCATGCGAAAACTGAGCCTGCTCGTCCTTCTGACTCTTCTCCTGAGTCTGACTTCTCTCGCGGCATCCGCTCAAGGTGGTAATACACTGATCGTGCAGTCAAATGGCGATCCGCAAAGCCTGAGCGGTCTGTATGCCAACGATGGCAACAGCTTATCGGTTGTCACTTTTATCGTTGAACCTCTCGTCCTCGGCGGTGAAAACTGGGGCGATTCCATTGAACCGGCGCTGGCCGAAAGCTGGACAGTATCGGATGATGGCCTTGAATACACCTTCAACCTGCGTCAGGGTGTGAAGTGGCATGATGGTGAAGATTTTACAGCCGAAGACGTGCTGTTCACCTATGAGGCCGTGCTGCTGGAAGAAAATGCCATTGACTGGCGCTCAAACCTGCTCCAGAACGGAGTCCCGTTTGAGTTTGAAGTTGTGGACGATCATACCTTTAAAGTGATCCTGTCACAGCCGGACGCAACCGTGTTGACGGCTCTCAGCATTCCGATTGTCCCGGCTCATGCCTTTACCAGCCTGAACATGATTGACGCCCCGTTCAACACCAATCCGATTGGGACTGGGCCATATCGGTTCGTGGAATGGAATACGGGCGAAAATATTGTTCTGGAAGCACACGCGGAATACTGGCGTGGCGCACCACAGATTAACCGTCTGGTGGTCAGCTTCATCGAAGGCGTCGAAAACGCCGCGAATGCCCTGCTCGCAGGTGAACTGGACTTCGCACGTATTGATGGCACGGACCTCACACCGTTTCAGGATAATCCGGACTTCACGATTGTCGAATCCCCACGCGACCTGATGCGTTATGTTGGTTTTAACGTCCAGAGCGATCTTTACAGCGATCCCGCCATACGGCGCGCACTGGCTGTGGGTCTGGACCGTAACGCGGTCATCGAAGTCGTTGGCGGAGGCTATGGCCTGCTGCCGGACTCCGTGTTCAATCGCTCGGTGTTTATCTATGAAGAGGGCCGTAACCCACAGTATTCATATGACCCTGAGGCAGCAAAGCAGCAGTTAGCCGATCAGGGCTGGACTGACAGTGACGGCAACGGCTTTCTGGACAAGAATGGACAGGAGTTAACTTTAAAGCTGGCTTATCTGGGTACATGGTCACTGATGCAGGGAATCGCCCCCATCGTTTACGATAACTGGCGTGCGCTTGGTGTGAATGTTGAACTGGTGCCGCTGGACGACGCTGCTGCCAACACCGAAATCTACGACAACCAGAGCGTGGAAAAATCCTATGATGCTTTCCTCGGAGGTTGGGGACTGTTTGGGCCGGAGCCTGATCACTATCGGAATTACCTCGCCAACGAGACCAGTTTCTTCGCCTATAACAATCCAGAAGTTATCGCGCTGTTTGAACAGGGTCGTTCGATTTCCGACGAAGCCGAACGTACTGCAATTTATGAGCAGATTGACGCGCTTCTGTGGGAAGATCTGCCACTGATCCCGATCTTCCAGCCGATTGGTGTTTATGTGTTCCGGTCTGACCTCAATGTGGACGAGGCTGAGATCAATGGCACCTTCCTGACCGGTCTGAAATTCCCCGGCAAGGCATATTTCACCGGTTCGTAAAGCACTCAGTAAAGCAACCTGTAAAGTGTTAAAGTGAAAAAGGCAGGGGAATTCATCATTCTCCTGCCTTTTTCACTGATTGAACATCCTCATACACGAGTCAGGTGGAATTTAACCACCGCTGCTGCTGCCGGGTTCAGGGATAATACGTCCAAAACCTCCGGCGGCATTACGCCGTGACAGAAACGCCATCAGCGTTAGACCCGCTGCAACTGTAGAGAACCGTATCCGTGACAGGCGATCAAATGTTAGGGGCGTTGGTCCTGTCTGATCGTTGAGGTCTTTTGTGAACACCTCGATACCACCACTGCTCCAGCGGTGCAGTACCTCATACAGGTCTCTCTCAAAGGTCCTCAACTGCATTGCCTGAGAGTGGATCACCAATGCCCTGCGGATGCCATTCGTTTTGAGGAACAGCGCTGACGGGAAATCCTGCGGAAAGACGACCCAGCGATTATCAAACTCACCGTAGCTGGGCTGTGCGCCAGCAGGGTTACGCCGCGAGTCGATCAGAAACGCAGGGGGTGCCTCCTCCGGCAGCTTACGCAGCAGGGCAGCATTCTGAGTCAGTGCTGTTACAATCGGCTCGACATTCACGACCGCTTTTGGGCCGCTGGTGCAGTTATAGAGCGGCACAGGGCGAAACCCGTACTGCGCTACCTGCATCCCCATCTCTACCGAGGCTGCACCGGGCAGGTTAACGATGATCGCTGTATCACCGCGATAGTTTTGCAGCCATTCCAGATCGGACTCAGGTTCAAAAATAACTTCTGATGGTGTTGATCCTGATATATCCTTGCGTTTGCCATAGGCATCCATCTGTACGAACAATACTGGCTTTGCCCACTTTGACCATAAGGCTTCAGGTGGTGCCCATGTCTCGAAAAGTTCCTGCGGATTCATCAAGGTCTCTCTTTTTCTTTAAGCACGGCAATATCACGCGACGAAGAGTCAGTTATGGGACGTACACTCCACCTTCCATAGGTTCCAGCGGCACGTCCGTTGACGGTATAAACGCCAATACACGGGTAGATTTCTCCCAGCGGCAGTGGTTCAAAACGGCGCTGGGCGATCCAGTGATCAGGGTGCCGCCTGGCTTTTTTGCGAATCTGATTGGCTTCTTTTGTCACCGTCACACCAGGAATGAGGATATTTTCTCCCATGCGGCCAAATGCTGGTTTCAGCACCCATCCATCATCCAGTTTGATTTGACGCGGATCGCGGGTTTCCGGCAGTAAGGCACGCCATGTCGGCAGAGGCGTCTGCAAGTGATCCCACACAAGGGGAAAACGTTTACTCTGTACCAGCAGGGTTGTCACGGGATTGGTTGAAGGCGGTGCGGGCTGTCGAAAGAAATCCTGCCAGGGGCTGCTGTTCCATAAATTCGGCAGCCATTCCGCCGGAAAGAACCGCACAAAATAATCAAACGCCTCACCAGTGTTGAGGCTGATCACACGCCCGTTCTGCCAACGGATGTGTGCCGGACTCGCCAGTGTGGTCAGAAGGCCTTCACGTTCCAGATATGGCATGATAAAGCGCAAGATCTGCTGGTCTTCGACAAACGATGTCGGGTGCAGCATCGCTACCCGCTTCCCTGTGCCGATCGAATCGCAAATTGCCTTTGCTAAGGCTGTCGCTGGATTGGCGGTCATCTCTGCCTCAGGATAATGTTCTGCCATTATCGCGGTAAATCCAGCAGATTCGTTATATCCTGCGGGGGTATCGACATTGGCTTCAGAAATGCGCCACCCATCAGGTGTCAGGTGAAAGTCAAAACGGATGATTCGCGCATCCCGTTCCTGATGTTTGACCGGATGTTTAAACAGTCTTGTTATGGCATCGGGCAGCGCCAATTTCTGATGCAAGTGCGGTTTTTCGATCAGCTCGAATTCTGCTGCCAGCACTTCCGCAGCCAGTTTCTCGGCCAGCCCTGCAAGCTCCTGCCAAGTATCACGGGACAGGATCAGGGGGAACGGTGTGAGTAATGAATGATCCTCAACCTGCGGATCGTATTTGTGGCATTCAAAGATCGTTCGCATCCGCACACGTTCAAACGTCGGTGCATCCAACGCCTCCGCCAGCTTCCAAACACCAACCGTCATTAGGCAAACCTTGTGAACTGTTCGGAGAAGATCATCACGGCGACAATCAGATAACCGATGGATGGGAGCACTCCGAATAAAAGCACCGACGGATTAGGCTGTCGTTCGCTGGGTCTCGCCATATATTCGATTGCAACAGCAAACAGCATCATTGCCAGCGCAGGCCATGCACGAGCGAAAAAGGCAATCCAGAAATCCGGCATATCAATCCAGTCTCCGGATACCGCTGCGCCCATAATCAGTCCCAGCGCGATCAGAAAGGAAGTCAACCGTATCGAACCCGAAAGATCACGCTCAACTGTAACTGTTTCAGAGATCTGCGTGAACCCTTCCAACAGCATCCATACGCCGAAAAATCCAATCGATGAGACCGCGACACACACCATCACGACCCATGATCCCGGCCCTTCACCCACATTGCCTCCGGCATAGGCAAATGTCAAACCAAGGATTGCGCCGCATACGACCATGACTGACCCAATATTCCGGCGCTCCAGTTCATCACGTGGGCTAAAGCCGACGAAGGGTAACAGCCATAGAAGAAGAACGATCCATGTCAGCCCTCCGACCCAATAAAAAAGGAAATAGTCAAAATGAGTACGCACATAGGGATCTGCCCCATTTGCAAGTACAACCCATAGTACTGCACCTGCTATTGCCGGAATTAACAAATAAGGGAGGCGGTAATTTCCTTTAGCGACCAGGGCATTGACTGAGAGGGTGGCATAGTACCACTGAATCCAGCAATAACCTGCTACCATTAGGCAAAGGACAAGTAAACAAGAATCAAAAACTTCCATGAATTGACCTGTGGTGGTTGTGGTAAGTACAAACGATTATAAATCAACCATAAGCCAGAGAGAGCGTCAAATATTGGGGGCATTTTACCAGCCTGAAGGCTGTTTCCGCAGAAAATATTGAGTCAATGTGTGTTTCACTGTAAAGGTCACTTCCATGTTTGACATTCTCCGTATCCAGCACGGCGACTCGCACTTCGCCCAGTGTTACCTGCTGCTGCAGAAGATCTTCTCACCAGATGAACTGGTCAGCCGTGCTGAATACGAATATTTACTGTCACATCCCACCTGTGACCACGAATTCGTAATGCTGGCCCGTTTATCAGGGAATACACTGGTTGGTGTAGTGATGGGAAGTTATCTGACATTGCAGACTAACCTCGTCTCAGATCACTCCTCTACCCATCTTCAGGCCTTCGGCATGATTGAATATCTCGCTGTCGCACAGCCGGGAGGCGGTCACGGACGCGCATTACTGAAGGCGTTTGAAAGCACAATGCTCCAGCTCGCAGGGGAGCGAAACCAGCATTTATGCGGTGTTGTCGGGGAAGTAGAGGAAGCGCTTCTGCCGTTTAAATTCAAGACAGGTTACAAGTTACTGGAAGCTGTGTGGTATGCACAACCGCCAATTGCATTTGATGATCAAGGGTGGGCTTTACATCCTGTGCTTCCCAAACTGCTGATGGTAAAGCCATTTCCGGATGCGGATGATATTGATGCGGATCTACTGCGCGGGATGGTGGCGCGCATCTACACTAAACGCTACATACCCCTGACGGACCCTGCCATAATGATACGCATTGAGGAATACATTTTCAGGCATATCTTTTCCAGATTTGAGCGCTCACTTATGCAGAGACGATCAATACGTTTACTCAAAGCTATCGATCGAGAAACGCGGCTTTACGTCAGTAATCCTGAAATATGACTTCCCCTAAAGAGACACCATAAGCAAGACTGCCAGTTACCAGTTCACTATCGCTTCTCACGCATGCACACGCTCACTGTTGTTTTCATTTGTGATGTGGCATTATCAGGACGGAAGCCAAAGGCTGGACACCGTGAACAGAGTAAAGATTCATGTATTTTCTGAAGTTAGGATTATTGAGATTAAGATCGCAGTGGCGCTCGATCATCGCGCTGATCTGCGGCGTACTGCTGGCGGCCATCATCGGTGCGACGATCCCGCTGTACACCAATATCGTTTCGCAGGCGGGCATGATCCAGAGGCTGGATCAGCAGCCTTCTGAAACCGTCCATGTGTACATCCGTACCGGTCTCGATGCCGCAGATCTTGATGATCAGTGGCAAGACCTCGACACGCTGATTGCAGAACAAACCACCCCCTTACAGCAGACGTTACCTGGCTGGATGAATGCTCTCATCAACTGGGCAGAGAGTTCACCGCTGTTCATTGTCCGGGATGGCGCTGATCTGCCGGACATCAAAGCACGGCTGGCATTCTACGATGCACTGGAAGTCAATACGACGCTGGTTGAGGGAAGCTTCCCGATGGACAGCAGTGACCTGCTGATGCATGTGGTCATCAGTGATGCCACTGCCGCTCTGACCGGTATTCAGGTCGGAGATGAACTGACACTTGATCAGCGCGGAGCAGCAACCGCACAGCCATTTACGGTGAAAGTAACGGGCATTATCCGTGAGACTGATACCTCCGCGCCCTACTGGATGCCTCCATCACCGCTGCGCATTGATCCCAATATCACCGTCTTCACCACGCGGGCAAATATGCAGCAGGCCAGTGCAGACTATCTGGCAGGCACACGTACGATGCTAGGATGGCGGCTGTTGTTTGATCATGCGTCCCTGCCCTTTAACGATCTGCCAACCGCGATCCAACAACTGACAGCGCTTCAACCTGCGGTCAGAGAAGCGCTGCGGGTGTATCTGGGCGAAGGTTCGACCGGTGTGACCTACACTACTGCCCTACCCGATGCACTGGCGGGATACGGTGGCGAGGTGACAACCCTCGGCACGCCCTTTGGGTTACTGCTGGTGCAGACCGGTGTGCTGGTTCTGTTTTTCCTGCTGGTGATCGGCAGTCTGGTACGGCGTGGTGAACAACGTGAACTCACACTGCTGCAAAGTCGCGGTGCGCTGGATCGCCAGATTATCCTGCTGCGCGGTATCGAGGCCGTTCTGATCTGCGGGCTGGCTGCACTGGCTGCACCGCTGTTTGCGCGTCAGTTTCTCATCTGGATCATGCCGCTGATCATGGGCATCGAGCGGCTTTCACTGGAAATCACCGGCGAAAGCTATCTGTTTGCGGGGCTGGCTGTCCTGTTTGCGTTCATTGTCCTGATCGTCACCCTGATCCCGATTCTGAGGCAGGCATTGAGCGCAGCAAGTGGCAGTATGGAACGATCAGCGGTGTGTCCCTGGTGGCAGCGTATGTATCTCGATGTGATCGTGCTGCTGATCGGACTGGTGGTGCTGTGGCAGTTCAGCCACGCTCCGGTCGAAACCAGCGGGACAGCAGGCCCTGATCCACTGCGCCTGATCGTACCGACGCTGCTGTTCTTCGCACTCAACAGTGTGGTCCTGCGACTATTCCCACTGGCAATGAAAGTGATCGCCCGCTTTTTCGGTCGTCAGAATGATCTGCGATGGGCGCTGGCAAGCTGGCAGGTCAGCCGGGAACCGCAGCACTATGGGCGGATCACTTTCCTGCTGGCGCTGGCGGTCAGCATCGGCTGGTTTGCCGTCAGTTATCAGACTACCATTCGCGACAGTCAGTCTGATCAATCCGGCTACCGCACCGGCGCAGATGTCCGCCTGACGTATAACACCAGCACCACCGGTACTATTCCGCCTGTGGAGGCAGTATCGACACTGGAAAATGTGGAGACCGTCAGCCGTGCCCTACGGCTGGAACAGGTAAACCTCGCCGTTGGTGGTGCAGGTCTGGCACGGGGTGATCTCCTGGCAGTGGAAAGCGATACCTTTGCAGAAATCGCCTACTGGCGGGATGATTTAGGTGAACTGGTCGTACCGTACACCACTATCGATGTACTGGAATCGGGACGGGAACTCCCTTCAGACGCAGAGACGATCTCATTAGACGTACGGCTCGAGCGATTCCTCGATGAGCGTGTGGGACGGGACACGGTTTTGCTGCTGGACGCGCTAAGGTTTTCGCTCAATTTCGAGCTTCCTGACGGCACTTTCCGTCAGGTGACGCTGATTCCGCAGCTCCCTGAAGACATCAACCTGCCGCCAGATCTGTTCGCACTGTTCCCAGACCCGCCAGCGAATATCGTTGAAGTGCAGGAACAGATCAATCAGATCGAGTGGCTGACCTTTAAGGGATCGCTGGAACAACTCCCTGATGATACTCGCTTCATAAGTCTGACAGTCAGCGCTGCATCTTCACGTCTGCGTGGCTTTTCACCACACCTTTTCCTTTATCTTCGGAATCTCGCTTTTTCCGATAATGTGACGGACTGGCTCAGCCAAGCCAACAGCCAAACATGGACACAGATGGCGGCTGTAGGTGGGACACTCACTTCGATACTACCGCTTTCGGTGCTGGAAAAAGCCGAAGCGGACGACAGCTACGTCGCCGAATGGGGCATATCGGCCAATAACGCGCAGTTTCTGCTGCTGCTGGACTCCGTAGTGATTGCGACAACCGGCGCTGTCGCTCTGCCACCGGAAGAGATTATCGGGCTTCCGGCAGTGATCAGCACATCATTTGCCGAAGAGAATGAGCTAGCCGTCGGGCATAAGTTCAACCTGTCAATTGACCAGACCCGCATCTGGTTTGAGGTGATCGCGATCACCTCCTATTACCCTACCCTTTATAACGACGACTCTGCCTTTCTGGTAACAGCGCTCGACCCACTGATAGCGATCATTCAGCGCCGTCCGAATTCCACACTCAGAATTAACGAACTCTGGATCAGACTCACTCCCGGCGCATCGACTGGGGATTTCATCAATCAATTGGGGCCGGATCAGAACCGCCAGTACATCGCGGCGACTGCTGACCGTGATACGGCTTTACAGGGACTGCAAACCAATCTACTGACCGTCGGGTTGATCGGCCTGCTGGTGTTTTCATTTGGGATCGGTCTGCTACTGAGCATGATCAGCCTTGTCACCTATGTCGTCCTGAGTGTGCAGGCACGCATAGTTGACTTCGCCGTGCTGCGTGCGATGGGCTTGCAGTCGCGGGCACTGGTCTGGAGTATGATACTTGAGCAGTGTTTCGTCGTGATAACCGCACTGGTTCTGGGGCTGGTCATCGGCATCTTCCTGAGCGCACAGATGCTGCCGAGTCTGTCGATTGGTTCATCGACGCTGGTACCTCCGCTGCACATCCAGTTTGAAGCAGGTGCGATGCTCAGTTATATCGGTGTCATTCTTATCCTGTTTACGTTACAACTTGCCTTCAGCGCACTGCTGCTCAACCGTGTGACGACACAGGCGCTGCGTGCAGGTGGGACCGTATGAACGGATTATTTCACTTTACGATCCGTCGGCTGTGGCGGGAACGCCGCGTAATGAGTGTGCTGCTGCTGGCGA
>JAEZAF010000136.1 GCA_023430545.1 Chloroflexota bacterium
CTGAGCGCGGGGAACAAGCATCCAGAGCCTAAAGTCAACAGTCGTTAGTCCCTGGCTAATCACTAATGACTAAGAGCAAATAGCTGAGATGTACTAAGCCCCGCCGGTCGGCTGCCGTTATCGAGCCTCGAAGGTCATGCAGTTACTTCGTAACTGGTGACGAACTGCGGTGGCACCACGAGTCGCGCCCCCTCGTCCGCAGACGAGCAGGGCGTTTGATTCTCTGGAGGTGCAGTACCATGCAAGTTGAAATTCCCCCTTCCGCAGTGCCGCAGACGCCAGCCTCGCAGCGTGTGTGGTCGTCGCAGTTGAGTCAGCATGTCGGAGAGCGCGTGCGCGTATCCGGTTGGCTGCACCGCCTGCGACAGTTGAGCACTGTCAGCTTCCTCATCCTGCGAGACGGCAAAGGCCTGATGCAGATCGTGATCGAGGACGCCGAACTGTCCGCAGAGCTTGGCAGGCTCTACCATGAGTCGGTGCTGACGGTGACCGCAACCGTCGTTGCCAGTCCGCAGGCCCCCGGCGGAGTCGAACTCCATCAGCCGGAAGTTGAGGTACTGTCAGCGGCCAGCACACCGCCGCCGTTTGACCTGTTCCGTCCAGCGCTGAATGCACAGCTTCCGACACAGCTTGATTATGCGGCGCTGTCCCTGCGACATCTACAGCGCCGCGCCGCCGCCCGGATTGCTGCTGCATCCATGGCAGGATTTCGAAACACATTACAGTCGCAGGATTTTGTCGAGATCCAGACGCCGAAGATCGTCGCCAGTGCCACCGAAAGCGGTGCGAATGTCTTCACCATCGACTACTTCGGCACACCAGCCTATCTGGCGCAGAGTCCGCAGTTTTACAAGCAGATGATGGTCGGCGTGTTCGAGCGCGTGTTTGAAGTCGGGCCGGTCTTCCGGGCAGAGCCGCACAGCACCCCCCGCCATCTGAACGAATATGTGTCGATGGATGCCGAGTTCGGTTTTATCGAAAATCATCAGACCGTGATGCAGATGCTGACTGAGGTGCTGCGCGGCATGCTCGACGCCATCCAGTCACAGGCCGGGGATGCACTGGCACTGGTTCGGGCTGCGCAGCCCGAACTTTCACTGCCGCTGATGCCACACACCGTCCCGGTGATTCACTTTGCCGATGCGATGGAGCTGATTTACCGCGAAACCGGTGAGGATGCCCGTCACGAGCCGGACTTCGCGCCTTCGCATGAGCGCTGGCTCGGCGCGTGGGCGCTGAAAGAGCATCAGTCCGACTTCCTGTTTGTTGAAGGCTACCCGATGGTCAAGCGGCCCTTCTATACCCATCCCGACCCGGCCCGTCCGGACTACTCCAACAGCTTCGACCTGCTGTTTCGCGGTGTCGAGATGGTCACCGGCGGACAGCGCCTCCACCAGTCCGCGGATTATCAGGCGGCGCTGGCACGTCATGGCCTCTCACCGGAAGCTTTCGCCGGTTATCTGGCCGCGTTCGAATTCGGGATGCCGCCGCATGGTGGCTTCGCCATCGGTCTGGAGCGTTGGGTGTCGCGCCTGCTGAATATCGCCAATGTGCGCGAAGTGACACTGTTCCCCCGTGATTTAGAGCGCCTCACACCGTAGAATTAACGTCATCAGCGACACGCAGGGGATGCCGACAGGCCGTCCCCTGTGTTTGTTTTCGTTGTTTATGCCTTACGGCTTCAGGATAAAGCGACCTTATGCAGATTGATTTCCAGCGCTTGGCCCCCGTGATCATCTCGATTCTGATCATTATCAGCATCGCCATTCTGCGCCAGTATTCCAGGACCTTCGCCGCGATTGCCGCCACCATGCCGATCAATATTCCGCTGGGGCTGTGGATCGTCTATTCAGGTGAAAAAGGCGATGCCGCAGCGACCGCCGCGAATATGGCGGATTTCAGCTTTGCCGTCACCATCAACATGATCCCGACCGTCTTCTTCGCGCTGGTGGTGTGGTTCGCCTTCCGTGCCGGATGGACTCTCGTCCCAGCGCTGCTGGTCGGATACGCGGCATGGGCGGTGACGCTCGCCATCAGTATGCTGATTCGCGGCTGGCTCGCCTAGTCCGTCTCAGCCATGCATCGCCAGCCAGCGGACAATCTCCTTACGATCCTCGCGGATGCGATCCGCCAGCACCTGACGCGACTCGTGTGAATCTGCGAACTTGATCATGCCCAGAAGCTGATCGTAGGCGTCGAGGCGTTCCAGCCGCTCATCAGGGCTGCGCGGGCGGTTGAACTCGTATTCGATCTCCATCAGGCACACAAAATTACGCAGGCGTTCCAGAATCTGACGCGTAAACGGGCGATCAGCCGACTCCGCGATTTCGGCATGAAAGCGCATCAGGGCGTGCCAGCTTTCCAGCCATCGATTCTCCGAAAGCGATTCACGGGCTGCCTGCAAAGGTGGCCGCAGCCGTTCCAGCGCTTCGGCCCGCGTGATATGATTAGCCATGGCTTCGAAGGCTTCACTTTCGAGCAGCGCCCACAGATCGAAGATCTCTTCGGCTTCGTCAGCGGTGAAGGAACGCACAAACACACCACGCCGCGCTGCTCGTGCGACCCACCCTTCCTGCTCCAGCAGCCACAGGGCATCACGGGCGGTACTCTGGCTGACACCCATCTCGTGCGAGATCCCCAGTTCGGTGAGTCGTTCGCCGCTGGTATAAATCCCGTCACCGATGGCGCGGCGAAGCTGGGCGGCGATGTCATGCGCACGCGGTGGCTCGGAGGCTGAGGTCATGAAGACTTCCCTTCCTGTTGGGCAAAAGCCGTTTGGCAAAAACTGTCTGACGAAGTGATCGATAAATCTGCTCTATACACGATGATTGTCAGATAGGCTGTTCCTGATGATGCCTGATGATTATGCACCAGAACAACCAAAGACGGCGAATAGCGGACGGTCACCGGGCGATCATATCTGGCTGCGCGGCGGGGTGGTGCTGTGGGGTGTCATCACTTTTGTGTGGATGGCCCCGGAGGATGACTCGGTACTGCCGCCGGTGCTGCTTGGGCTTTGGCTGAGCGCACTGCTGGTGCTGTGGCTGACATCCCGGCTGGCGCTCCGACCGTCCCGCCTCGTGACAGCGGCGGTCGGTTTGGTGGCTGGTCTGATGATCGGTGCGGGCACCGGTCCGTGTGCGGTCCTGCTGATGGTTGTCAAGAACGCACGGCATGGACATCTGTATCCCGATTATCCGCCGGATGTGCTGCTGGATACGCTGGCACGAATGCCGCACTGGGCGCTGGCGGGTGGGCTGATAGGAATCGGCATCATCTGCTTCCGGTGGGCGGCACGACGCGGACCAGCATCCCCTGTGTAAAGAAAAAGACTCCCGATTTGGGAGTCTTTTGTCATTCGTTCAGACCGAACCGGCAAAACCGGATTTGTTACTCGTCCAGTCCCAGCGGCATTTCCGCATCGTCATCGGCTGCCCCGCCGCTGACAACGGTCGCACCAAGTGAACTCTGCTCACGGATGAGCTGCTCGATTTCAAGCGCGACTTCCGGATTCTCCCGCAGGAACACCTTGGCATTCTCGCGGCCCTGACCGAGCAGGCCGTCGTTATAGCGGAAGAATGCGCCACGCTTCTCGATGATGCCCAGATCGACACCCAGGTCCACGATTTCGCCGGACTTGCTGATCCCGCCTTCGTAGAACATAATGTCGAACTCCGCCTCGCGGAACGGAGCCGCGACCTTGTTCTTGGTGACCTTCACCTTGGTGCGGTTACCGACGGTCTCACCACCGACCTTGATCGCCTGCACGCGGCGGATGTCCATACGGACGCTGGCATAGAATTTCAGCGCACGGCCACCCGGCTGTGTTTCCGGGGAGCCGTAAATGATGCCGACCTTCTCGCGGATTTGGTTGGTGAACAGCACCGAGACATTCGACTGCTTGATGGCACCCGCCAGCTTGCGCAGCGCCTGACTCATCAGACGTGCCTGCAAACCGACATGGCTGTCGCCCATTTCGCCTTCGATTTCAGCACGCGGGACCAGCGCGGCCACACTGTCGATTACGATCACATCCAGCGCACCGGAGCGCACCAGCATTTCCGTGATTTCCATCGCCTGCTCGCCGGTATCGGGCTGAGAGATGTACAGCCGGTCAAGATCGACCCCGATGCGTGCTGCATAGGTCGGGTCGAGCGCGTGTTCCATGTCGATGAAGGCCGCCATACCGCCGCGCTTCTGCGCTTCAGCAACCACGTGCAGACACAGCGTCGTCTTACCGGAAGATTCCGGCCCGTAGATCTCAGCAATACGGCCCTTCGGGATACCACCGATGCCGAGCGCGATATCCAGCGTCAGTGATCCGGTCGGCAGTGCATCAACGGTCATGTGTGCCGCTTCACCCAGACGGATGATCGTGCCATCACCGAAGCGCTTGGTGATATCACTCAGCGCAGACTCAAGCGCTTTCTGACGGCCTTCATCTGCCTGATGACCATTGCGGGTGGCGAACAGACCGTCGTCCTCGCCCTTGGTAGCTTTTCTCTTTGCCATGCGATTTGTCTCTCTTTCGGCCTGGATTTACGGTCTCTGAAGCACGGTGATCGTCGTAAACTTGTGCCTGATTTTGCGATTTTTACAGACTCACTATGATAGCACGAACGTTCTAAAATCACAAGCGCTTATTGTCAGTCTGCATTCTCTCTAAGCATTAATTTTACCAGACATTTTGGCTTTATACTGAGGATAGAGATGATCTGTTTTTATCACTGTCTGTTCTATTGTATGAAAGCCTCTGAATGTACAAAGTCGTTGAACCTAACCTGTCCGTCTACACCCTGACCAGACGCATCCCGGATAAGCGCCACTTCATCCACCACCGCCGCACCATGTCACTGATCAGCCGCGAAATCGAAAATGCCAGCATCCTCGATCGTGCGCATAACCGGATCTTTGCTGGTTTTCAGGTCATGAGCAAATTTCTGCCACAGCAGAAGCGCTATGAGCAGCTCGCTGCCCGTGCCGAAAGTGTCTACGTGTTCGGTATCATGGATGTCATCCCGCCTCCCATCCCCAACGTGACCTATATCCAGCTTGACCCGCATGCGCAGTTAGCGAAAGAATGGTTCCTGATCTCTTACGGCGATTCGTTTATGAGTACGCTGGCAACTGAGGAACAGTCCACGCTGGATATGCCGGACGACGAGCGCATTTTTCACGGTGCATGGACGTTCGACGGGGAGATGGTCGAGATCCTGAATGACTGGCTGAGCAGCGCCGTCAATGCCCTGCCGCTGCACATCGATCCCGGCCAGCGCAATGCTGTTCGACAGATCGACATCATGAGTCACATCATGGGGCGTATGACACGCTATCTCGGCACAGCAGACAGTCCGGTCGTCGCTCAGGAACTTGAACGATCCATGCAGGCAGCAGTGAAAGAGAACTGACCTCTCGCGCAGACGTGTGTGTTAGTGATCCTGCGGGAGTGAAGACTCTTCTTCCGCAGGTAACTCGTCGGGATTGTCCACCAGCGTTACCGGAGCCGTCTTTTTGAAGGCCCCTTCACCGCGCCGGATCTCGAAATGATCGAAATCACGCACGACGTAAGTATTAGGGAAGATCGAGCGTGCTTCTTCGACAATATCGCGTTCGCGGTAGCGGCGGGACAGATGATTCAGCAGCAGGGTGCGCACGCCGCAGTCCAGCGCCAGCTGTGCGGACTGTTTGGCCGTCAGATGCCCGAAGGCCCGTGCTTCCTGCGCCTCACTTTCGAGAAAGGTCGCCTCAATTACCAGCGCATCCGCCCCGGCAGCATGCTGGCGCAGATTATCCGTGCGGCCTGTATCCCCCACCACCACCAGCTTCGCGCCGGGGATTTCATCCCCCAGCACCATCTCCGGTGTGATCACGCGGCCATCGTCCAGTGTGACCGTCATCCCCTTCACCAACTGACCGCGCTGCGGTCCAGCCGGGACGCCGAGTGCCACGGCTTTTTCCACCAGAAACGGAAAGTGCGAGTGCTGCTGGAAGATGAAGCCAAAATTCCCTGCGCCGCGATGCGTGACTGGAAAAGCGTTTACCTGAAAGGCGTCGCTCGCGAGAATGGGACCAGGGGCCAGTTCATACAGTTTGATGCGTGTGGGCTGCACCTCATTGCGGAAAACAACCTGAGTCAGCAGCGCGTCAATACGATCGAGCGCACTGCGCCCACCATAAATCTCGAGATTATCGATTTCTTCCCATCGCATGAAACTGGAAACCAGCCCGCCGAGGCCGAGGATATGATCGAGATGGGCATGAGTCAGCAGGACTCGGTTCAGGCGCTTGTAACCGATGCCGCTGCGCAGGATCTGCCGCTGCGTGCCTTCGCCGCAGTCCACCAGAAAACGTGCCTCACCTGCCAGCACCGCCAGCGAGGACAGACCTCGATGGATCGAAGGTGCAGCAGCCGATGTACCGAGAAAGACAACCTCAAACATGGATAGTGATGGCTTCCTCTCCGGTGGGTCAGGAAACAGCAAACAGGGGCAGCGTGTGGATCAATACAGCGGATCATCGCCGCATCGCTCACGCATTGTAAAGGACAGTGTATCGAGTTGCTACGATTAAATTTACAATTCGGCATCGGTGCTGTAGACTACCATCGGAAATTTTACTGTAAAGGCCACCTGACACCCGGCATCTGGTACCCGGTAACTGGCAAACTGCCAACTGGCAGCCATCAGCCGGAAGCCGCTATCTGACAGCCGCCGCTGTACATTCACGGGCAGCGTTGTAAAGTTGCACTATCAATGCATTTAGAAAGAGTGAGATTACATAATGGCGAAAAGCAAAAATAGAAACAAACGTCCTTCATCGGGCGGGCAGCCGAAGCCCAGCGGTCAGACGCAGGGCGGCGCAGCGAAAAACCCACAGTCCAGCGGTGTACCGCGCTCACCCTCGGAACGTGCGGTAACACCACGCTCGCAGTCCACCGTGGGCGAACCGATCTCGGCATCACGATCGGCAGAGCGCCGCAGAGCGCGTGAGCAGGAAAAGCGGCGTCAGCGCCTGCTGATGATTGGTGCAGTGGTCGGCGTGGTCGCATTAATGGCGGCAATCGCGATCATCATCAACACGCTTCCAGCCGAAGCCCCGATCCCCGAAGGCGCGGTCGAGCGTTATCAGGCCATCCCGGCATCGACAAACGATCAGGGTTACGCCCGGTTGGGAAGCCCCCAGGCCCGCGTCCGTGTGATCGAATACGCGAGTTTCTCCTGCCCCGCCTGTCTCACCTTCCACGAAGACGGCTTTGATGCGATCCTCGAGCGCGTCCGTGCCGGTGACATCACTTACACGTTTGTCCCGATGGGGCAGTTCGGCAACGTCGGTGGTGTGGAAGCCGCCCGCGCTGCGGTATGTGTCGGCGACCAGGATCAGTTCTGGCCGTACCACGATATGCTGTTCCACTGGCAGTCACTGTATGCAAATCAGGCTTTCAGCCTGAACCGTCTGCGGACTGGTGTGGAAAATCTCGGCCTGAACGTCGATCAGTACAACGCCTGTATGAACAGTGAACGCCCGGGCACGATTGTGGATCGTGCGATGGCGGAAGGTCAGGCGGTGCCGAATTTCAACGGGACACCGACCTTCACCATCAACGGCGTGAATCTCGACTGGCCGTTCACCGACGAACAGTTGAACAGCGCCATTGACGCGGCCATTGCCAATACCGGCGGCGTCCCGGGTGGCAATACCGGGACCGGGGATACGACTGCGACCGAAGAACCTGTGGTAACGGATGAAGCAGCTTTGACTGAAGAAGCGGACGAAACACCGGAAGCCAGTGCAACCAATGCTGAGGCCGACGAGACAGAAGAAGCGGAACCTACAGAAGTTGAAGAAACCGCCGAAGCAACCGAAGAGTCATAATCCCTTCTCGGATCATCCTTCGGATCATCCATCCTGCTGAAAAAGCCAAACCCTTCTACGCGATTTTGTAGAAGGGTTTTTATTTTTGTGTCTGGCAGCTTAAGGGGTTTTAAGGCGGAAAATGGTCCGATTTTGGGTCCACTTCGTTTGAAAATTCGAACCGCACAATCAGAACATTCGTGCTACACTATAAGGTTCCTGCACCTTAACATCACAGACATGTAGGGCGGTATTGAATGCCGACCACTGCATCTTGTGGCGCATTGCTGCACCAATTGCAGCACATAAATTTTTGTGCGGCAGCAGCAGCAGCAGCAACAAGCATCGGCTGCTACAAGCAGCACATTTGCTGCGAGTTGCGCGCATTTATGCTGCAATTCTGCCACAGATCCGCATTTTGAAGGGAAAAGGATTGCAGCAGCACATTATTTTTTGTGCTGCCGCCGCTGACATCCTCAATCGCGTTAAGTTGCGGATATGAGAGGGTTCCTATTTCTGAACCAGATGCGCTGGAACCGATCCATGCGCGTAACGCCGAACGGCCAGAATAAACAGAATGCCACCAAGCAGCCAGAACGGGTCCCAGAACAGAAAGTGCCACAGGGCAGCGGTATGTGTACCGACCATCGCTGCGATTTCGTTGATACCGAACACCATCAGGCCGTGCTGGAAGAGGTTCGCCAACCCGTACAAGGTGAAGAGAATGCCCGCCGTCCATACACCAAAGCGCAGCAGCCCTCGCGGGAAAAGACGTCCCCACGGCTGGACAAGTGCCAGCACGGCGACACCCGCAGCGAACTTGAGCACGCCTGTGACCCATGTCATGAGCATCATCGTCGGTTCACGGGATTCGGCAAGTTCTGAAATCCCTGTGCCCAGCGTCTCGACGCCGATCATCCCACCCAATCCCCAGTAAAAACTCATGAGGGCAAAGACAAACGCCCATGCTGCGGCTGCATAAGCGAGGCCTTTACCGTGTTCCATCGCTTCCACGTTTGTTGTTTTCACAGGTTTTTCCTTATCAGATGGCTCATCTTCTGGACGGAAACTGTAACCATGCTATGATACGCATATCCTGTCCTGAACGTCTCAACCAGCCATCATACGAGGTCGCTTCCATGTTCCGTAGAAACCCCTCTCAGATCCAGCCGCAGCAGCCCTCGATTGAGTCCTATGCAGTGACCGTCGAAAATATCCTGATCTCGATCAACATTGACCCGGCACAGGCTCGGCTGTCCACCAGTGCAGGCTACGGCTGGAACTTTCGGCGCGGCTCAGCAATCATCGAAGTTTATGTGAACGAGCAGGACGGTCACGGCTATTTTCAGGTGGTGTCGCCGATTATGCATCTGCCTGCTGCCGGACTGCTGCCGCTCTACCGCCGTCTGCTGGAGCTGAATCTTCAGCTAACCAACGCCTCGATTGGTGTACATCAGGATGTGGTCTATATCTACAGTGAGCGCATTCTGGATGGGCTGGACGCGGTCGAAGCCAACGCCATCATGACGATGGTCGCGGGTTATGCCGATGACCTCGATAATGAGCTGGTGAATGAATTCGGCGGGCGCTTCTACCGCCAGCCGTGATCGAGTGACCCGAATTACGGCTTCTGGCGCTTCAGGCTGAGGTCATCGATCATCAGGCGTGTATCCTGCTGGCTGTGGGCCAGTTTGATCGTCATTTTCGTGGGTGTTCCCAGCAGTGTAAAACTCTGTGACAGGCGGCTGTATCCATAAGTGATCGCATCCAGCCTGATTTTGAGCTTGTCCTTGCCCTTATGCTTCAGGCCTGCATCCGGCTCGGCGTAGATCACCTTCAGGACGATCGTCTTGCCCACCGGCTGTGTGACTTCAAATGCACCGCTGAACGTCAGGGTTTCACCTTTTGTCAGGCTATCGACCGGGATCACCTGCATCAGCTTACTGGACTCGCCAGCCTTATTTTTGAACTGAAACGCACACATCCCATGATGCGCAATGATCTTCTTGCTGGTGTTGCAGGCGCGCTTGTCCTTCTGAAGTTCAGCGCCTTCCCATCCATCTGGCACTTTGTCGCCATCCAGATCGAACTCGAAATCGCCATTCTGAATCAGGTTTTCACTAGCGCCGACTGTCGTTGCCGTCGGTGTTGAGGTTGGCGGTGCGATTGTGACTGAAGGCGTCACCGTTGGAACCGACGGATCGAGTGTGGCGGTTGCTGTCGGGACGGTGACCGTCAGAGTGGGAGTGAGCGACGGTGTCAGGGTGAAGGCATTGGCTATAAAGCTGGCATTGACCTTGAGAACTGAAGTCGCTTCCATCGGTGGAGATGGGGTGTTCGGCCAGTAGGATACTTTTGCAAAATAGCTGCCCGGTTCCAGATATGCATCCACAACGGAATACAGACTGGAACCGGAGTCGTCATTGCAGGCTACTTCCTCCAGTGTCAGCAGTGATGCCCCGCGATAGATGGAGATGATCGAGTCATCTTCCGGGTCAAGCTTGGTATCCTTATGCACAGTACTGAGGGTCACTTTCCCCGGTTGAATCAGCGTGAAGCGATACCAGACCGAATACGATCCTGTCCCTAGCACTATACGCCGACAGCCATGCAGCGGTTCCCCGTTTTCAACCGTCGCCAGTTCGATGTCATTGACGGTCACCTCCGCCGGAAAACCAAGCACTGCGGCACTGCTGAACATATCATTGGACGGCGCACGGGAACCGGACTGCGCCTGTGCAGCGGGTTCGGCATTCAGCTCATGAAGTACAGTGGTGGAGAGTAATAAACAAAAGAAGAAGGTAAAAAGGCTGGTCAGGCTGTTCGGTCTGACCCGGTGGACAATCTTTAGCGACATTTATCCAGCATCATCCGTTCTTGCATCAAGTCGATCACGGGCGTCATCCTGTATCTCTTTCACTCTGCCCGGATTGAGAGGACGCGTGACCATCGTCGAAATACTTTCCTGTTGAGAGGTATCGCGCTTGGGCCAGCTTAACTTCTGCGGCGTATCCGAAGCGCCTTCTTCGGGTTTTTCGGGTACCGCTGCCGCATCTGGTGTGTTCGGCCTGATAATCAGCACGTTACCACGGCTCTCTTTACTCGTTGAGTCGGAGGTATCGGTACTGGAAGATTCAGCTTTTGTCTCCGCTTCTGACTTCGCTGTCCCATCAGCCGAGGCCTGACCTTTGATATAACGCAGCAGTCCGTCCTGTGGACCGGCATAGCCCGCTGCATCAGCTTCGTCAGTGTCAGCCATCACGGCAGGATGTTCTGCGGTTACTGTCGTTGTGGTCGTCGCAGGATTGACTGCCGGATTAACGACGGGATTGGTCGCAGTGCGCATCTTGGCATAGGCCGCACCCGCTGCACGGGCATCAGGGGTATTGATGTTACTCAGGGCCACCTGTGCTGCCTGTTGGACCTGTGCGCTCTCATCCTTCAGCGCATTAGCCAGCGGCTCCACCGCCCAGTCTGCCCCCAACTGACCGAGGACCATCGCCGCACTCCGCCGGATCGACTCTTTCGGATTACGCAGCGCTCCAAGCAGCGCCACATCGCCGGTCGCACTTTCCAGTTCCAGCAGGGCTTCCGCAATCATCAGTCGCACTTTTGCCGGAACGGCCCGATTGCTGAACTGAACAATCAGCGGTTCAACACAGCGCATGTCCTTCAGCTTTGCAAGGCGCAGCGCCGCGGTGACGACCTGTTTGGGATCTGTGCCACCCATCTGGGCGACCAGTGCTTCAACCGCCTGCTGATGGGCATTAGGGGGGACGGGGGTCGCGGGTTTGTCTTCACTGGCATCGCGCAGTGCAAGTTCAAGGGCTGCCAGTGCTGCCAGAACAGCGGAGCGGGTTTCGGGGTCATGTTCCTGATCCAGCACCCGTTTGAGTACCGGAATCGCTTCAACCGCGCTGAGCGCACGCAGGGCCGCCGCCGCAGGACGGCGCAGTCCGCTGTCCGCATCTTCCAGCGCTTTAATCAAGCCCTGAATGTCGGCGTTTGCCTGCAGTCGCCAGATGTCCGGTCGAAAGTTGCTCACGGTAGCCACAATCATGCTGCGGCGCAGCATCGCGTCGTTTACATGTCTGACATTGTAGCACGTCTTCGGGATGCCAGGTCAACTTTGGCTTAAGAATTATCAGATTTACGCGATAACCCCGTACCAATGGTCTATTAACCTTTGACACCTGGCACGCGGGTTTAATCCTCTGAAACATCAGCAGCGAGGTCTTTGCGTTGCCAGATGCGAAAGTCGCCAATCACCCGCACTTCCTGATAATTGAAGATCATCCAGTCTTCGAGATCCTGCAAACGCTCATCATGTGCCAGCAGCGTCGCGGAGTCCTGATCCTTTTTCCCGGTCACCCAGTCCATGTAATCAGCCTGAAGCACCAGCACATACGGTGGAAGCGCCCCCCACAATGCATCCACCGCTTCCGCACGCCACTCCGGCGGCCACCAGTCCGCCACCAGTGGGAACTGCGCCTGAAAACGGGTTGCGGGTCGTAATCCAGTGAGATAGTAAATCTCCGGACGAAAGCCAAAGACGAACAGCGAGTCACCCGGCTGTGTGCGCCGCCCCAGATAGCGGATGAGACGCTGCGATTCCCACGGCTTGAAGTCATTCCCCTGAAAGTGATGCGCTGGATCGGCGTAATACGCTTCAAGATCCTGCTGACCGCTCAGCAGCGGATACGCCCTGACCCATGTATCCTTGAGCAGAATCAGCAGCAGTGCGAGTGTAACCAGACTATAAGCCGCAGTAGTCAGCGCCCGTTGATCACGTGATATCCGGCCCACCTGCCAGCGCAGAAGCCCATCGACCGCCCCACCTGCCAGCAGAGTCAACGGTGGCAGCATCGGAATCCAGTGGGTGTCAAAGCCTTTGGCCTGAATCAGCACAAATCCCAGGCCCGCCAGCAGCCACAGCCAGACGATGCGCCACTGTCTGCGCCGCAGCCCCGGTGCAACAAACCACAGCGCCGCCAGCATCAGCAGGACGCCCCAGTGCCACCAGCGGAAGCGGACGTAATTCTCCATCTGCGCGATAAACGTCTGGAAGCTGACCGCCGCCTGTGCGTTGTACTGTGAAGTCCCCTGCGCGACAACCAGCATTTCAGCGAAGACTCCATTGGCGAGAAAATACAGCAGCGGCATTGCCCCCACCGGCAGACCACCGAGAGCGAAAGCCAGCGCCTCTTTGACCGGGAAGCGCCGCACAAGGGGCAGATTCTCAGTGCGGTCAAATATCCGGCGCAGCAGATGTTCAATCACCATTGCCAGCACAAACAGCGCGTAATAATGCTTAAACCAGATCGTCACGGCACAGAGCGCACCGGCTGCCATAGACCACAGCAGCGCACGTCGGCTGGCTCTGGCTGCATCCCCGGCAAAGATGACGCACAGTGCCGCCGCGCTCATCGGCAGTGTGACCAGCGAGTCGCTCTGTGTCAGGCTGGCAAAGGTCTCGGTGAAGTAAAAGACCGTGAACAGAATACCGGATAGAAAGCCCGCGCCGACCGTCCCACCGAGCCGTTTACCCAGTAGATAGAGGCTGATCAGGGTAAACGGAAGGAAGGCGAGGTCAATCGCCCGGATTGCAGCCGCCCCCGGCCCAAACAGGCTGATCCCCCCAGCGTAGATGTAATAAATCGCAGGCGGCTTGATGTCCCACATATCGATATAGGGCAGGCCGCCGTTGAGGATCGCCCGCGCGATATTGGCATACATGCCCTGATCGCGCCCCATCGGATATGTCAGCACCGGCAGCGCGACGATCAGTGAGATCAGGATCAGCGCCGCCACCAGCAGTATTTCCCGGCGTTGTATCAAACGTGAATTTTCAGACAGCATGAATCAATAGCTAGATCGAACCGGTCAGACGGGCAACAGCATACGCAATCAGCAGCGATCCTAACAGGATCATCCACGCCATCATCCGCCCCTGCTGCTGCACCACACTGAGTTCTTTCTCCTCAACGGTTACATTGCCAAGCAGATCGACGTAAAAGTCCATGTTCCTGCGGCCACGAGTCAGGCGTGCCATATAATCATGTCCGGTGACACGCACCCATCCCGTTTCTTCGTCATCCCAGTGTTCACCCAGACGCTCACGGATAGCCTGCTCCAGAATCTTCCGGGCCTGCTCCGGCTCAATCGTCTCGATTTCGGTCACTGGCTCATCCGCAGCATCTGCTGCACGGTTGAATTCATCACTCATAACGTATTGGATCTCTCTGTCTGTCGTGCGGCATTTTATCAGAGGCGTTCAGGCCTGCGAAGGTTCCGCTCTGCCGCGTATTGGGTGATCAGCGCAGCACCAGTTCGATGCCCTGCACCCATTTGAACAGCTTTTCGTCATTCCAGTACGCGGCACTGCACTGCAATCCTAACGGCAGTCGGTTCTCACCACTGCCCGCCGGGACGGTAATCGTCGGCAGACCGGCAAAGGTCCACGGCATATTCATCGACGAATCGCCGGTGGAATCAAGGCCTTCGGGTGCTGTACCAGTCGCCGCCGGGCTGATCCAGATATCCGCCCCCAGCGCATTCAACTGTGCTTCGAGCTCATCTCGAACATCAAGCTGAAGTTCTCTGGCGGTGTCGGCTTCTTCCGGTTCCACTGTCTGACCTTCACGGATCAGATCAGCGGTTTGTCGACGATAGCGGTCTTCATAGTCCCTGAACCAGCCGCGATGCTGTTCTGCTAATTCATAGGCCATCAACTGACGGTGACGATACGCGATATCCACAATCCGACCGAGGCTGAAGACCCGCATCACCCGATAGCCTGCGCCTTCCAGCCGCTGGATCTGCTGTTCAAAGGCCTGCCGCGCCGCTTCAGACGCCTGCTCAATATACGGCCCGTGTGGAGCCGCCAGCACCGGACGCTGATCGGGAACAGTAGCAGTGCTGTCCCAGTTGCGACATAACAGCGAAGCGATGAAGGCCATCCCGGCGACATCCTGTGTGAACAGCCCGACATGATCCAGGGAAGGGGAGAAGTACAACAACCCGGAAGAATCAATCCGGCTGTAGCTGGGCTTGTATCCGACAATCCCGCAGTACGCCGCTGGTCGGATAGTCGATCCGACCGTTTGCGTCCCGGTCGCCAGTGGAAAGAATCCAGCCGCAACACCGGCAGCCGATCCACTGCTGGAACCGCCTGGTGTGTGGAGCGGATTGTGAGGATTGCGCGTAGGGCCGGGTGCAGTAAAGGCAAACTCAGTCGTGACGGTCTTTCCGATCACAATCGCCCCGTGACGTTTCAGAGTGCGAACACTGGCCGTTTCGGGTCCATCGAATAATTCCGATGGCAGTGCGGAGCCAGCACGGGTCGGCCATCCATCCGCCCGAAAAATATCCTTGATTCCCACCGGCACGCCGTACAGCGCCGGACGCGCTTCCGGCACCGGATAGCGCTCCTGAAGCACTTTTGCTTCTGCCATCACCTGCTGACGGCGATCCCCTTCCGGGATCAGAGCCTGCAACTGCGGGTCAATCTGCTCAATTCGTGTCAGAATACCATCGATATATTGCATCAGATTGACCTGCCCGCTGCGAAGGGCATTGACGGTGTCAATCAGTGGGCTGCGCTGTAGAAGTCTCATCAATCGGGCTTTCGATAGTGGTATTTTCAAAACAGGGCTTTTAAATTCCAGTATAGCAGCACAGCTTCCTTATCAGCCACCCAGCCCCCTTATCAGCGATCACAGGCTATCACTGCCCCGGGTTATAAAAAGCATCAGAAGATCACAACTATTTTCAAAACCACAGCGTATATAACAAAACAGATAACGAACAAGTGAGGTTTCAGAGGATACTATGAGCGATCACACAGGCGAACTCAACGATCCAATGGCGATTTTCACCCAGAGTACCCGCCACAACCCGCATCCGATTTACGCGAAAATGCGTGAGGCGGGTCCGCTGTTCTGTGTCCCCAGCACGCAGACCGGTGAGCGCTACTGGTTCATCACCCATTACAATGAGTGCGCCGCAGCGTTGAAAGATCACAGTATCGGCAAGGATTTTCGCAAAAAACTGCCCCCGGAAATGGTCGCTACGATGCCACCACCGGACCCCTTTCTGGAGATGACCAACCGCAATATGCTGTTCGTCGATCCCCCCGATCATACCCGGCTGCGCGGGCTGGTTCACAAGGCCTTCACCCCGCGCATGATCGAAAATCTGCGGGGACGCATCACACAGATCACCGCTGACCTGATCGAACGCATGGGAACGCACGGCGAAATCGACCTGATCGACCAGTTCGCCTATCCACTGCCGATCACCGTCATCGCGGAACTGCTGGGCGTCCCGGTCTCCGATCAGCAGCAGTTCCGCGACTGGTCACATGTCCTGCTCTTCGAGTCTGATCTGCACACCGTTCAGCAGACAGCCCTCAGCTTTGTCATGTACTTCCACGAAATGGTTGATGAACGCCGTCTGCATCCGAAAGAGGATCTGATCACAGCACTGGTTCAGGCAGAGGATCAGGGTGATAAACTCGACCGTGAGGAACTGATGGGCATGATCTTCCTGCTGCTGGTGGCCGGTCATGAGACGACCGTCAACCTGATCGCCAACGGCATGCTGGCGCTGACGCAGCATCGTGACCAGTTCGACAGACTGCGCACCGAACCCGGTCTGGTGAAGAATGCCGTCGAGGAGATCATCCGCTATGACGGCCCGGTCGAAACGGCGACCATCCGCTGGGCCTTCGATGGTGCACAGGTACAGGGGCAGACGATCCCGGTCGGCGACATCGTGTTTGTTGCGCTGCATTCTGCCAACCGCGATCCCTCGGCTTTCCATGACCCGGATCGCTTCGACATCTCCCGGCCCGATGCCTCGAAGCACCTCGGCTTCGGCAGCGGGATTCATTACTGTCTGGGTGCGCCGCTGGCACGCATGGAAGGTGCAATCGCGCTGGACGCGCTTGTCCGACATTTCCCGCAGATGGAGCTGGCCGCCCCGCTGGAATCACTAAGCTGGAATCCGTCCATCCTGCTGCATGGGATGACGGCCATGCCCGTAAAATACTAGCATTGGCTTTGCATCGGCCCTGTCATAAGCTCGATCAGAGGATTAACATTCGAGCTGTTCATCAGGGTTATGCAAAAGGTTGTGACAATGAATCGTTTTGGAGTTCAACGACATCTCAGACAGCATCCGATCATCATCCTGTCTGGCTGCATTCTGATCATGCTTCTGGGGCTGAGCACGGTGCTCTCTGCCCAGACCACGACAACGACATCAACGGCGACTGAAGAGCCAGAAGTGACTGGGGAAGCGACAGAAGAAGCCATCGATCCGGCAGACTGCGAAGGCTCTGGCCTGATCGCTGCGAGAGCAGAAATCGATGCAGTGCTGGCAGACTTCGAGACCCAGGCGGAAGACGACCCCTCTGACGCGCTGGAAGCGCTGTTCACTGTCAGCGAGGCCTACCGCCAGCTTGCCCTCGACTGCGGCTATCTGCCAGAAAATCTGGAAGGTTTCGTGATCGAAACCACCGATATCGACCGTATCCTCACAGCGCTGGAGAACCTCGATGGCGATCCGTTACGCGGTCAACTGATCTATAACGGAGAGGAACGCACCGCAAGTGGCAGCAATGCGAGCTGTGCTGGATGTCATGAAGTCGGTGAGGTCGCACCACTCACCGCAGGCACATGGACTCGCTGGGACGAGCAGCACAGCCTCGAACCACGTTTTGCCGATTACACGTTCGAGCGCTACACGGTCGAGAGCATCATCCTGCCGCATGAATACCTCGTGGAACCTTTCGCGGCGCTGATGCCGAGCAATTATCATGAGACACTCGGCTATCAGGATCTGGCGGATATCCTCGCCTATCTCGACAGCCAGGATCAACTGCTGGAAGAGTAGCCGGTACAGAAACACACTTGCACATAACATAAAGAGGAGCACCCCGTGTGCTCCTCTTTTGCTTACTTCCAGCAGTTGATCACAATGACCGGGCGTTTATCCCATATCAGGCACCAGCAGACCATAGTCCCCGCTGGTGCGCTTGTACAGCACGTTCATGCTGTTGGTGGTCTCGTTGAAGAACATGAAGAAGGTATGGCCGAGCAGTTCCATCTGTTCGATCGCTTCGGCCTCGTTCATCGGTGTCACCGTCACCTGCTTGCGGCGGACAACTTCCAGCTCAAGCTCGGTTTCAGAGAAATCTTCAGCATATTCCTCATACTCGTCTTCCGGGATATCCTCTGCGAGTTCGATTTCCTCGATAGTCGCAGAGAAGCGCAGTTTGCCCTTATGATTGCGCCGCTTCCCCTTAAAGCGCTCGATCTGACGGTACATCTTATCAATAGCTGCATTAATCGCCGCCTCAATCGCTTCCGAAGACTCCCCTGAACGCCGTTCTTCCGCACGCAGGATAGCCCCACGCTCATGCCGTACCGTGATCTGTGCAATGGTGGTCGGCTCTCCGCGCACGGTGTTCTGACATTCCAGTTCAAGCCGGATATCCCCAATGCGCGGCAGATAACGATACAGGCGTTCCAGCTTTTTTGTCGCAATATCCTCCAGTGTGCCATTCACCTTGAAATTCTGGCTGTGGATGGTGATCGTCATCGTCATTACTCCTTCATAGAATCCAGTACGATTACGAAACGCAGCGAACAGCCTATTTTACGATGACTTCGCGCCGTCCGCTGCGAGACCTAACAAGGTTAAAGTTCGCGATTATCAAACGTGTACTGATCGCCAGCCGCTAAATCGGCATCATTGAGTGCATCGGTGGGGTTGCGATGACCAAGCGCGGCGCTGACCGTCATCGCATAGACCATTGAAACGCCTGATGCATAGAGTGCATCGGCACAGGCCTGTAAGGTAGCACCGGTCGTGGCGACATCGTCCAGCAGCAGCACAGTCGCCCCTGCCCTTGCGTCGGCATAGAATGCCTCGCTCATATTCTCCAGACGCTCACCGCGATTAAGTCCTACCTGAGAGCGTGTATCACGTCTGCGGTGTAAGGCAGTGGTATCACAGGGGATGCCTGTGATGTCGCTCAGGGCCTGCGCCAGCAGCCCCGCCTGATTATATCCGCGTGAACGCAGACGCTCTGCATGCAGCGGCACGGGCATCACCATATCGACCGGCCATTCATGATGCGCGAGTACAGCGGCTAATCGATCGCCCAGCGGAAGCGCGAGTTGGGGAAGGTTTTCGTATTTCAGTGCCTGAACTGCTGTCTGTAAAAGCCCGGTATGCCAGCCTGTCGAGACCAGTGGCAGCGTGCGGACATCGCCCTGAAGCTGCTGTGAAATCTGAAGAATTGGAATCGCCTCAAGCTGAGACTGACAGCGGGCACACCACACACGGTCCACCCGTCCACAGCCTGCACAGGCTGCCGGAAATACCAGTTCGATGACGGCGTTCGTCAGTCGCGCACCCATCGTCAGCAGGTTACGGGGATGTAAACTGCGTTCTGGTAATGAAGCACGAAACCCGGAATTGGCCCGGGTTTCGTCAGAGATCTGCATGACTTCGGGCATACTACACCTCAGTGCAGGTGCCGATAAATAGAGTTTGTTGCGGCTCCACTGGACTCTAGAATATTCCAGTGCCGGAAAGCGCCATCACCTTCAGCGCCGCCGGGCCTAACAGCACGATCCAGATCGACGGGAAGATCAGAAGCACCATCGGGATCATCATCTTGACCGGTGCCTGCTGCGCCTTTTCCTGTGCACGCTGGCGGCGCTTCACACGCATCTGGTCAGACTGTACGCGCAGGATCTTCGACATACTCACACCAAGCTGGTCGGCCTGAATGATCGCCGCGGTGAAAGCGTTCACGTCTGGCACGTCCATACGTTCAGACATATCACGCAGGGCCTCGCGACGCAGCTTGCCCAACTGAATCTCGCGCAGTACGCGGCCAAATGCCAGCGCTAACTCATTATCCCACTTTTCGTAAACTTTTCCCATCGCCATATCGAAACCAAGCCCGGCCTCCACGCAGATGACCAGCAGGTCCAGCGCATCTGGCAGCGCCTTGATGATGCTTTCCTGACGGCGGCGGATACGGCTGCGCAGCAGCAGTACCGGCAGATAAAAGCCGAAAATAGCGGTGGCAAAGGTTGCGCCCAGCCCTTTCAGGGTATCATTCCCGACCAGCAGTTTGGGAGGGCCAAGGAACAGAAATGCGCCAATAAAGAAAAATACGAAAATCAGAATGACACGAACAGTGAAGAAAATCGTCGGGTCATTGCTGGAGCCAGCCAGTTCAAGCTGACGGCGGGTGCTCTCTAGCTGCTTTTGCGGCGTGAAGCGTGTCGTGATGGCTGCAAACTGTCGCACCAGCGGGATCAGAATACGATCCTTGAACGATAATTGCAGCTCGACTTCTTCCAGCGAGTCCGGCAGTTCACGATCACCGTACATCGCAAGCCGCTCCTGAAGCGGATCACGACCGCGATCCTCACGCAGGCCGACATACACGAGGCCAGCGACCACCAGTAGAATGACAACGACGAGAATACCGAGAATAATTGGGTCCATAAATGTTAAACCTCTAAACCATTAACGCATTGTCGAACGGTTTAAATTTCAATATCGACGATTTTCTGAATGACAGCGGTACCAATCCCGATCAGTGCCAGTCCTACGCCGATCATCGGCCAGCCGCACAAACGGTTTTCGAACATTTCACCCATATAGCCGGGGTTGATCATATTGAGGAAAAATGCCAGACCGATCGGCAGGAAGCTGATCAGCAGACCGGTGATGCGTCCCTGAGACGTCAGCACGCGGATCTCACCCTTCAGCTTGATACGTTCGCGGATCGTACCGGCGATCACTTCCAGAATTTCGGACAGATTACCACCGACTTCACGCTGAATATTGACCGCAGTGACCACAAGGTCAAGGTCATCGCTCTCCACACGGGCCAGCATATGCTCCATCGCGTCAGACATATCGATGCCTAACTGGATTTCCTGTACCACGCGCCGGAATTCGCTTTTCGTCGGTTCCGGGGCATCACGCGAGATCGCTTCCATCGCCTGAAGCACACTGTAACCGGAGCGCAGGGCATTCACCCACAGGCCGAGCGTATCCGGAAGCTGCGTTTCAAAGGCGATCAGACGCTTGCTGATTTTGCGGGAGACAAAAATACGTGGTGCGAAGAAGCCAATAAAGGCCGCGACAATCGAGAAGACCATATCGCCCTGAAACAGGACGAAATATCCCGCCATGAAGAAACCTGCCATGCTGATCACATGCAGCGCGGCGAACTCAGCGACGGTCAGACGCAGGTCTGCACGGGAGAGCTGTAGACGCCACTTTTTACCGAACCGTCGTTCGGCCAGCATATTGTCAACACCGCGAAGCAGCGCCCCTTCCTTGGGACGTTCCTCTTCCTGGCTGCCTTCAACGACAATCGGCTCATAGACATCACCGGCGTAATGCGCAAGACGGTCTTCGACCAGATCGCGTTCAGAGCGTGCGCTGATCACCCCAATGAATACAATCACCAGCGCAATCACGACAGCGCCCACAATCACTAAAAGTTGCTCTGGTCCTAGCGCCATAGCGTGAACACTCCGTAAAATTTCCGCAGATAATCAAGTGAGTCTTGATCTTTTCATTGTAGGGAGTTGTCAGAGATGCGTCAAGCAACCTAACGTACTACAAACCTTGAGATTTTATCCGTCAGAAATGACGCATCTGCACGAAAACGATCCTCGTGCTTGACATCGTATACCATTTTGCGATAAAATACGCCTTCACGAATTCCTCAGTCGTCGACGAATTTTCATCTATATGCAATTCTTCACCCGCAGCCCTTTCAACGTGCCATGCTGCTGTGCAGCGCTTGCTTCGGCATTCACTGCAAACACAGAAATGGCAGCGAAGGGTTGTTTCATTCTATCCGAAGGGCACACTCGCAGTTAGATTTACTGGTCGTGTGTCTTATCTTGCCCGTCTGATAAGCAAAGCAGTTTGAGGAGCGGCGCGTTGTTTACAAGTAAACACAACGAGTACTTCAATACCAAGTCTTACGCCCGGACCGCCGATGTGCAGGAGCTTCCTTCGCTTATTGAAGTGCAGTTGCAGTCTTTTCAGTGGTTTCTCGAAGAAGGTCTGAAAGAACTCTTCGACGAAATCAGCCCGATTGAAAGCTTCAATGGCAACCTGCGCCTGTACTTCCCCGGTAACAGCCCTGAAGCGGAACAGTTCGGCCTCAAGTACTGGTTTGAAGAGCCTAAATACAATGAAGAGATGTGTATCGAGCGCGATATGTCCTATGCCGCGCCGCTGCATGTCCGTGTGGCGTTAGTCAATCGCGAAGAAGGCGACCGCGTCATCACATCCGACATCTTTATGGGGGATTTCCCCATCATGACCGATAAAGGCACCTTCATCATCAATGGTACGGAACGTGTCGTCGTCAGCCAGTTGATCCGTTCGCCCGGTGTCTACTTCGCCGCCGAAGAAGATCGCACCACTGGCCGCCGCCTGTCCAATTCCAAGCTGATCCCGGATCGCGGCGCGTGGATGGAATTCGAAACACGCAAGAGCGACACCATCATGCTGAAATTCAATCGCAAGCGCACCATCCCGGTGACGCTGCTTCTGCGTGCGCTGGCTGCGGTGACGGACGGCCTGCCCGACGATCTGTCCCCCATCAAGGAAGGCACAGACGAAGAGCTGCTCGCCCTCTATAAGGATGTGGACAACAATCCCGATCATCAGTACCTTGTCAGCACCATCAAGGCGGAACCGGTGCTGGAACTCAAGCGGGACCAGACCATTGCTCAGGCTGCACTGCTTGAATTCTATCGCCGCATGCGTCCGGGTGATCCGCCCACGCTGGATAACGCTCGTGAATACCTGATCACACAGTTATTCGACCAGCGCCGCTATGACCTTGAGCGCGTCGGTCGTTATAAGCTCAACCAGCGCCTTCAGCTCGAAGGCATTGTGAACCGCAAGGTGCGCACCGTCACCAAGTATGACATCGTCAAGCTGGTCGAGCGCATGATCAACATCAATAACGGTCAGGTAGATCCCGACGACATCGACCATCTCGGCAACCGTCGTGTGAAGACCGTCGGTGAACTGATCCAGAACAAGCTGCGTATCGGCCTGCGCCGTACTGAACGTGTCGTCAAGGAACGCATGTCGATCCGCGAATCGGACAACGTGACGCCGGTCGCACTGGTCAACATCCGTCCGGTGGTGGCCTCGGTCCGTGAATTCTTCGGTTCATCGCAGCTTTCGCAGTTCATGGAACAGACCAACCCGCTGGCAGAACTGACGCACAAGCGTACCGTTTCGGCCCTCGGTCCGGGTGGTCTCCGCCGTGAGCGTGCAGGCTTCGATGTCCGTGATGTTCACCACAGCCACTACGGTCGTATCTGCCCGGTGGAGACACCAGAAGGTCCGAACATCGGTCTGATTGGCCGTCTCGCCAGCTATGCCCGTGTCAACGAATACGGTTTTGTTGAGACACCTTACCGCAAGGTCGTGAAGTTCCTCGCACCGGATGATCCGCGCCTGATCGGTCGCAGCATCCGCGATGATGTCGAGGACAAGAACGATAACGTCGTCGCCAGCGAAGGCGATGTCGTCGATGAAGCCCTGATGCAGAAGCTCATCAAGGCCGGTGTCCAGTCAGTGCCGGTGGTGCCATTTGTCACACCCGAAATCGAGTACATGTCGGCGGATCGCGAAGACAATTTCGTCATCGCGCAGGCCAATGCCCTGACCGATAAGCTCGGCCAGATCATCGCGCCGCGTGTTTCTGCCCGTCATTACCAGAAATTCCTGACGGTCCCTGTGCAGCGCATCGACTACATGGACATCGCGCCGCGTCAGATCGTCGGTATCAGTGCCGCCCTCATCCCGTTCCTTGAGCATGACGACGCCAACCGCGCCCTGATGGGTTCGAACATGCAGCGTCAGGCTGTGCCGCTGCTGCGTCCGGACATCCCGATTGTCAGCACCGGTATGGAGAGTCAGGCCGCCTATGACAGCGGTCAGGTGCTCGTCTCGGACGTTGGTGGTGAAGTCATCAGCGTTCAGGGTGAGCGCATCGTCATCCGTATGGAAAACGGTGAGGATTACGTCCACCGCCTGCGCAAGTATGACCGTTCCAATCAGTCCACCTGTATCGATCAGCGTCCGGTGGTCCGTAAAGGTCAGGTCATCGACAAGGGCCAGATCATCGCGGACAGCTCCTCGACCTATCTGGGAAGCCTTGCACTCGGCCATAACGTGCTGGCCGCCTTCCTGTCATGGGACGGTGGTAACTACGAAGACGCGCTGCTGATCAGCGAAGAGATGCTGCGCAACGACAAGTTCACCAGCATCCACATCGAGAAGCATGAGCTTGAAGCCCGTGACACCAAGCTGGGGCCAGAGGAAATCACCTATGACATCCCCAACGTCGGTGAAGACGCGCTGAAGGACCTCGACGAGTTCGGTATTGTCCGCATCGGTGCGGAAGTCGGCCCGAATGATATTCTGGTCGGCAAGATCACCCCGAAGGGCGAAAAAGAACTCAGCCCAGAGGAAAAACTGCTGCGTGCGATCTTCGGTGAACAGGCCCGCGAAGTGAAGGACTCCTCACTGCGCCTGCCCCACGGTGAGCGCGGCAAGGTGGTCGATGTCAAGACCTTCACCCGTGAAGAACATCGCGATCTGCCCGCCGGTGTCGAGAAGATGGTGCGCGTCAGTGTGGCGCAGCGCCGTAAGCTGACCGTCGGCGACAAGATGGCAGGCCGTCACGGGAACAAGGGTGTCATTTCACGTATCGTCGCCATCGAGGATATGCCGTACCTCAGCGATGGTACACCGGTCGAGATCATCCTGAACCCGACAGGTGTTCCCGGTCGTATGAATCTCGGTCAGGTGCTGGAACTGCATCTCGGCTGGGCAGCGGATCGCCTCGGCTTCCGTGCGATCACACCGGTGTTCGACGGCGCGAAGGAAACCGACATCCGTGCTGAACTGATGCGTGCCTGGGCCATTGACTATATCTGGAAGGATGTCGCCAATCGCGCCTTCGAGTGGGTCACACAGTTCGACTACACCGAAGAAGATCTTGAGGACGATGACGAAGTCCGCAAGCTGTATGTCTACAACTGGGTGAGCGAAAGCGGTCGCTATGACCTCGACATGCTCGCTAGTAGCCAGACCTACATGCGCCGCGTCGTGATGGCCGAATGGCTGCGTGAGTACGGTGCTGATCCCGAAGAGATCCTGATCTTCGATAACGACGGCATCAAGCCGGAAGACCGCGTCCACCGGGACACCAATGCGATCAACACACTGGTGCGCCTGTGGATCAGTGCCTATGCGCCGCACATCGAAGTCCCCGAAGGTATTGTCGGTGACGAGCTGCTGCGCCATGCCGACCGTGCCATGTTCGAGACCGGCTACGCGCTGCCGCTGTACGGCAAGCACGTCCTGTTCGACGGTCGCACTGGTGAACCCTTCGACAATCACGTCGCCGTCGGCTACGTCCATATGCTGAAGCTGGCACATCTGGTTGAAGACAAGGTTCACGCCCGTTCGACCGGTCCGTACAGTCTCGTGACGCAGCAGCCGCTGGGTGGTAAGGCGCAGTTCGGTGGACAGCGCTTCGGTGAAATGGAAGTGTGGGCGCTGGAAGCCTACGGTGCAGCCTATACTCTTCAGGAAATGCTCACCGTCAAGTCGGACGATGTTCAGGGTCGTGTCAAGACCTACGAAGCCATCGTGAAGGGCGAGCCGATCGAAGAACCGGGCATCCCCACCAGCTTCCGCGTGCTGGTGAAGGAACTCCAGAGCCTCGGTCTCTCGGTGGAAGCCATCAGCGACACCGGCGAGATCAGCCGCTTCGGCAAGGACGACGAAGGTCAGCGTCAGCCGCGCATGAATACCAGCATGCTCAGTGTCACCCCGCAGGAAGGGCTGGACTAGTCCCCCGACTGCCAGTCTGACCCGTTAAAGATCTCAATCAATAGGGCGAACGGTGGATACAATCCCGCCATTCGCCCTATTTTTTTGCCACAATGCCAGAAATCCGTATAAACATATCCCATGACTGCAAAATAACCTGTTCAGCCGTAACTTCAAACCTGAAGGAGAAAGCCGATGAGATTAGAGGACATCAACTGGTGGGTGCTGCTGGCGGCCTGCTGTGTGCTGCCAGTCTTGATTTTCACCGCGTTTTTTGCCGTGCTGCTCCGGCGAGGGCAGCGCTGGCTCACCCCGGACGAATCACAGCTTCGCGAAGAATATGAAAAGATGCGCACCGCCAATCCCGATGCCGACCCGCAGCAGTTCGTTAACCGTGTGATCAACCGTCAGGCGTTTCGCTCCGGTCTGGTCGGTGCGCTTACCAGTGTTGGTGGACTGCCCTTCCTGCCCATCGGACTCGCGCTGGATATGTACTCATCCTCCCGCATCCAGAGTGCTACCCTGCACTTCATCGGATGGGCCTATGGCGCAGACAACAACGCCGAGATCCTCAACCTCAGCCAGTCACTGGTGCTGCGCGAAAGTGATGTAACTGGCTTCGTCGTCGCTCGTACCCAGAACATCAGCCAGCGGCTCACCCGTCAACTGCTGGAAATGCTGGCCGAGAAAGCCTTTGCCAAGCTCATACCCGGCCTCGGTCTGATTATCGGCTTTGTGGTCAATTACTTTATCACCCGTGGGACCAGCCGCCTCGCCGCCGAATATTATGCGCGCACCCTCAATCCACCGGCCACATCGACGGTCCCACCAGCCAGTTAAATGTATTGATCGCGAATCAAAAAGGCGGCATCCCGTATTCGACCGGATGCCGCCTTCGATTGTGTCAGTAAAATTTACTGCGGATTCAGTTTCAGTACGAAACGCGAAACCGAGGTGCCGTCTTCCATCACCGCCTGACTGCTGACTGTGAAATCGGTCACATTAGCGATGTGATGAACAAGCGCGACCACATCATCAATCGCGTCCTGCATCGGGTCATTGGACTGGTAGCTGTTGCTGATCAGCGCCATACCACCGGTGAAGGCTTCCTCTGTCGGTACTTCAGTTTCGACCGGTTCATCGGTTAATGTCGGAACGTCGGTCAGTGTCGGGACACCCGTCGCGACTTCATCGGTCGGCGCGATTTCAGTCAGCGTTGGGACATCGGTTGCCACCGGAACATCCGTTTCGGCAGGTGTTCCGGTCAGCGTCGGGACATCCGTCGCCACCTCCGCAGTGGACTCCATCGGAACCGTTGGCACCAGGGTAGGCACGAAGGGAGTTGCGGTCGGTTCTGCATAGCTGGCAGTAGGATAAGGGGTAATCATCTCCATACCTGGATCAGCGTAGTACGTCGTGACAGTTGGCCCAGCCAGTGCTGTAAAGAACGAACTCAAAAAGGTTGTCAGTACGTCACTGTCGCCATAAAAGACGGTATGCGCATTCGGCAGGATGTACTCGCTGCTGCGCTGATACACGTGGTTCGTATCCAGACCGACATCACCGTTCAGCACCGCTTCCACGACATTCAGCGTGCCGAAGACGAAGACCTCATCGTTCACGCCGAACGCCAGATCCACTTCAAGCTGATCATCCTCGCCGTTATAATCCACCAGATGGATATGGGTTGCATCTGCGCCGTTGATCGTGATCTGCTCAACATCAACGTTGTGTGAGCGCTCTGCCGCCTCTGCCAGTGTATTCAGCGCAGCTACCCGTGCCGAGACTTCTTCATAGAAGGCATGTGCCGATTCGAGGTCACCGATTTCCATTATGCCGCCGAAGTCCAGATGCTCGATGGCTTCCTGCTGCTGATCGGTAGAGGGAAAACCGCCCAGATTCTCCGAAAACATATCGATAATCGGCAGGATATCTGCACGGCCAAAGAAGGCGTAATCGCCCGTCGTCCAGCTCAGGATGTCTTCATCCAGATCGAAACCCGTGATTCGCACACCAGCACGCATGATGTCA
>JAEZAF010000247.1 GCA_023430545.1 Chloroflexota bacterium
GCGCTGGAAATGGCCGACGGCCTGATGCTGCATCCGCTGGTCGGCGCGACCAAGTCCGATGACGTCCCGGCCTCGGTGCGCGTCCAGAGCTACAAGACGGAACTGCAATATTACTTCCCGAAGGACCGCGTGCTGCTCAACACCTTCCCGGCGGCGATGCGCTATGCTGGCCCACGCGAGGCCATCTGGCATGCGATTGCCCGCAAGAATTATGGCTGCTCACACTTCATTGTCGGACGTGACCATGCCGGTGTCGGTAATTATTATGGCACCTACGATGCGCAGAAGCTGTTCGACGAATTCGACGAAGCCGCCATCGGCATCATCCCGCTGCGCTTCGAGCATTCCTTCTACTGCCGTGACTGCAATACCATCGTCACCGCCAAGACCTGCCCGCACGGCAAGGATAGCTGGCTGAGCCTCAGCGGGACGCAGGTGCGTGCCAAGCTGGCCGCCGGTGAAATGCTGCCAGTGGAATTCACGCGGCCCGAAGTCAGCCATGTGCTGATTGAAGGCATGCGTAACTATCACGCCTCGCAGGAATAACGGCCTCATCTGACGTGAGAACTGAGATCATCCCATGTTTCGCCGCCTGACGAACCGCCTGAGCGACAGCCTGAATCGCAGCAGAAAAAGGCGGGTACTGGTCATTGGGCTGGATTGTGCCAGCCCTCAGCTTGTCTTTGACCAGTTCCGCGATGAACTGCCGCATCTGTCACAGCTCATGCGCGGCGGGACATGGGGGACGCTCAACTCATGCACGCCATGCATTACTGTCCCGGCGTGGGCGTGTATGACAACCGGTCATGACCCCGGCGAACTGGGATGCTATGGATTTCGCAACCGCGCCGATTACAGCTACGACCGCATGACCGTCGCGGACGGCACGGCTATCCGCGCTAAACGGGTATGGGATCATCTGGGTGATGCCGGTAAAAGCTCGGTGGTTGTCTCCGTCCCGCAGACACATCCGCCGCGCCCGCTGAACGGTCATCTGATCAGCGGCTTCCCAGCCCCTGGAACCGACAGCGCTTTTACGTATCCGGCGGTGCTGAAGACCGAAGTCCTGCGTATCGCACCGGATTATCACTTCGATATTGCCGACTTCCGCACCGAAGACAAACCCGCGCTGCTACAGCGCATCCATGATTTCACCGAGGTGCAGTATCGTGTCATCCGTCATCTGATGGAAAGCAAGCCGTGGGACTTCTTCATGCACGTCAATATGGGGACAGATCGCATCCATCACGCCTTCTGGCGTTATCATGATCCGCAGCACCGGCTGCACGAAGCCGGAAACCCGTTCAAGTATGCCATCCGCGATTATTACCGCACGGTTGATGCACAGATCGGCGAGTTATTATCACGCATCGACGACTCGACCGCCGTGCTGGTCGTCAGTGATCACGGTGTCAGGCGGATGGACGGTGCAATCTGCCTGAACGAATGGCTGTGGCGCAACGGCTGGCTGGCCTTGAAAACACCGCCAGCAGAAGGCGTGATCACGGCGTTTGATGAACAGAACGTCGATTGGTCGCGGACACGGGCATGGGGCAGCGGCGGTTATTATGGCCGCGTCTCGCTGAATGTGGCCGGACGTGAACCGCAGGGAATCATCGCACCGGAAGATTTCGAGAAAGTGCGCGATGAGCTGGCAGTGGCATTGTGCGCCATTCCGGATGCGCAGGGACAGCCGCTGAAGACGCAGGCATTTAAACCGCAGGATATTTACCGCGAAGTTAACGGCATCGCGCCGGATCTGATTGTCTATTTCGGGGATCTGCACTGGCGATCCGTCGGCAGTCTTGGATACGGCAGGCATTACACGCTGGAAAACGACACCGGTCCGGATGATGCCAATCATGCCGTGGAAGGGATGTACATCCTGCATGAGCCAAATGGCAAAAGCCGGGGCCGGGTCGATGGCCAATCGCTGTTCGAGGTGATGCCGACGATCCTCGATCTGATGGGCGTAGCGGCCCCGGAAGGGATTTCAGGCACCAGTATTCGTTAAAATGCCATAAAATTAAAATTGAGTCTTTATTCAGAGGCCGTTTAACTTACAATGTCGGCACTCCATTCGTTCAATGAGTTTCTGGTTCGGAGATCGCACCAAATGACAGAGTATCCTGGTTTTGTATTGTGGTTCACGGGGTTATCAGGCGCAGGTAAGACCACCATCGCCATTGCCCTGGAGCCGAAGCTGCGTGAGCGCGGCATCCGCATCGAGCGCCTTGATGGGGACATCGTCCGCACTCAGCTCACCCGTGATCTCGGTTTCTCCAAGGAAGACCGTGACAAGAACATCGAACGCGTGACCTTTGTCGCCAAGCTGCTGAGCCGCAACAACGTCGGCGTGCTGGCGTCCTTCATCTCGCCGTATGCCGCCACCCGTGATTATGTCCGTGGTGAGACCACCAACTTCATCGAAGTCTTCGTCGATGCCCCGCTGGAAGTCTGTGCAGAGCGCGATGTCAAGGGGATGTACGCGAAGGCCTTCGCAGGTGAAATCAAGAATTTCACCGGTGTGAGCGACCCGTATGAAGCCCCTGTCAACCCGGATATTCATCTTCTTACCGATCCGGAAACCGTTGATCAGTCTGTCGAAATTATCCTCAACTGGCTGGAAGAGCGCGGATTTATCCCGGCGGCTGAGACCACCCCTGCCGCTTCATCATAAGCTGAGCATCATCATCTGATAACAAAAACGCCGACCGTATCGGGAATGATACAGTCGGCGTTTGTTTTGTGCTTCAGTCCTCGGTCGGCATTATCGGGACGACATAAAGCTGCACACCGCCAAAGGAGACCAGCCGATCCAGTGTCGTCAGACAGGGGGCATTACCAAGGATACGTTCACGCGGGCCATAGACTACGTACTGTACCTGATAGCGCTTGTGCGCGGTATAGGTCCCGTCGAGGAGCGCGTCGCAGTTACCATTGTCACCATCACGGTACCAGCCTTCCACCACAGACCGCTTCTGCCCTGCGTTCAGTGTCTGATGGGCAGAGCCGTAGACTACCGGCTGTCCACTCCATGCCGGAAGCCACACCCCCACCTGAGGCGCGGCCAGCACGACCGCATTCTGATCAGGACGCATGCGCAGCCACTCGAACAGGCGGAGATAATCGGTCTCCAGCATCAGACTGCTGCCCACCCGTGAGGCACTGGAGAGAAAAGCGGGCATCGGTGATGCCAGCACCACCAGCAGGCTCAGGCTGATAACAGGCAGCAGGGCGACCAATGTGCGGTAGCGACGACGGCGGCGCGGGACCAGCCGGAACCAGTAATCTTCTGCCGAGCGTGTGCCGAAATAGGCGATTGCCAGCATCAGGCCGAGGCCGAAGCTCATCTGAATCACCGGCGTCAGATAAATCAGCAGGACCATCGCCAGCAGCCACAGCAGCATGATCTGATTGCCGTCCTGCTCGAAGCGGCGGATTGCACGGTACAGGCCCGGCAGCGCGATCAGCAGCGGAAGACCGAGGCTGAGGGCGAAAATCCAGAGGGGCGGCAGCAGATCGCGATTTAGATTCACCCAGATCTGACTGACCACCGGGTTATACATAATAACCGTGCCGTAGTACAGCAGCATCGGCACCGCCGGGAGGATCAGGCATAAAATCCAGCGCAGGCCGTATGATACCCCCCGATGCTGAAGCATCCGCGCCAGCAGCACCACCACAAACGCGATGCCAATCGGCACGATCCCCGGCGGATACAGAAATGTGACGAGAAAGCTGAAACAGAAGATCGTCGCCCCCTCGTTGCTGACGGTGGGGCTGGCAAGCGTGCCCGGTCGCAGCACCTCGATAATCGCGCTGACAAGGATCGCCATCGATCCGACCGCCAGCGGCAGATGCACATTGACCAGTGTGCTGTAAAACGGGTACAGCTCGGGGTAAAGCAGATCAGGAAAATTGAATTCGTTCAGCAGCGGGGCCAGCAGCCATCCGAGGCCAGAGCTGAAGACCGCCAGCACGAAAAACACCCGCCGCGAACGCAGGCGCATCCAGATGGTCGCGCCCAGATAATAAATCCCGGCGTACATGAAAAATGCCGCCCCGATGCGTGCGACATGGAACAGCACAATCACCGGGATGCGCGTCAGACGGGCAAGCTGCCCCAGCACCGTATACAGGCTGTCAATCAGGACCCCGTTGTGCGGTTCCGGCGTATGGAGATATTGGCCGAGCCATTCCCCCTGCGATCCCTGAATCATCTTGGAGAGATAGCCGGCGGTGTTGGCGTAATCATGCAGCGCCCCCATGAAGCGCTGATCCTCGGATGCCGGATTGCTGACGGCCACCCACAGAAAGGGAAAAAGCGCTGCCAGCACCAAAACACTGCTCAGCATAATGACCCAGCGCCACTCAGAAGGGGATACGTGTCCTGTATATCCTGTTCGCATTACTGATCCCGTATGGAAACGTTTGGGTTAGGGAAGCCGCTCAGGCCGTTCCTGCATCGATGGGCGCCGGCAGTGGGTGACAGGTTACAGAGGCAGGGTGCGCAAAATTCCATCGATGTGTTCGGCTTCTGATGCAAAATAGTCTACAATTCGGTGACTGTACAAGGATCGCCGCTGACTGTATCAGATACTCTTTACGATTGTACCCGACAAACCCGTATTGAACAGTAAACGGCGGGACGGTGGTCTTCATGACGCACTGACAATCCCACCCGCAGATCCTCTCTCTGTATTGATCGAAACAGGTATTTATCCGACCAGCCAAACCAGCGGACCACCATGAATCAGGCAGAAGCACTCTATCAACTTCAGCAGATCGATTTACAGCTCGGGCGCCAGCAGAAGCGGCTGGATGAAATCAGCACGCAGCTTGCCAACCGTCAGGCCGTAGATGATGCACAGGCCGCCGTCACACAGGCCGAACAGCGGCTTGTCCCGCTGCGTACCCGCACCCGTGATCTTGACCTTGAACTCAAATCCGTCCAGCAGAAAGCCCAGCAGACCGAACAACAGCTTTACAGCGGCACCGTCAAAAACCCGAAGACCATGCAGGAAATGCAGCAGGAGATCGAGTCGCTGAAGCGCCGCACAGCCGAACTTGAAGAACGGCTGCTGGAAGCGATGTTCCATAATGAAGAAGCGCAGACCGATCTCGACCGGCTTCAGACTGTGCTGGCGGAGACTACCGGTACATGGGAAGAAGCCCATGCCGAACTGCTCAAAGAACAGGCTGAGCTTCAGCAGTCGATGCAGCAGCTTCAGCAGAAGCGCCAGGACGCGCTGAAGCCGGTGCAGGCCGACAGCCTGAAGCTCTACAGTGGATTAAAGCCGCGCAAGGCACATCAGCCGGTATCCGTCCTGAAAGGGGTCAGCTGCAGCGTGTGTGGGATCGAGCAGACCATGAACATCGTCCAGCAGGTACAGAGGGGGGATCAGTTGATCACCTGCACCAACTGTGGCCGCATTCTGGTGGATCGCTTCCAGTTCTCATGACATCAATTCGCGTTAACCATCTCGATCACCTTGTGCTGACAGTGCGCGACATCGACCAGACGTGCGAGTTCTACCACCGCGTTCTGGGGATGGAAGTCATCACCTTTGGCGAAGGCCGCAAGGCACTGCGCTTCGGCAGTCAGAAGATCAATCTGCATCAGGCGGGGGCGGAATTCGAGCCGAAGGCACACACGCCGACACCCGGATCAGCAGATCTGTGCTTCATCGTCCAGACGCCGCTGGAAACCGTGCTGGAAGTCCTGCGGCATGAGCATATACAGCCGGAAAGTGAGATCGTCGCACGTACCGGTGCGACCGGCCCGATTCAGTCGGTCTATCTGCGCGATCCGGATGGCAATTTGCTCGAACTGTCGACTCCGGTCTAGAATCTTAAGCTCATCGTACGTCATAACCGGCTACGATAGGGAACAGTAAAGACGGTGCGATACGCACCCGGCACCCTGATCACGCACAGGCATCACAGCGTTTAGCAAAGGTTTCGGCATGATAGATTTTCAGTTTGAACCTAAAAACTTCCTCGTCGGTCTGCTGTCAGGCTGGGCGACTGCCTTTGCACTGTATCAGGCGCGGGGCATCATCAGCTCCATGAGACAGTCGGTAGAGCAGCGGCGGGAAACAGCACAGCGCTACGCCACGCGCAGCCCGGAAGGCCGCTATGTCGGCGAACTGTTGAAGCTGATTCAGAGCCGACATCTCGCAGGCGCATCCGTCCCCCTCAGCGATCTTGTGGTCGAGCCACGTTTCATCGCACCGGAGCCGTTTGCCGCGCTGGATGATGAAGAAGTCAACCGCGACCCGTTCCATATCATCCCGCTGGTGCATGATTACCCGGCCCTGCACGCCGCCTACAATCTCCATACCCTGTCGATTGAAGATCTCGGCCACGGCGAACGCGCACTGGCCCTGCTCGGTCTGCCGGGTAGTGGACGCACCACCGCCCTGCAAACCATCGCACTGTGGAGTCTGAGTCAGGTTGATTTCAAGCCACCGAAGGATGCTGTTCAGCTCCAGCTTGAAGCGGAAGAAGCGCTGCTCAAGGCGGACGAACGCGCCACACGCATCAAGGATCGTGTCGCGCTGGAAGAACGCGCCCATGAGCGTCTGGCGGAAGAACAGGCACAGGACAGCGGCCCATCACGCGATCCCGGCTTACAGGATCAGCGCCGTGGCAGTGTCCCGCTGCTCAAGCGTCTGCTGCCACTGTATGTCGATCTCGGACATGTGCTGCCAGAGATTGAAGCATTAGGCCGCCGTGCAGATCCCGCTGAACCGCTGGTACGCGCCATCCAGATGCAGTATCGCGGCGTGACCGCCAAGGTGATCCCGCGCAAACTGTATGAATACCTCAATCGCGGTGCCGCGCTGGTGCTGCTCGACGGCTACGATGATCTTTCCGGCCCGGAGCGCCAGCAGTTGAGCCACTGGCTTCGCGCCTTTATCCGCGAATACCGGCGCAATTTTATTATCGTGTCCGGCCCAGCCAGCGGCTTTGACGGCCTGACACGCGCAGGCCTGACACCCGTCTATATGCGCCCGTGGAACGACATGCTGAGTGAATCGGCGGTGGATCTGTGGGCTGCACGCTGGTCACGCATTGCCGGACGCGGTGGCACGCCATCCGATGAGATAATCGCACAGGCCAAAGCGCAGATTCGCGGCCTCTCATCCTTTGATGCGGCAGTGGTTATGCGCGGGATCTTTGCCGGGGATCTGACGGTCGAGGAAGAACGCGGCGCTTCGCTGTCTGATGCGGTCCATGCCTATCTGCGTGGACTGGGCCTCTCAGATGAGATACTGACACAGGCCGCTGCCGCTGCGGTGCTGCAATTGGAGCGCGGCCCCTTTGACGAACAGAGCCTGCAGAAAGTCGCCGCCGCGAAAGCCGGTGCAGATGCCGCTGATGCCAAAGCTGCTGCCCGGTTAAATCAGGCGCAGACGCAGCTTTTACGCACACTGGAAAGCGCACGGCTGGTCCACCGCTATCAGGATGGCCGCTGGCAGTTCCGCCAGTCGCGCATCGCTGCCTATCTCGCCAGCCTGACGCTGCGCGAGATGGACGCCGTCACCATGCGCGATAAGGCCCGCCGTCCGGAATGGTCATGGGCGTTTGCTTACGGTGCTGGTCATGCCAATATCGAACCAGCGGTTCAGTCGCGGCTGGATCTGCCGCCCGACGTGCTGTACGACTCGGTGCTCAGGATGGCGTACTGGCTGGCGACCAGTCTCAGTAACGCCAGTTGGCGTGCATCCGTGCTGAAACAACTCGATAATCTGCTCAATCTTCCGAATCAGTTTTCTACCCTGCGCGAACGGGCAGCGGCGGCGCTGGTCGCCAGCCGTGATCCGGCGGCTGTCAACAGCCTGCGACGTGCGCTGCGCAGTAGTGATCCTGATATCCGCATCCTCGCCTGTCTGGGATTGGGCGCGACCCGTGATCCGCTGGCGGTAGGTGCCCTGCGTGAACCGCTCAACGACGCCGACAGCCGCGTCCAGATGGCAGCGGCGCTGGCAAATGGCCCGATTGCCACCGACGAAGCGATGGAACAGCTCGCGGTCATCATCACCGGCAGCTCGGAGCCGCTTCAGCGTGCCGCCGCCGAGACGTTTGCCGCACTGCCAGCCGAAGGCTATCCGGTGCTGTATGAGGCTATCAATAGTGATGATCTCGGCCTGCGACGGGCTGCCGTCTTCGGTCTGGGGCGTGTGCCCGCACCGTGGGCCATCATCTCCATTTACCGAGTCTTCCTCGAAGACCCGCAGTGGTATGTACGCTCCGCCGCGCAGCAGGTCTTTATCGACATGCACGCGACCGATACCCGTCTGCGTGCATACCCGGATGTCGAGAAGATCGGCTGGCTGATGGATTGGGTCGAGAAACAGGGCGAGGAAGTGGGCGCACGCAGTCCGGAAGAAGCACTGGTTGAGGCACTGGCTGACGAGGACCCAACCCTGACCGCGCTTTCTGCACAGGCCATCAGCCAGCTTGGGCTGGTCGGGAACACGGGTGCGCTGTATACCGCACTCCGCAGCCGTGATCCAGCCGTGCGTGTTGCGGCCTTCCGTGCACTGGCAGGCTTACAGCAGCAGATCGGTGCGCCGCTGCCCGCCCCGGCATAACGGCTTCACCGCTTCCATTCATTCACCTCAGCCGCCGGAGCACATTCGCGATTTCCGGCGGTGTTTTATGTCGCGCCAGCGGATTCAGCCAGAGCGTGTTCTGCCCCGCCTGATGTAACAGGATCGCGCTCAGATGGCTGTACTGTCGCAGGAAATCGGCGGAATGCTTAAAGCCGCGCCGCTGAAAATATTCATCGGTTTTGCGCTCGGCCATCTGACGCAGTGTGACCGCCGCGTGGGTGAGGTCATCTTCGGAGATGCCGCGTTCGGCGGTCAGCCACAGCACATTGATGATACTCGGCGGCATCTGCCCCACCTTGTCACACAGGACCGCCATCAGCTTGCCGGTTCGGGCTTCTGCATCACGATCATCCAGTTCGGTACTGCGTATCCGCCGGACTTCGACATTGAACGGTGTATGCGTGCGGAAGGTGACGGTGAAATCCGGCCCACGCTGGCGGGATGCTGTGTATCTTTCGTATTCGAGGGTAAAGCGCGCTTCAGTCAGCAGCAGGGATGCCGCGTTCAGCTCAGCCCGCAGATCGTGCAGGCCGCCTTCATCGCGCAGACTTTTAAGTTTGGAGCGGATTTTGACGCCGTACTGTATGGAGAAGGCCTTGAACCGGCGCGATCCTTTGACCCATGCGGCAAAGTCCGTATACAGTGCGGACTCTCTGGCATCGGCATCAAAAATCGAGGCAAGCAGTTCGTCGAGGGTGGTCATCTCGCATCGGGAGAAGTCACGGTCTGCTGAAACCACAGCAGACACAGGGCACTGTCAGGCGGCGCACATGGGCCGCCATGACAGTTGCATTCGGGTTCAGACAGGGTTCAGTTAGGGTTTCGGGCGGGGCAGCTTGGCCGATTCAAGCCCATCAACCTCTAATGGTGACGACTTCGTCATCGGTCGGCTGTCATCGAGTACGTCGATGCCCACACTGCCCAGCAGTGTTTGCAGCCGCGCCATCGTGACGCGGTCAAAGTCCTGATAGCCGCAGACATCGCAGCTATAGACCTTGACCTCAGGTACGCTGACGACAGCCCCATTAATTACCCGCGTGAAGGCGGTCTTTCCAGCTTGCAGGTGCCCAATCTGGCACCGGGGACATTCGTGAGCGTTCATCTGACTCATGTGGATAGCTTCTTTCTACCTATGACGCCACCTGAGCGTGGGATCATACCTTTCATTTTAGCGGAACGTGTCAATCACGCCAATTTCGGACACTGGCAGGTATCGGAATACCGCCTTGCCAACAATCAGACTGCGATCGACCTGATCGAAACTGCGCGAATCGCGGCTGTCGCTGCGGTTATCGCCCAGCATGATGTATTCATCCGGCCCCAGGGTCCATGTCTGTTCCTGACAGTTACGCGTACAGGGCCGCAGGATAAAATAGGGTTGATCCAGCTTCTGACCGTCGATAAAGACATCATCCCCGCTGACGGTCACCGTTTCACCGGGCAGCCCGATCACGCGCTTGATCAGACGCGGCTCGCTAGGGTCCTTATCCGGGGCCTGAAAAACGGCGACGTCACCCCGCTGCGGATCACCAAACAGGTAATCCAGCCGGCTGATAATCAGGTACTGACCGGCGTGCAGATTCGGCTGCATACTCGGCCCTTCAAGGTTGGAGCGCGGGATTGCCATCTCCGCCAGTACATAAACAGCGATGATAAACATCACGGTGCTGAGCAGTTCCAGCACCAGGCCGGGACGATGCAGACGCGGACGTGGAAGTGATTCAATATCAGGTGTTACAGTCATGGTTATTCGGGATAGCCTATCCTGTTGATAATTCCCCAGGCATCCTGAGGCCAGTAACGGATGATCGCCTCGCCGACAATATGTTCGCGACGTACACGGAATTCTTCACCTTCCTCACCCCTGCCTTCAAAAGCACGGGAATCAGAACTGTGATTGCGATTATCCCCCATCAGAAAATAATGATCCGGCCCCATGGTATACACCGCGTCGGGGCAGTTTCGTGGTTCACACGGTTCATTGATGTAAGGTTCGTACAGCAGCTCGCCATTGACATACACCTGCTGACTGCGGAACTCGATCGTATCCCCCGGCAGCCCGATCACGCGCTTGATGTAATCCTCTGTCGGATCCTGTGGGAAATGAAAGACCGCGATGTCACCGCGTTCAGGTTCGCCAAACAGATAATTGGCCCGACTGACGATGATGAACTGCCCGGTCTCGAAGTTTGGGGCCATACTCACGCCATCGACGATAAAACGCACCGTCGTCAGGTTGACCAGCGCGTAAATCGCCCCAATTGTCACGATCAGGTCAATCCATTCGAGCAGCCGTCGTCCGCGCCGAAGTCTGGGTTTGTTTAAAGTTGGGGGAACAGTGATACCAGTTGGTTGTGTGGAAACCCTCACCAGTCAGTCGCACTTCGCTTTATTGTAGGCCAGCAGACATGGTTGAATTATAGGACGGCTCTCCAGTCAGGACAATGCGCAATAAAGGCCCCTCGCAAGAGTTTACAGAGTTCTTACAGACTTCGGCGCTGATCAGGAAATCAGGTTTTGCTGACAATGCGATCATCTGACTCTGCCAACCTTTTTTGCGCAGCCGCAGACCTGCGTGTCCGTCCGCAGTGATTATTTTATACGCAAAACATCGGCTCTGGTTTCATTCGTCCTGTGCCAGACGATAGACCACACGCTTTTCCCATCCAGACTCCGCTGCGACCGCTTTCGCCGCCTTCGTCAGCGGCTCTCCGGCATCCAGTCGATCCTGTAAGGCGCTGCGAACCCGTGCCTCGTCCCATGTTTCCGCCTCGATCACCGCGCCGCCCACCACCAGCGTGATCTCGCCGCGCGGCGCATGTTCCTGAAAGTGGGCGATCACCTCACCCACCGGCCCCCGGACAAATTCCTCGAACTTCTTCGTGAGTTCCCGCGCCACACATACCGGACGTTCACCCAATGCGGTTTGCAGCGCTTCCAGTGTTTCGATCAGGCGGTTGGGGCTTTCATACGCGATCAGCGTATTCGGATCGCGCTCAAATGCCTGCCAGAACGCGACAAGCTGTTTGCGCGGCAGGAATCCCAGATAGGTGAAACGGTCAGTCGGCAGACCGGAGGCGATCAGCGCGGTCGTAATCGCGTTCGCACCCGGAAGCGGTTCCACCCGGAAGCCGCGTTCCAGTGCCGCCTGCACCAGTTCATAACCGGGGTCCGAGATGCCCGGTGTCCCGGCATCGGAGATCAGCGCGACATCGCCGTTCGTCAATGTGTCGAACAGCGCTTCGAGCTTACTGAGTTTGTTATGTTCATGATAGCTGGTCAGCGGCGTCCTGATCTCATAATGAGACAGCAGCACACGGCTGGTGCGCGTGTCTTCCGCCGCGATAAGCTGGACTTCTTTCAGCACCCGCAGCGCACGCAGCGTAATATCTTCCAGATTCCCAATCGGTGTCGGGACGAGATACAGCGTTCCCATAAGCGACCTTCAGACGGATGCGAAGCCGAACGTGCCACGCCAAACGCGCTTTTCAGTTCAGCCGCCAACAGCCTGATCAGGCGTCGGTGTCTTCCTGATGGATGCGTTCCGCAAAATCATGGATGAAGCCGCCCGCGTCCGAAGCAATCAGCACGCCGCTCAGCTTATTGATCACCAGTTCGCCCAGATGGTTCAGCAGGTGGTTGATCTGCTGCTTCATGATCGACATCATCGCATCCCACGGCACATCCGGCGGAAGCTGCGGTTCGCGATCAGGCCGCGTGCTCTCGATGTAAGCGACCAGCGGTTCGCTTTCCTGAAAGACCAGACTGCCCGGCAGATCGTAGCGCACCACGCCGTAGAAATACTTCGACAGCTTGCGGCAGCCGCTCTCAAGCGCGAACAGATCGCTGGTTGGCAGCGGCGGCTGAACGTGGGTCGAACTGGTGCGTGTCAGCAGGATAATTGCACGACGCATCAGCACATGCAGTTCCGGCATCGACTGCTGGCTGTTGGTCGCCACAATCAGCACACCGTTGGGCTTCATCACCCGGCGGATCTCGGTCAGCGCCTGATCGACATCTTCCAGATGGTACAGCATATGATTCGCCATCACGACATCGAACTGGTGGGAAGCATACGGCAGCAGATGGGCGTCGCCCAGCACCAGCTTCGAATTCGGCTCGTTATAGCCCGGATGAGCGCGCAGGGCCTCTTCCGAAACATCAATCGCGTGATACTCAATTTCCGGCGAAATGCGACGCACATGCGGATAGTACAACCCTGCACCCGCCCCCAGATCGAGCAGGCGTTCATCTCCACGCCATACATAGTTACTCAGCACCCATGCCGGAAAATCGATTTTGGGAACTGTATATTGTTCGTGGATGGACTGCCGGATGCGAACGGTACTGGCCCCGTTATAGGCCAGCGGGACAGGTTGGGAATCGTTGAGGACGGACATTAAGGTTTCCGATGGACTGTGGTTTCTCTTGAGCAGCTTTCTCACAACTATACTCTTTAATACATGCCTGAGCAATTGCTGATGCCCTTCTCTAATTCCCAACTGCCGAATTTGACAGATCTTCTATTATCGACACGCTGTCCACTTTGATTATGCACAGCGATCTTAACGATCCAGCCATGCAGATGCTTACAGGTATTCGCACATACACTTGAGTCTAACGATATATTACAACACTGCATCTAATTCTTAGCGATTTATTACCGTAGGTGATGCGTAGAGCAGCCGACATCTGTGCGTAGCGTCTGCGTCCAGTTCAACCCACAGCGTTCACCTATACTCATGTCATCACTTTAATTTACACAATACATTAACCCTAAGAGGAGCCACAATCATGAAACGTTTTTCTGTAAGCTCGCTGATTCTGCTGATCGCCCTGCTGCTGACCGCTGTACCCGCTGTCTTTGGACAGGAAGCGGTGACCATCACCGTCAATGAAGGTGCCGTGAACGTCCGCACGGGTGACGGTGTGGAATACAGCACCCGCAGCACTTTCTACGGCGGTGAACTGACCGTCACCGGTCGCAATGACTTTGATGCTGCCCGTGTCTGCCGTGGCAACGCCACCGACCTCGATATGTGGCTTCGCATTGAACAGTATGGTGTCGAAGGTTGGGTATCGCGCTGCGCAGTCGTCGTCAGCGGTGATCTCGCCAGCGTCGCAGTTGTCGAGCCGAGCGCCCCGGTGCTGATCCGTGATCTGTATAACGATGAAAACAAGCAGCCGGAACTGGTCGAAGAAATCGGCGATGCCCCCGAAGCGGACCATGTCATCGGGACCACCCGCGCCCGCGTCAATTTCCGTGAAGCACCCGGTCTGACCGCCCCGGTGATCAGGTCACTGGCCGCCTCACAGTCGGTGTACGTGATTGGCCGCAACAGCAGCAATACCTGGGTGCAGGTCATGATCGAAGGTGAAACCGGCTGGATCGCCCGCTACCTCGTGCTGATGCCGCAGAACTGGGCAGACACCGTCGCTGTCAAGTAATCGCATCTGATCCAGCATCGCAGCTAAAACAGAAACCGGCGCAGTCTCGAACACTGCGCCGGTTTTTTATTGCCTCGGAAATATAGGAGTAGGGAGTGGGCCTGCCTGTTAATTTTCAGATCCACTGCGGTAATTGTCAATCGAGGTGAATGACTT
>JAEZAF010000007.1 GCA_023430545.1 Chloroflexota bacterium
ATCGAGTACGACCAGCTTTACCGCATCATGCAGCTTGCGGATCGGGTCTCGGTCAACCTTGAGGGACCGACACAGGAACGCCTGAACGCGCTTGCGCCGAAGAAGGATTTCGATGCTGAACTGCTGCAGATGCTGCGCTGGGTGCATGACATCCGCCAGAAGCACCCGCATGAGAAGCTGGCGCGCCCGGTGACACAGTTCGTGGTCGGCGCGGTTGGGGATACGGATGTCGAACTGCTGTCACTCACCGAACGACTGATGAAGCAGTGGGGAATCGTGCGGACATACTACTCGGCTTTCTCGCCGGTGCTGCATACCCCGTTCGAGAATCTGCCACCGGTCGATCCGCTGCGTGAACACCGGCTGTATCAGGCCAGCTTTCTGCTGCGCGATTATGGCTGGAATGTCGAGGAACTGTCGTTTGCGCAGTCGCTCAATCTGCGGCTGGATGTCGATCCCAAGAAGGCATGGGCAGATGACCATCTGACACATGTGCCGGTTGAGATCATGACCGCCTCACGAGAGGAACTGCTGCGCGTGCCGGGGTTTGGACCAAAAGCGGCAGACGCCATTGTCAGCGCCCGCCGCTCCACTCATCTGACCGACCTCGCGCAGCTTCGTAAGCTCAGCATCCGCGCACCGGAGCAGTCTGCACCGTATATCCTGCTGAACGGCAGTCGTCCGCCGCAGCAGATGACGCTGCTTTAGTCCATCACGTATTCCATCGCTTCATCGATCAGATGCTGATACTGGGGGTAAACCTCGGCATCAGGGTGATCGATGTTAATCCACGCCTTCCACACACCAGAGCCATCTCCACCCGGCGAAAACTGATGCATCTCGTCATGCGCCGCGATGAGTTCCTGCACGCGGTCCTGCGGAAGCTTGAGGATCAGGCCCTTGCTGCCGACAAACGCGAAGATTTTGCCATTCGGTGCTTTATAGGAAGGATAGCCAAACGACTTTCCGGGTTTCACACCGGGGCGGTCGATCAGTTCATCAATGATGGGTTTCAGGTCTTCGCGGTACGGGTCCATAGGGTGTTTTCCTTCGGCAGTTTTTAACCAGAACAAACATTCTAATTATGCCGTAAATCAAGGAAATCCGCAACAGATTGCTGACCGTTTTTCAGATCATCTGATGTCCAAAGTGAGAGGAAACCGGAGCGCGATAAAATGCTCAGCAGAAGACCCATAAGATAACTCGATCCTCGTCAAAACACCAACTTTTGGGACGCTTCCCTTTCCGGTTCAGGTGGATACTGCGAGTATCATATGACCACCGGAGACCCTGCCATGAACGCCCCTGTCACCGAGAATGAACTGGACTTCTATATCCTGCAGACGCGCTTCACTGATCCCGGAGAATTTGCATCGGCCTACGACGCGCTCCCGCCGCTCAACGCCAACGGCACGCCGCAGATTGATGCACTGTGCTCGATCGTGCGCGGTATCTACGTCCACTATATGGACTCGCGTTCGCCGCAGGACGTGGAACGCCGCAAAGAGGTGGACCTGCGTCACATCGATGCCCGCCTGCGCCGCGCCCTGGAACTCGATCCCGCGCCGATCACACAGCCACGCCCTGAAGATCGGCGCGTAGTCGGCTGCTGTCACGATGCCGCGCTGACACTGGTCTCGATGCTGCGGCATCAGGGGATTCCGGCGCGTAACCGCGTGGGCTTCGCAACCTATATCCGACTGCCCGGTGGCGAAGGCTTCCATGTCGATCATGTCGTCGCAGAATACTGGAATGTCGTCCAGCAGCGCTGGATACTGGTCGATCCCGAACAGGACGCACGGCTGATGCGGCATAATCAGATCGACTTCGATGTCCACGACATCCCGCGTGACCGCTTTCTGGTCGGTGGGGCGGCATGGCAGATGTGTCAGGCAGGCGAGGCTGATCCGAACCTGTTTGGCGGCGCACCGGATGATGATTTCTTCAGAGGGATGTGGCCGATCCGTGTGCGGATGCTCAGCGACCTGTGTACGCTGAACCGCGTCGAGCTTCTGCTGTGGGATACATGGGGCTGGATGAATTATGGCCTCGAACTGGATGACGACGCGCTGCATCTGCTGGACGAATTAGCGGCACTGACGGCAGCCGATCCGTTAGACTTCGCGGCGGTGCGGAGATTCTGGCTGGCGCATCCGGAGTTTCACGCTCCGGAGTCTGTCATGTGCTACAGCCCGATTGTCGAGCCGTTTGAGGTTGTGTTGAGATTATGAGGTCCACTCTAAACCGATTGATACCTCTAAAGGACAATCGACTTCACTTTTTTCTGAAGCTTCGAGTGGATTTCGGCACCTGATGAACCAATAATGGCAAAGTGTTTTCCTGAAGGGGAGAACCCGGCTTTAATCCAGTCGGTGTAGATACCGAATTTGATCGCGGTACGGTTGCCAATAAAATTTACCCTACCCGGGTAGGATAAGTACAATGTGACCGTCGGTCTGGGCCACCAGGGGTAAATGACATCAAGGTGCCAGCCATCGGTCATATGTATTCCATCTCCTGCCGATACACCAAAAATATCAATGTCTTCGCCTGTCAGGGGAATGCGAAAGCGAAGGTCATTATGATGCATCGCATCATACGTTGCTTCACTTTCAGCGTCACGGTGAAGCATTTCTCCGCTTATAGGATCATTAATGCTGTATCCATCATGCGAAATAAGGACAAAACGATTATCTGAAGTCCAGCCAGCGGCGATGACACCAGCAGCACGTATCTCGATCCAATGATTCCACGGTGGTGAAGGCATTGTTTCTTCAAGAAATCGCGCTTCGGCTAACATACGCTCCTCTGTTTCATTAAGCGGAGATGATTGCAATTTTGATTTCTCCCGAAGGGACCAATTGAATGTTATGAGAACGGCGGACAATGCCTGCATTGTCCCTACATCCTACGCGCTGTGTAGAAACGCGACGGCACGTCCGCAAATGGCATATCGTCACCACAGCGGAAGCCCCGGACATGCACGGCATGTATCGCGTCCCTACAATGCATCTATAGCCCAAACCTATCCCTCAATTAAACAACTCCGCCAGGACGAGGATGAACGACCCGCTGGTCGGATCAGCCGGAGGCTCCGCCCGTGAGACACGCAGATAGTAGATGCCGGTACGCGGAAGCGTGAAGCGCTCGATCCGTGCCGTCAGCGTATCCTCTGAAGTGCCGCTCGACAGCACCCGCTGATCGGCATCCAGCAGCGCCAAAGCCGGAATCAGTGAGCCTTCGCTGCGAGTCACGGTGCTGGTCAGCGTATCACCCTGCACACCGTAGAAGGCAAACAGTGCCGTCGTCGCCCCGCTGTTGATATTACCGGTCGCGGTCGAACCGTAGACCATACGGGATGCGTCTTCGTCCACCGTCTCGAAGGCATTGCCGACCGAGACCATCTCCAGCCGGAAGCGCCCCGTCGTCTGGCTGCCTTCGCCGCTGTACCGTGTGGCGATCACGTAATAGGTGCCATCCGCTGGAATGCGATACTCGGCAATCTGCGCGTTCTGATTGCCATCGGCCACATCGTCATTGTTGACCAGCTCTTCCAGATTGGCATTCGTCAGGCTCAGGAAGCTGTCGATATTGCCGCTGATGCGGTTCATGCGCAGGGTGATGATGTCATCGCGCCGCGCCTGAAAGACGTAGTAAAGCTGAAGTTTATCAGCGGTGATCTCACCTTCTACCGGGCGATCCGGCTGCAAACGGATCGCGACCTGTGGCGAAATCCCGACGCCGCTGGACTCCGCACGCTGCAACGTCAGCAGAAATTCACCGCTGGTCGTCCCCGCTGGGCCGCCGCGCCGCGTGGCGATAATCAGAAACGAGTCGGTCTCCTCAATCACCAGATCGGCAATCTGCGAATTGGTCGAGCCGTCGCGGTCGTCGTTTTCCGCAATGATGCGCCTGTTGCGATCTACGATGTACAGGTACGGGTCAAGATTGCCGGAGTCGCGCAGCATCGTCAGCGTGATGATGTCCCCACGCTCTGCCCGGAAGCTGTAATAGACTTCCACCTGACTATCGTTGACCGTATTCGCGACGGTGTCGCCATAGCGCAGCGCACTGCCGGACTCGAAGCTGACGCCGACCCGTGTGATCACCAGTTCGAAATCGCCGGACGTGCTGCCGAGTCCGTAGCCGAAGCGTGCCACCACCACCGTATATTCGCCATTCGCCGGGATGCGTAACTGCCGCACATGCGGGGCGCGTGCGCCTTCACTGTCATCACGGCTGATAAGCGCCGTCCCGGAGGCATCCAGCACCGTCAGCACCGGGTCCAGCGTGCCAGAGGTGACCGTCAATCGAATATCAAGATATTCCCCGCGCCGGCCTTCAAAGCGGTAGACCCGACTCGGTACTGCGCCATCCAGCCGCGCCGCGACGACCTCGCCGTAGGTGATCTGCGGCGCAGCATTGACCGACGTTGGTGTGACATCCTGCGCACGGACGCTCATTACCGCAAAGACCATCAGGCCGAGCGCCATCCAGAGTACAGACAACCAGCGTTCCCACCGGCAAAGTTCATCAGCAAAAGAGGAATAACGGAACCCGCGTAACATCAACAGTCGATCTCGTTTCAATCGCTTCAATCAAATCGCCTATAAAAGTCAAACGCCGTCCATTCTACAGACAGCGGACCGTGCAGCCTACGCTTCAATTATAACGGAGGACTCATACTCAGTATTGAGGTCCCATCCCAGTTTAAACCCACCTTAGACTTTGACGCTTCTGCCTGAGTAGTCTTTAAGTATCCGCACTTTAGGGCCGTTTTCGGTGATACAGTGTTTTGCAGCGGCTGGGATCACGCCAGCCGCATCCCTTATCTACGGAAACCTGAATGACGACCGACTACTATAAGGAGTGAAGCATGAAGACATTCCGTATCACCGCCCGCATGGCGGCCATCCTGTTCAGTGTGGCACTGCTGCTGATTGCCAGCCTGAGTGTCAGCGCGCAGTCCGAAGAAACACCCGAACCCGAAGCACCCGTTGCAACTGAAGAAATGGCGGCAACCGAAGAAGCCAGCGACAGCATGGCAGGCGATCCGTTCTACAGCGGCAATGGCAGTGCCGTCGTCGCCAATGTCGATGACCTGCTCGACCCGGAAGCGGGTTCCGGCTTCGTGCGCTTTGCCCACGTCTCCCCGGACTCCGGCCCGATTGATATTTACCTGAACGACCTGGCGACTCCGCTGGTGACTAACCTGATGCTGGGTGAATACACTGGCGCAGTGCGTCTGCCCTCTGGTGCGCATACCTTCATCGCGCGTGCCGCCGGAAGCGCCGCTGACAGCGAAGCCCTCACCCAGTTCGACTGGGAACTGACCTCCAACAGCACCTGGCTGGTGATGGCGGTCGGGACACAGGAGCAGGCCAGCTTCCTGCTGGAGCCGCTGAACGTAGTGCGCAATATCACTGAAGATGTGGCGCGTGTGCGCGTGGCAAATGTAAACCCGTACCTCGGCGGTCTGAGTGTGAACGTCGAGGGCGGTGATCCGCTGGCACAGGGGCTGGAATGGATGGGGACCGCTGACGTGGACCTGCCCGCCGCCGATGCGAACATCAGCATCACCGATGCCGAAGGTAACGCTGTGGGCGAACCGATCAGCGTGACACTGGATCAGCACATGCATTACACCATCCTGCTGACCAGCACCGGTGATCAGGCTGTCGTCACCCCGATCGTGATCGCCAGCCCGCGTGACACCAGCCGCGTGCGTTTCGTCAGCGAACGTGCTGACGCTGTTGAAATCCTGCTGATGCCGATCGGCGAGATTCTGGTCCCGCAGCTCGACGCTGGTGGTGAAACCGACTACATCACACTCGGCAGCGAAGCCGCGACCTTCGGCGCTTATGCCCCTGGCACCGGCCCAACCGGTCAGAATCTGGCAGGTGTCCCGGTCCAGCTTGAACCCGGTTATGATTTCACCGTCACCTTCCGGGCAGATGGCAGCGCCGAAGTCACCGAGAAGGTCTTCACCGATCCGATGACCATGACCGACGCTGATGCGGAATCCGACATGGAAACCGACGCCGCGACGGAAGAAGCCGCCGCAACCGAAGAAGCAGGATAACCTGACGGTTTAGTCCTGTAACCTGTAGCACAAAAACGGGGAAGGTGTCCGATGAACGACGCCTTCCCCGTTTTCAATTCTGATCGCTGGTACCACTGCCACTCAGGCCGATGGGCTGTCATCAAACGCGATTGCTTCAGCATCAGCCAGTGACGGTTCTATCTTCTGCAGCTTGTCGGGGTTGAACAGGTTATGCACCAGTTGAATTCGTCCTTCGATAATGGTGAAGGTCACCACAGCCAGAATCCGGTGCGTGTCCCGCAGCACCAGCGCCGGACTCCCATTGATTTCCGTTATCAGGACCTGTCCGTCTTCCGGGATAAAGCGTCCAAGGTTGCGGTACAGACGCAGCGCCATCGTCCGTCCATAAACCGGCTGCGGGGATGCCGGGGCCTTTCCGCCGCCATCAGAAACCAACTGCACATCTTCGGCCAACAGTTCCGTCAGCACGTCGATATCCCCTGTACTGACCGCTTTCACAAAACGTTCGATCAGGGCACGGTGCCCCTCGGTCGATGCCTCAAAGCGCGGACGGTGCGCCATCAGATCGCGCTTGGCGTTATGATAATAGCGTCGGCAGTTATCCTCACGCTTGCCGATCATCCGGGCGATGTCACTGTAGGGATAATCGAACACCTCGCGCAGCAGAAACACCGCCCGCTCCACCGGAGACAGCCGTTCCAGCACATGCAGGAACGCCAGAGAGATCGACTCGCGGCGCGCATAGGCCGTGCCGGGAAGCTCAATCCCCGCGAAGTCAGTCCCGTCGTGCGTCACCAGCGGCTCCGGCAGCCAGATGCCGACATACTGTTCGCGCTGTGCTCTGGCTGATTTCAACTGGTCGAGGCACAGCCGTGTGATAATCGTCGTCAGATACGCTTTCGGCGACTCCACCTCGGCAGCATTAACGCGCTGATAGCGCAGAAACGCTTCCTGCACCATATCCTCCGCTTCCATCGCGCTGCCCAGCATCCGATAGGCAATCGAGAACAACAGCGGACGATACTTCTCGAAGTCCTGCTCGAAGTCACGCGCTGCATCCTCTGCCCCTGTGACCCTATTATCCTGATCAGAAGTCCTCATCCGCTTACTGCTTTCACTCACTGTTCTCTTTGATCTATGAGACGGTGGGCGGGATTCAATCCCGCCCATTTTCAGACTGCACCTCACCCTGCCACAGAGGCTGCGCTTTCCCCCTGATACAGCGCCGGTCGTAAGGCTTCAGGGCGGCTCGTGTACAACATCCAGCGCGGATGCCGGACCTGCCACACGGTCGACTGGCAGATCATCTCCTTGATCTTCGCCCCCAGCCAGCCGGTGATCACCTGGTTCTTTATCTCACCTTCCGGCTGATACAACTGGATCAACCCGGCATGCCGTCCCAGACTGACACAGTAGATGATATAACCATAATCAAATGGCTTCCATGTACGGCCAGCCAGCCGCGCCGCCAGATCATCCCCTGCGTAACCGCCCATCGGCAGTGCCGTCTTGCAGCCCATATCGACATCCATCCCGATGGCGTCACTTGGATTGGCGGAATCCCCGACCGCGTAGATATTCGGATACGAAAGTGAACGCAGATGGGCATCGACGATCACCTGACCGCGTGCATTCACCGCCAGTCCGGAATCCCGCGCCAGTGTCGGCACGCCGAACGCCCCTGCCCAGATCGTCAGGTCACTGGCGAGCGATTTCTCATCCGCAGCCCCTTCCGCCAGATATTCAACACGGTCGGGATGGATGCGCCGCACATCCGTGTGTTCGATCACCTCAATCTTCAGACGGTCGAACACACCGCGGACATACGCTTCACCTTTAGGCGAGAACTGCGCCCCGAAACGGCCACGGGTCATCAGCGTCACATGCAGGCCCGGATAGCGCTCCGCCGTTTCGGTCGCGATCTCAATTCCGGTCAGCCCACCGCCGACGATCACCACCTGACCGTGTGCGCGGCTCAGCGCCATCAGCCGGTCCTTCAGGGCCAGTGTCTGCTCATATCCCGCCACCGATACCGCGTTTTCCGCCGCACCTGCTACACCGGAAAGATCAACTATGCTGCCGAGCGCATACACCATATAATCATAATCGTAATATTGCGTGCCACCTGCCGGACCACCCGCCAGACGCACGGTCACGCGCTGCTGCTCCGGGTCGATGGCGGTCACCCAGCCTTCGACAAAGCGCACACGAGCGCCGCCCAGCATCTGCGGCACGGTAAACGAGCGAAGTTTGCCCGCTGCTGCCGTCTGATGCAGGCGGATGCGTTCGACAAACCGGCTCGTCCCGTTAATCAGGGTGATTTCCACTGGCTGACGGTGGGTATGATGCGCCAGTCGGCGTGCGGCCATCAGACCGGCATAACCGCCGCCCAGGATCAGCACACGCTTGACCGCTGACACCGCTTTTTCCGGTCCCTGCGTTTGAATGACTTCAGGAGCAGCCATGATTCGTAATTCCTTGTCTCTCGTTCTGCTTTTCGTTGTCACAGGCCGCTTGCGACCCGTTTCTATAAAAGAAGACGAATAGGCTGCGTCATTTGTGATTCAAGCTGCGCGTCAATCAGAATACGCTCATCCTCAAAAACAATCCGGGGCAGTTATCAACTTCGTAAATACTTTCAGAGCATCTGCGACATTCAAGTGCATCAGACGGTATATCAGGAAACCTTATCGAATGTATTACATTTATTACATATAAGGGAGTTTAAAACAATTATGCCTATCTATGTTTCATGGGATGAAACCGACAGTCGTGAAAAAACCCTGCTGCGCTGGACCTTCGATGGTCGCTGGACATGGTCAGAACTGGTACAGCTTGCGATCCGCAGCCGGACGATGGTGGAAGCCTTCAGCCCGCGTGAAATCGATGCGATTATCACCTCCGGCCCCAGCGGCTATCTGCTGCCCACCGGGAATATGATCTCCGAGGCCGTCCGCGCAATTGATATGCGCGCCGCCAATCTCCGCCGTATTTATGTCGTCAGCTCACCCGGGGTCTTCACCGCGATGGTGCGCACCCTGATCCAGACCTCAAGTATCAGCAGCAAACTGATTTGTATTGTGTCCAGCGAAGAAGAGGCTTATCAGATCATCCGATCCGCCAGTGTCGAAAGCTGATGACCGTGTGAGCGCCACCCGCCGCCGAAGTCATCATCTGCCCTGCGAAAATTGAACCACCGAGTCATCATCGGTGTCCTATCAGGCAGCGACTGATACAATCAGCCATTGATGCAATCAGCCACTGATGCAATCAACCATTGATGCAATCAACCGACTCGTGCTTGGCGGAAGGAGACTCGTCATGCTCCACTATTCATTTTCGGTATCCCCTGCGACACAGCAGTTACTCGTCGGCCTGCTGATACTGTGGAGCAGTCTGCTGTTTGGCGGTTTCGCCTATGGTAAGCTGCGACGTTCGTATCTGGCGCGTCATATTCCAGCCCTGCTGCCTGCCAGCCCGATCTCGATCCCGCGTGAAATGCGGCTCGGCTCGTCCCTTTGCCTGACGGTTGCTGCCTGGATCTGGCTTGAAAGTGCCCGTCTCACCTCTTTTGAGACATTCGCGCTGTGGTTCGCACTCGGCGCATCCCTGAGCTGTCTCGGCGATTTCATCGTGATTCTCGTCCGTGCCGAACACGGTCCGTTTGTCGGACTGCTCTGCTTCATCACCGCGCATGTCGCCTATATCAGCGGGATGATCAGCCCGATCACCCATACCATGCGGATGGCTCCAGCCGCCAGCGAGCAGCCGCTGGCCTTCCTGATCCCGTATCTTGCAATCGTCTGGATCTGGATTCTGGTCGGGATGGCGGTGTGGTATCTGCGCGTATACCGTCCGGGGGATCAGGACGCCATTAACGCCACGCCGCTGATTTACGCTGTCATATTGAGTGTCACTGCCGGCCTCGCGACCGGTCTGGCGGTACAGTCGAGCAATTTCTGGCTGATTGCTGCGGGAGCCATCCTGTTGTGGTTCAGCGAACTGGTGATCGCGCCTCAGCTTCTGCATGATGAGTCGCTGGCTGATGAACAGGCAGACCGTCCACGCCGTTTACCATCCTTCGGCGATCTGATCTGGCTCACATACGGCCCCGGTCAGATGCTGGTCGTCTTCGGGCTGGCCCTCGCCATGATGCTGTACAGCCACCCCTTCATGTATGGCGGCCTTTATTAGAGAGTTCTCCGAAAGCGGGTTATCAGCGTGGCCAAACAACTGACGGGCATTATCCGACTCTACCGTTCCGGAAGTTCCCACGGTGTGCGGCGCGGAATCCACGCCGGGACATGCTGCCGGTACAGCCGGTAATCATCCCCGAAGCGCTGCACCAGCCCCGGCTCTTCGGACAGCGGCAGGTACATCAGGTTGATCCCCGCTGCGATCACAAACCAGATCAGCAGTGGAACCGAGCCGAACAGAACTGCTTCACCGAGCAGGATGCTCAGCACCCCACTGATCATCGGATTGCGCACATAGCGATAAATCCCGACGACTACCAGCTTCTGAGTCGGCTCCCACGGCGCAAGCGTGCCATCGCCGACCGTCGCGAATAAGCGCACCGTCTGCACCAGCAGAAACAGTCCTCCGGCGATAAACCCCAGCCCGACGATCACCGGCAGCGCATTCAGCGGCGGCAGCAATGACCAGCCGATGTTAATCGTCCTCGTCGTCAGCAGAATCACCGCCGGGATAAGCACCGTCACGGTAAACGGCAGCAGTCCAATCGCTCTCAGATGGCGCATGGTTCGACTCCCTGAAATTTGCGCCATAGTATAACGCTCTCAGGGCAAACATGCGCAGCTTATTGCCGATCAGCATCAATATCCCGTACGTGGTTGAGAACGAGTGCTTTGATCAGTTCATCAGGCAGTGGGTTGTCCAGGGTAAATTGAATCGAATGTTCCGTGGTTTTGTAACCTTCCAGCTTGTCCTTGAATTCTTCAATCGCCCACGAGGACGGCATGAAGCTCATATGTTTTTTCGAGGAAGTAAAATACACGAGTGCTCGATTCCTGTACTTTAAAGTTGGCATGCCATAACTGATCGTTTCTTCAGCGCTCGGGACGAGTTCCTTGACCAGTGCCCGGATTCGCTCAAGCGCTGCCCGGTGTTGGGGGTCAACTCCGCTAAGATACTCATCAATGCTTTTCGCTTTACGGTCCATGATCTCCACCCTCAAGCAGACGCTTCAGATTTGCCAGTGCACCAGCATACGCGCCGTTCCCCTGATCGATCCGTTCCTGACGCAGGCCATCGGGCAGCACCTCATAACCGTCCTCAGACATCGTGATGCGTGTGCCGCCGTTTTCTGCTTCCAGCCGGTAATCCGTCACCTGACTGAACGCTGGATCATCCGCATCCGGCTGCCACCGCAGCGTCAGCAGCGTCGGCGTATCGGCAGCATCGACCGTCGCGGTCAGGATATCGGTATCCGTATTGTAAAACTGCGCCGTCTCGCCGACACGCACACTCGGGAAGTCCCACCGGCAGCCCGGCGCGTACCACTTTTCAAGCTGCTGCACGTCCGTAATGGCCTGCCAGACGCGCTCCGGCGGTGCATCAATCCAGACCGACTGTGTCACCATCATTGAGTGCTGCATAATGATCTCCAGAAGTTGCAACCTTTCAGTTGCACATAGTATATCTGCAACAGAGATATGACGCAACCTTCTTCTGAGGAATCGCGTATCCATGATTCAGGTTAAAACCACACATATTCTATTATCTGTAAAAGCCTTCAGGCAAAGGACAGCGATTCATGGCGAACTATTCGCAGTTTCCGGGGATGACCTACGACGCACCAGAGATACTTCGAGAGTATAAAAAGCTGCTGCCTGAGCTTAAAGGCAGGTATCTGCTGCTTAAAGATAGCAGTATTGGAAAAAACTTTGACCTGATGACTAAAGCAATCAATCTTCTGGCGCATTACGGATGGGAACCAACCTTAATGACGATCAGTGATGAAGGGTTGACCAAGACAATGTACGTATTGGTTGGATACATGGGTCAGCCTGAAAAGGCAAAACGAGAGCCATCGGCTTCAGAGTAGTGTTTCACCATCGACAGAACACATAGGAAAACTCACATCATGCTATGATAGGGACAACCTACACCGGTGATTATCGCCCAACGTGTCATCGGTAGAGGGCAAATTAGAGTTAAAGCAAATAGATATACTACAAGGAGACATTTTCAATGATGACGCTGACTCATCAACCCTGCTGGCAGATCTGGCAGGATCGGGGCTTTTTGATTTCCCCGGACCCACTCGAAAGCTCACCGCTGATCCCCGATGAAGTCCTCCACGCCGCCCACAGCATCCCCCATTTACTCGAAGACGGCACCCTTCAGGACGCGCTGCGGTCGCTCTCGGTGCATGATTACACCGACGCCATCACACAGGACCCGGACTTCCGCCTGACCGAACGCCTGATGCAGATCTATTCCTATTTCGCCAGTTCCTATGTCTACAGCAAAGGCGTGGTCGAGGACCCGACGCGCACCCTGCCGCAGAGCGTGGCCGTGCCGCTGGTGCAGCTTGGGCACGCCGTCCAGCGTCCGCCGATTCTGTCATATTCCGGCTATGTGCTGTCCAACTGGCGGCGGATTGATCCCTCCGGCCCGATTGCGCTCGGGAATATCGAGACCATCCAGCACTTCCGCGGCGGACGCGACGAAGACTGGTTCGTCCTCGTCCATGTGGATATCGAAGCACGTGCCGCTGGTGCGCTGTCCGGTATCCAGCAGGCCGCCGAAGCCGCCGCAAATCACGACGCTGCCGCGCTGGAATCTTCCCTCACCCGTGTGCATGACAGCATCGCCGGGATGGTCGCCAGCTTCCACCGCATGCCGGAAGGCGTCGATACCGACATCTACTACTGGAAGGTGCGCCCGTACATCTTCAGCTTTACGGACATCGCCTACGAAGGTGTGACTGCCTTCAAAGGCCAGCCGCAGTCCTATCGCGGGCAGACCGGCGCACAGAGTTCGATTGTCCCCGCGCTGGTGGCCGCCTTCGGGCTTCAGCACGAGCAGTCCGGCCTCACACAGCACCTTGAGATCATGAAGGATTACATGCCGCGTCCGCACCGCGAATTCATCGAGTCCATGCGCGTCAACGGCATCCGTGACGCGGTGATCGCGCTGAGCCGCCCGACACTGTCCGAAGTCTATAACACCTGTCTGGATCGCCTGCTGGAATTCCGCCGCCTGCATTATCACTACGCGACCATCTATATCGCAAAGAAGGTCGCCAGTCCGGTCGGCACCGGCGGCACGATCTTCATGGACTGGCTCAACCAGCTTGCGGACGAAACCGAAGCGCAGCGCGTCTGAAATTGCTACACACTGGGCGGGAAGAATCCCGCCCATTTTTATCCCGCCAAAAATATCCTTTGCCCCTTTTTCATCGTTGATTCGCCCCACGAATCGACTATCCTTATCGCGCTCCGCAAATCTTCACCCTGATACACATCATCCGTAGGAAAACTGAATGTCCCTGCTTCAGATCACCACCGCTGTGATCGTCCTGCTGACCTATGCTGCCATCGCGGTCGGCAAGGTCCCGCTGCTGCGCATGAACCGCGCCACCATTGCCCTGTTCGGTGCGGTCGCACTGGTCGTCGTCGGCGCGATGACTGAGGAACAGGCGCTGCATGCCATCGATGTCGGCACCATTCTGCTGCTCGGTGCCATGATGGTCATCAACGTGCATCTGCGTCTGGCCGGATTCTTCCGCTTTGTCACCAGCCGCACCCTGAGATGGGCACGCACCCCGCGCATGCTGCTGGCCGTCGTCATCGGATCATCCGGCGTGCTCTCCGCCCTGTTTCTGAACGATCCCATCTGCCTGATGCTCACGCCGCTGATTGTGGATGTCACACGCCGCCTGAATCGCAATATCGAGCCGTATCTGATCGCGCTCGGCATCGCGTCCAATATCGGCTCGGTCGCCACCATCACCGGCAACCCGCAGAATCTGATCATCGGACAGGCCAGCGGCATCCCCTATCTGCGCTTCGCCGCCGTCCTGACACCCGTCGCGCTGATCGGTCTGGTCATCGCGTGGATTGTGATTGTCCTGCTCTATCCCGAGGAATTTCGCGGCACGCTGCCGGTGGTGGAGCTTCCCCCGCCGCGCCCCTACTCACCGCTGCTCAACCGCGTGCTGATCGTCACCTTCGTGCTGCTGATCGCATTTCTGGCTGGCATCCCGGTTGTGACCGCCGCCTGCACTGCTGCCGGTGTCCTGCTGATTTCGCGCCTGCGCCCGGAAAAGCTGCTGAAGCTCGACTGGGATCTGCTGGCCTTTTTCGCTGGACTGTTCGTCGTCACCGGCGCAATCGAAACCAGCGGCCTGAGTCGTCTGCTGTTCGATGCCACTGCGCCCGTGCTGCAAAGCGGCGTCCCGGCTTTTACCGGCGTGGTCGCCGCCCTCAGCAACGTCGTCTCGAATGTCCCGGCGGTGCTGCTGCTTCGCCCGGAAATCGGATCGTTCCCCAATCCCGAACAAACGTGGCTGACCCTCGCGATGGCCTCGACCCTTGCCGGTAACCTGACCCTGCTCGGCAGCGCCGCCACCCTGATCGTCGCCGAAGTCGCCCGTCAGAACGGTGCCCGACTGAGCTTCATGCCGTTTCTGCGTGCTGGCATCCCCATCACACTGCTGACGTTACTGGTCGGCGTCCTGTGGATCATGTGGGTATTTTAAGGCTGCCCCAGGGGGATACGACAAGAAGACCATTCCTCGGATGCTGTGAGGGAAAGAGAGAAAACAGGTCTTCGCAAATCCATTCCCCTTCCCCCAGTCATTCCTTTTCACTCCATTCTGAGGGAATGGAAAGCATACGCTGCTGCGTACATGCGTAGTATGGCAAGCAGGTCAGCATGCCGGGATAGGGGTAAAGTCACGTCCCCGGAAACAGCGGCAGTTCAAACCCGAATGTGCTGCCTTTGTGTTCCACACTCTCGAAGATGATCTTCCCGCCGCTGCGTTC
>JAEZAF010000052.1 GCA_023430545.1 Chloroflexota bacterium
ATCTGCCCTCTTATCAGGTGCAGCCGGGTGATGTCATCAGCATCCGCCCGAAGATGCGCCGCAACGTCCACATGGAAGAATGGGTGCAGCAGATTGGTGCCGTCCCGTCCTATCTGGCCGTGGACCGCGACAACTTCAGCGCAACCCTGGCTCGTGTACCGGATCAGCGCGAAATCCCGGTGCCGATCAACATGCAGTTGATCGTTGAATATTACAACCGCCTGACCTAATCGCTGCTTGTGAGCGGGGTTACTGGTTGTCGGTTGTAACACACTCAACGCGTGAATGCCGTGTACGGTATAATGCCTGTGATCATTTCACAGGCATTTTGTTTGTCTTTAAATTCACTGGGAAAATACGATGACTTCGACCCCTTCGTCGCATTCTGATATGGCAGCGCTGCGCGGTGAGCCAAGTTATGTCTGGCGTGCCGGACAGGAACGCCGTCTGCATATGGTGGCACGCTGGGCGAAGGTTCACGGCTCGACCATCCTGGATCACGGCTGCGGTGTCGGCATGTATGCGGCTGAATTTCAGAAGCGCTTCACCCGCCACGTCGAGGCTTTCGAGTACGAATACGAACGGGCACTGGAAGCACGTGCGATGGTGCCCCATGTGGTCACAGCGGCGGCGGAAGCACTGCCCTACCCGGACAGCACTTTTGATACGATCTTCTCAAATGAGGTGATCGAACACGTCGCCAATGACTACACCACCGCTGCCGAAATCGTGCGCGTGCTGAAGGTCGGCGGACGTGCTGTCATCTTCTGCCCCAACCGCTGGTATCCATTCGAGACACATGGCTACTACTGGCGCGGAGAATATCACTTCGGTAACACACCGCTGATCAATTACCTGCCAGATCGTTACCGTAATCAGCTTGCGCCGCATGTGCGTGCTTATACCGAAGTCAGTCTGCTGAAGCTCTTCAACGGGCTGCCAGTGCGGATCGTGCATCACAGCCGCGTCTATGGCGGTTATGACAACATCGTCAGAAGGTTCGGTACCGCAGGGCGCATCCTGCGCCAGACGCTGCAATCGCTGGAAGGCACTAAACTCGACGCACTCGGCCTGTCGCATCTGCTGGTGGTGGAGAAGACTTAAGTTACACAGTAGGCTAATTTTTCCAAACTTGGGGTAGATTGCAGCTTCTATGCTGAACAGCCGCCTGTAGAATAAGATCAAACCATTGGTTTAAGGGGACAACAGGTAGTGAAGGTTGAGCCAAAAAGTATTCATAAATCATTGGATTCTCTTCCTGACCAGCCGTATGGAAATAAAAACAGCGGTCATCCGATGACATTGCTACAAGAAATGCATCCTCAGGCAGTGTGACCGGAAGATTGTGTGACTCCGCATCTTCAACAAGCCAGTCTTTTAGTTCACTTAAATGTGGATACCAATAAACCTCATAGGGCATCAGAGGCCTTGCTAAACGCCCCATCTCCATCAGAAATTCCCGATAGATCTTAGGCAGAAAGTCGACCTGCTGCCCGATCCGAACCGCTTCGATTTCGTCCGGCGTGCACCCGATAAAACCATCGAGGTTCGGGACAAGCTTTAGCTCCAGCATTTTTTGCTGGAGGACTTGTCCGAAATTCAGTTGTTTGGGTTTCGTGGTCATCTTTTTATTGGTAATTACAGTAGGGGCGGGCACGCAGGCCCGCCCATCTCATCAATTTTAAAAACTACTCCTGCTTCTTCCCGTTGATCCAGATCGGCAGGTGCGCAAGCGCGATGACATTCGCCCATTTTGCGCGTTCACCTTCGGTTAGCACCGCCGCCTCAGCGACGACATTTCCGCCTGCTTTGTCGAGGATCAGCCGCATCCCCTGAAGCGTGCTGCCGGTCGAGATCACATCATCGACAATCGCAAGTCGCTTGCCCTTTATGAACTCACGATCTTTCTGATCGAGGTACAGCGTCTGCGGCTTGCCGGTCGTGATGCTCAGCGTCTCGGATTGCAGCGCATCACCCATATAAGGCTTATACGACTTCCGCAGCACCACATACGGCAGATCCATGTCCTGACTCAGCGCATGGACGAGCGGGATGCTCTTGGTCTCCGCCGTAACCAGCACCTCAAGCTGATGTTCGCGCAGTTTTTCAGCAAGTGCGCGGCTGGCCGCCGTCACCAGCTCGGTATCCCCAAGGATATTGAGGATGGCAATCGTCAGGCCGGGTGCGACTTCAAACAGACGCAGGTCGCGATGTACCCCGGCGATCTCAATCGGATAATGTGTGTCCTGTGACATTAGGTTCCTTTATACGCAGACAGAAAGTCATACAGGGATCAAAGCGCGGAGGTTAGCTCCGTCACCTAATCCAGAAATTCCAGTTTTTCATCGCAGAACTGTGCGACATCGCCAACCACCACCAGAATCTGGCCGCCGCTGGTCAGCGCTTGTCCATTACACAGCGTGCCGTTGGTGCTGCCTTTATCGACCAGCATCAACTGACCGCTGCGGCGATGCAGTTCCGCATGGAAGCGCGACACACCCTTGATCGGGATCACGATGTCATTGTCATTGGACCGGCCAATGCGGATGACATCCCCCTGAAGCGAGAAGACTTTGGTCTTCCAGCGGGCATAACGCGGAGTCGGGCCGCTTTTGTTGACAAACGCCGGCGACTCGCCCGACGCTTTGGGTGCTGCCGGTTCAGGCGGGATGGTCACAGGCGCTGAACCCGGTGTGTCATAAAAGTCGTTGGTCGGATAGTCCGAAATCTGCGGCGACTCTTCGCGCTGGTTGACGGTCATGTCATCGGGCTTGCCCTCTGCCGCCTGTGAACCACTCTGACGCTCGTTCTCGCGCTCGTTTTCGCGAATACGCAGCACCATCGTGTCTTCATGGCGGCTGGACATGGTGTAATACGCCTGTGTGGACATCAGCTTGCGGCTGTAATCGTTATAGGCTGCCGCGCCTTCATCCAGTGTCGCGGCCTGCTTCTGAAGGGCGGTGCGTTCATCCGCCAACTGTGGATCGACAAAACCCGCTTCATCAATCGCACGGACGGCATCGCGCAGGAAGATGGACGCTTTATTGTACTGGCCCTTGTCTGCCATTTCGACGGCATTACGCCGCGCCTGTGCCGCCTTCAGCAGCAGGACAGAACGGCGCACCTGCTGATTGACCGGGATGATCTCCGCGCCCGCGGCATCCACCACCTGAAGCATTACCGGCTGTTCGTGCACACGGCGGCGCGATGCGCCATTCTCGACTTCGTCGTACTCAAAGCGCAGGTTGAGGATCTGCTGACGGCCCACCTGTGCAAACGGCTTGAGCGAGATCTCCAGCAGCAGCGCCTTGATCTCATCCGCGAAGACATCACCCAGACGGAATGAGGTGCGGCGTCCGTTGCGCTCAATCGGATAGGCGTTCAACTGCTGGACATCGGCGATATGCTCGGTCGGCTCGACACTGATGACCAGATTTTGCCCGACGACGTTCAGCAGTCCCTGAAGTTCTTCCTGAAAGATCAGCGGCGCGACTTCCGGGCTTTCGATGAAGTAGAAAGCACCACCGCCAGCATTGGCAATCGACATCAGCAGATCTTCGTTGAAATCCGCGCCGAGTCCCATCGTGGTTGTCGAAATGCCTTCGCCGAATTTCTGCTTTGCCATCGAGATCAGGCGTTCAGCCTCGGTCACACCGCGATTGGCGAGGCCATCCGTCATCAGGATGACGCGGTTCATCTGGTCGGCCTGTTTGTGCTGCGCGACGTATTCGCAGCCCTGAAGCCAGCCGCCGCTCATATTGGTCGTGCCACCCGGCTTGATGGTGCGGATCTGCTGGTTGATGGCATCCTTGCGCTGCACCCGTTCCGGCTGGACCAGCGTCTCGACATTATCATTGTACAGCACCACCGAGAAGGTATCGTTGGGCGTCAGATTCTGAACCAGAAGCTGTGCGGCCTGACGGGTATAGTCGATCTTCTGACCAGCCATCGAGCCGCTGCGGTCGATGACCAGGCTGATATTCAGCGGCCTGCGAGGGCGCTTGGTCGGGTCGGCATCGGTGGCAAGGTAGGCCATCAGATACAGCCGCTGGGTGTGGCCTGTCGAGATCAGATCGTAATCTAGCGCAAAATTCGCCCGGATCATGTCAAATCCTTAAGTATTTCCAAGGGAGTACAACGCACCATATTTCCCGGTGAGATAATCCAGGTAGGGTTCGATGGTCAGGTCGCTACCGGTGACGCGTTCGATCAGTTCTGATGTTGTGAACTTGCTGCCGTGCTGATAGATATTCTGCTGCAACCACGTGAGCAGCGTATTAAATTCGCCCTGACGGATCTGCTGCGGGATCTCAGGAATGGCTTTGAGTGCCGCGCTGTAGAAGACACCGCTCAGGATATTGCCGAGCGTGTATCCCTGAAAGCCGCCGCCGATCTGTCCGGCGTACCAGTGGACATCCTGAAGCACCCCGTCGCGATTATCCGGCGCGGTGATCCCCAGTGAGCGCTGATAGCGGTCATGCCATGCCTCCGGCAGATCACGGATCGCCAGCGCGCCTTCCAGCATTTCGAGTTCCAGTTCAAAGCGCAGCATCACATGCAGATTATAGGTCAGTTCGTCGGCATCAGTGCGGATCAGAGAGCGGTGTACCTTGTTGATCGCCCGATAAAATGTGTCCAGATCGACATCGCCGAGCTGATCGGGGAATGCGGCCTGTGCCTGCGGATACAGATATTCCCAGAAGCCGTAGCTGCGCCCGACGATATTTTCCCACAGGCGGGACTGGCTCTCATGTACACCGGCGGAAGTCCCGCCGTCCAGCGGCAGCGCTTCATAGGCCGGATTAATTCCCTGCTCGTACAGCGCGTGACCGACTTCATGCACCACGCTGAAGAAGCAGTCAGTGAAATCATCTTCTCGCACGCGGGTCGTGATGCGCACATCCCCAATCGAGAACTTGGTCATGAAGGGATGATGCGTCAGATCAAGATGGCCGCGCTGGAAGTCGTACCCGATCTGGCGGGCGACCTGCTCAGAGAACGCGAGCTGTGCGGCCTGTGGATAGTGCTTTTTGATCGGGCTGTCGTCGAGAGGCGGCTGTGAGGTCACCTGCTCGACCAGCGGCACCAGCCGGTCGCGAAGCTGTGCGAAGATCGCCCGCACGCTTTCGGCCTTCATCCCGTAATCCGAAAAATCGATCAGCGGGTCAGCGATATGCTGATAGCCGGGGAAGAAATCGGCCAGACGGCGGCTGTAATCCAGTGTCTTTTCCAGCAGTGGGGCGACACTGGCAAAATCATTGGCCGGACGCGCCGCCGCCCATGCGCTGTACGCCACAGCACCATGCTCGCTCATTTCCGCGACGAACGGCGTCGGCACCCGCGTCAGACGCTCATAATTGCGGCGGGTGACGCGAATCAGGCTGGCTTCATCAGATTCATACGGCAGATCATCTGCGTAGGGCTGAAGTTCATCCAGCAGGCGGCCAATTTCAGGATCGGTGAATTTCTGATGTGCCAGCGCCTGCAGCAGCCCCAACTGACGACCGCGTGCGGCTGCGCCGCCGTTCGGCATATACGTCGATTGATCCCAACCCAGCACCGACTGAATATAGCCGAGGTCTCCCGCTTCCATCAGGCGGCGTTTGAGTTCCTGTAATTTTGCTTCCAATGGGCTTGTCTCCGTGTTTGCGTCAGGTCAGGTCAGGATCAGATCAGAGATAGGTTAGTCACTTAAGCGCACATCGCCCGGCGCGACCTGATAAATCGCACCCCACGGCAGATAGTGGGTGTAGATGCTGTCTTCCTTCAGGATATTGCCGGCAGAGTCACGGATGATGCGCGGGATGGTCACATCAGCCCCTTCCGCCGCATAATCGACCTGAATGATTTCGCCCGGTCGCAGGTTCGAATTCACTTCATAGATCGCGGCGCGTGCCGGTTCGACGTTCTTGATAATCGGGGCCTGGATCTCCACCTGACGATCCACGCGGGTGCTGTAGAAGCGGAACTGAAGCGTATTCGTCGCCGGGAACACCTCGGCCTCGATCAGCAGGTGATGCGGTGTATCGTTCTGGAAGCGGAAGTCGCGCTCCGGCGTCCAGATGGCCGCGTCAAATCCGGGTGGGCTGTTCTGCTCGTAATAGCCCACACGATAGGCATGGGCATTGCGCTCGATGATGGTATAGCCGCCGGTAAAGGCCGCACGGAAAACCGTTGTGCTGACCTGACAGATACCGCCGCCGATGCCGTTAATCGTGCGATCCCCGAAGATCACGTTCCCCTCAGTGAATCCGGCTTCTTCACTCAGATCACCCAGCCACGAGTTAAACGAGAATTCCTCACCCGGCCCGATGATAATGCCGTCATAAAGCGCAGTCCCGACCGCGATATTCTGACGCCGGTTATCCGGCGATCCGGTGTAGTAGGTCGTCGCTTCGGCCACCAGTTCGACAATCCCCAGTTCCTGCGCCGTCACGTTGTTATGGTAACGCGACTGGACGTAGTCATAGGCGATATGTACCGTGCGGTCGGTCGGATTGAAGACCTTCTCCTGCAAATTGGCAAGCGTCTGGTCGATGTCCATCTCGCGTCCGCCGACTCCTGCCTTCAGCAGTTCGAGCTGACGGGTGGACTCATTGAAATGGAAGCGTCCATCGGTCGGCTGGGTTTTCAGCGCCGGGGCCAGCCCTTCCAGATAGGCGCGAAACGGTTCGAGATCGACCGAGACATCGTAGTGCTGTGTGCCGTCGCCGTTCTGAATGGAGTCAACCTTCAGTAGTGCGCTGATCTGCTCAGTGCTGATTGTCCACGGGCCGAGCATTCCCCCCTGACCATCGTCGGTGATGAGTGTCAGCGGGGCCGAGAGTGCGGCCTGCACTTTCGCCGATGTTTCGCTGACGCCGCCGATTTCCGGCTGTGTCTCGTGAATCACCAGCGCGATTTCCGCACCCGTCGAGAGTGACCGAAGCGACTGGTCGAGCTTCGACAGCGTGGCGGCAATATCAAGCGTGCGCCCGATCTGGCTGGTCGTCTGGCTGACCTGTCCGCCGTTGAGTTCCAGCGTGCCGTTGACTGTCTGCTGATCGATCTCATCAGCAATCGCGGTGAGTTTTTCGACCGCAATACCCTGGTCATAAACGACGACAGGCGCGATCGCCGTCCCATTGAGCCAGTTGGTCCCTTGTGTCAGCAGATTATCCAGCCCGGACTCCTGACGGCCAGCATCCATCGCAGCCGCCAGTGTCGCATCAGCGTCAAAACGCACACCGAGATCGGCGGCGGTCATCTGCCAGAAACGGTCCGTGCCCGGATCGCGGAATGTGAACACCGCTTCCTGATCGAACGTGTACTGACTTTCGAGCAGCGGTGCGGCTTCAGCCGGTGTCAGGCCAGTCAGGGAAATGCCGGAGACGAAAACGCCCGGAAGGATTTTGCCGTCATACTGCTGCTGGTAAAAGAAGAGCAGACCCAGCAGCGAAACGGCAAAGAGCATCGCGCCAAGCGCGAACAGGACAGGCAGGCGCACCCACCACGGATTAAATGCTGGTTCCTCATATCGCGGGGAGGGATAACGACCAGAAGGTTTCTGAACAGGGATTGTACTCATAGCACCTGTTATGACTCTGAACAACGAACTGTGCAGCACCGGATTTCGACCGGTGGCATAAAAGCATTGTACAGCAAAGTTGCAAACAGCGGACAGCGCGAACCGCTACCTCTTGACCTCGCCATTCTCAATTGTAGCGGAAATCACGTTTCCACTCATAGCATGACCCGGAACAATCCCTTCATCCTGAATGTAGATGGACTTTTCCAGGCGACCACATCGCATCGCCCTTGCATAACGAATGCGCTTCGGCAGTAGGGGAGCGCCTGCGTGCGCTCCCGAAAATGAGGTGCCTGCCCTTAGAGCCTGCAACCATCCTCACCAAATCCCGCATCGTTTGAAAACTCTAACCGCACAAGCAGAACATTCGTGCTACAATTATATTGCTGAAAAATCTGTCTCCGAAGCGGAGAGGGGCAGGGGTGAGGTTGCTGCAAGAACTGCTGCAACCGTAGGTTGCTACTAGCAGCACTTTTTTTTGTGCTGCTGCTGCTGCTGCAACAAGCCGATTTTGAACCTGAGAGCTTAATCACATGCCACATTTGCGGCGCAAAATTGCAGCAATTGCTGCAACAACTGCTGCAACAACCGCCGCGAAATCGCTTAACCCTTTACACTTCCGGCCAGCAGACCCCGGATAAAGTACCGGCCAAGCAGGATATAAACCAGCAGCGTGGGCAGCGCCGTCAGGAAAGCACCGGCCATCTGTACATTCCACTCCACAATCTGACTGCCCGCCAGATTCTGAAGCGCGACCGTAATCGGCTGGGAATTCGGGCCGGAGATGGTGACGCCGAACAGGAATTCGTTCCAGATCTGCGTAAACTGCCAGATGATGACCACCACGAAACCCGGCAGTGAAATCGGCAGTACGATATAGCGGTACAGCTTCCAGAAGCCTGCGCCGTCGATCGCACCGGCTTCCAGCATTTCATCCGGCACTTCCACGTAGTAATTACGGAAGATCAGCGTCGTAATCGGCAGACCGTAGACCACATGCACCAGAATCAGGCCGTTGATATTGCCATACATGTTGATCGACCGCAGGAACTGCACCAGCGGGATCAGAATCGCCTGATAAGGGATGAACATCCCGAACAGCATCAGCGGGAACAGGATATTGGCCCCACGGAAACGCCATTTGGACAGCACATAGCCGTTGAGTGAACCGAGCGCCGCCGAAATCACGGTCGCCGGGATCACCAGACGGAGGCTGTTGAGGAAATTCGGAGCCAGTTTGTCGAGTGCTTCCGCAAAGCTGACCGGATTCAGCGATTGGGGAAGCTGCCACATCGTCCGCAGGTCGATCTGGTCAAGGCTTTTGAAGCTGGTCACGACCACCATATAAACCGGCACCAGAAACAGGATCGAGAGCAGGATCAGCAGGGCATAAACCAGAATGCGACGCAGCGAAATCGGGGCACGGGGACGAGCGACCGGCGCATCGGCTGCGGAGTGAACAGGATGGCTGACAGAGGTCATGACGGTTTCTCCGAACGAAGGCTGGTCACCAGATAAGGCACAATCACCAGCGCGACCATCACCAGCATCACCATCGCAATCGCAGCACCCCGTGCAAAGTCCGAGGCGCGGAAGGTCGTCAGATACATGGTGAGGCCGGGCATATCAATTGCCAGATTGGTATCGCCGCCCATCGTGTAAACAAGGTCGAAGATCTTCAGCGAGATATGGCCCAGGATAATCATCGCGCTGAGGGTAATCGGCTGAAGCAGTGGGAGGATCACATGCCGGTAAACACCCAGTTCCGACGCACCATCGACACGCGCGGCTTCGCGCAGATCTTCACTGATCCCGCGCAGCCCAGCCAGATACATCGCCATCGTATACCCCGCCATCTGCCAGCCTGCCGCAACCACGACGGCAATCAGCGCGACGTTAAAGGCATGCGGTTCACTGATCAGCGGCACCGCCTGACGCGGCACATCGAAGGTCAGCAGCATCAGCAGTAACAGCGCCAGTGCCGCAGCAAATGCCGCCATCTGGGAACGGCGTTTGCTCCACCAGCGCAGGGCAAAGAAGATGACAAAGCCCAGGAGGATCATGACGATAAAGGTTGGCACCTGCTGCCAGTTGAAAGGCAGCCATTTCTCACTGCTGATAAACCAGCGGAAGGTCCCGCGCTCAAGGCCCACCATCGCCGGCAGGGCATTGATGCCGTAATCCGGGTTGAACAGCCATTTCCACACGACGCCGGTCACGACGAATGAGAGCGCCATCGGGAACAGGAAGATCGTGCGGAAGATGCTCTCGCCTTTGATCTTCTGATCCAGCAGGATCGCCAGCAGCAGGCCCAGTGAGAGACAGGTGATAATAAACAGGATGGTAAAAAAGACATTGTTGACAATCGCGATTCGAAAGCGGGACTGAAGCGCTCCATTGAACAGCTCTTCATAATTGCGAAAGCCTACAAAATTGGCCGGTAAGCCGCTGAGCTGCTGCAAGCCGGTCGAGTCGGTCATGGAGGTGTAGGCGGTCCATGCGATAAAACCGTATACAAACACGCCGACCAGAATAAGTGAAGGCAGCAGGACCAGCACTGCCATCAGGCGGTTGCCTTTCATAAGGTTCTCCTGAGCTTATTTAAAACGGCGAGTTCGGGGAACTCGCCGTTCTGGATTGCAACGTTTCGATTTGCAATAAGCGGCAGCAGATCAGAGAACTGCCCCGAACGCGGGAGCGCTTAGGACGCTGCCGCCGGCGTGATCATACCGGTCTGGAGCGCCAGCGCACCGGCATTCGCAGCGGCGGTCGCGCTGTCACGGCTGCCAGAGAAATTCGCGACGATATTGGCGAAACCGTCAAGGAAGGCAGACGGTGCGGCTGCACCATGTGCCAGACTGCCGACGATGTCGTTGCTCGTCCAGTCTTCGTAGGCGTCCTGGAAGTAGGCGTTGTACAGCTCGGCGTTCTCGATGTCTGCCGAGGTATTGGCCGGGAGCGAACCCTTCAGCGGGTTGAAGATGTCCTGACCTTCAGCGCTGCCGACGAAGCTCAGCCATGCATTCACCGCTTCCGGATTCGGTGCGCCCACTGGCAGACCGAAGGTGTCGGACAGCATAATGAAGGTGCCATCGGTACCCGGAGAAGCGGCCCACGCGAAGCCAGTTTCAGGTTCGAGTGCCAGATCCACGAGGAAGTAGCCAGCGGCCCAGTCACCCATGATATTGAAGGCGGCTTCACCGTTGGAAACGCGCAGCGAGGCATCCTGCCAGGTCAGCGCATCGCGGTCTTCGTTGGTGCAGTCCAGAATCTGGCCGAACAGATCGAAGACACCGACGACTTCGGGGCTGGTCCAGTTGGTGGAGCCATCCCACAGGCCGTTGTAAGCTTCCACACCCAGTTCACTCAGTGCCACGCTTTCCCACAGGTGAACCTGGGTCCAGTTTTCACCGACGGTCAGCGGGGTGATACCAGCTTCCTGAAGGGTCGGGCAGGTGGTCTCGACAAAGTCCTGCCATGTGGCCGGGACTTCAACGCCCCATTCTTCGAGGTTGGCAGGCACGTACCACAGCACGTTCGAGCGGTGGATGTTGACCGGCACCGAGTAGATGTTGCCGGCGTCGTCACTGATCAGGTCAAGCAGACCCTGCGGATACTGGTCCAGCCAGCCGTTGGCTTCGTACAGGTCGTTCAGCGGCTCCATACGGCCAGCGGCCACCCACAGCGCGTTGAGTTCCTCACCGGCGTGGACCTGGAAGGTGTCGGGGGGATCGCCACCCAGCATACGGGTGGTCAGCACGGCGCGGGCATTGACGCCCGAACCACCAGCGACAGCAGAGTTGACGACTTCAACATCAGGGTAGGTTTCACCAAACTGTGCGATCAGGGCTTCCAGACCGGCAGCTTCACCGCCGCCCGTCCACCATGAGAAGATTTCGAGTTCACCGCTGGGGCTGGCATCGTCCTGGGCAAATGCGAGGCCGCACACGCCCAGCACGATGACGAGCACTGCGCCAATAAAAGTTAAATGACGTTTCATTGAGGTTTACTCCTAAGTAATCCTAATATTTCTGACGACGGGCTGTGCCGTAATCTGTGACCGACCCATGCATGTCGTCAGTGCCCAGATTATAGATCGCATACCGTAATCGTCAATCGAAAAACGCCGTCTGAGGTGTGCAAGTTATATGAATCACACCCTGTCAGACAGGCGGATCAGGCATCGGATAAACAAAAAGATCACGACTGCGATCAGGCCATGATCTTTCTGATAACAATTTCAGGGACTGCTTTATAACCCTTGGCCGATTAGGTCATCTTCAGCAGGCGGCGGACCGTCAGCGCCAGATGCAGTGCGAGGCGGGTCTCTGGCCGGTCGAGGTCGATGGCCGCGATCTCGTTGATGCGGTTCATACGGTAGAGCAGTGTATTACGATGCACGATCAGCATATCGGCGGTCTGGCTCAGATTGCCGTGACACTGGAAGAAGGCTTCGAGCGTTTTAATCAGCTCTGCCGTGTTCTTGTGATCGTAATCCGTCAGTGGGCTGAGCGTCCGGTCAGCGAATTCCATAAGTTTTTCGCGGTCCTGCAAACTGAGGATCAACTGATAGACGCCAAGGTCTCCGATGTACAGCGGGGCATCACTTTGCAGGCGGATCGCCAGTTCCATCGCCTGCACCGCATCACGGTAGCTGCTGCGCCATGCCGAGATGTCACGGGCAGGCTGTCCGAGGCCAATGGCAATCCGATTCTGCGGGTACTGGCGGTGCATCTCATCGGCAATAGCGCGTGCCAGTCGGGTGCTGTGGTCAATCGGATTGGTGGGGTCGGTCGCATGGAAGACGAGGATTTCCTGTTCACGTTCCCGCAGCCAGATCAGCGCTTTCGCCCGCTGGTTATTGACGACGGTGTTGGCAATCGTCTCCAGACGGCGCATGGACGGTGTGGATTTGTCATTGGGCTGCCAGCGTAGCACGATCGAGATATGCACCTGTGACATATCATGGTCGAAGCGTTCACCCTGACGGTTGGCCTCCTGCTGGCTGACATCCCCAATCAGCAGACGGTCGAGGAACGTCCCACGCAGGCGCTTTTCCGTCTCGCTGATGGCTTTGGCCTTTGCCATCTCCAGTGCGCAGGCGGCGGCACCATGCTCCGTCACCAGTGTATCGACATCATCCAGATCGGTATCATGCCCGACAATCGACAGATAGCCGCGACCGACTTCGTTCGTGATGATCGGGGCGACCAGCCGTGCCAGTCCGGGAGTCGGCAGAGACTGCATCTGCACGGCCTGATCCGCCTCACTGACACGGTGGCGGTCCTGAAACTCGACCGGCAGGTTATCCAGTTTACGCAGGAAGATCTCGACCTCTTCCCATGATCCAACGAACTGGGGCTGCACGGTGCTGTACAGAATCCGCAGGCGCTTATCCTGAACGACGACTGATTTATTGGTCAGGCGGGCCATCGCATTCGCCAGTTCAGACATGCCCTCGTTGCGGGATGAAATCTGTGTGAGCTGGCGGTAAATCTGCGTGCCGCGCCGGTCAAGCTGGCCTTTGCGGTCCACCAGCAGGCTGATGACCGCCTTTTCGACCAGGCGGGCGCGGCTGCCCCCCGGCAGCACCAGCAGCGGAATACCATAGGCTTTAGCTTCGGCCAGTGCGGTGGGTGAGGGATTATCACTGATCACAACGGCTGATGCTTTTGAGTCGGATGCCCAGCGCACAACTTCCACGTCGGTGGTGACTGGAGCGGCGTGCGTTTCCTGCGCGGCGAACAGCACCAGCTCACTGGCTTGCAGTGTTTTGATCGAGGTGCTGTCTTCAGGATAGATCACGGTCGCCCAACTGACAGGGCGATTCAGCATCCCATCACCGGCGACAACGCGCGTGCCAAGAGGAAGTGCGAGCTTACGCACATCTTCAACGGTGACGCGATTGGTTACTTCCTGGTTATCAAGGTCTTCCACGGCGTTCACATCATATGTCTCAAAAATCAATCTGACGGTTTATCAGTGCAGGCGTGTTCGGTTGTACTTCAGTTTTAACCTTCGTACCTTAAATGAACACAGGTGCTGTGACATACCTTTGTAAGAAAAGAGTTTTCGATTTTTGGACAATAAAGTGGTTCTAATTTAAGTTTGCCGGATGACTGAGCGAACATCTGTTGAATCAATATACGCCGTAAAAGCCGAAAGCCGATGTCCCCGGTTTAGGTCTCGCCTGTCAGGACACCGAAGCCGATCACAAGTGCAAACACGACCAGTGCGATCCCCAACAGGTCACGGGTGGGATCGACGGCGTAACTGTAAAAGGCCAATGCCATCATCAGGGTGCCGCCAATCCATGTAATCGGGCTGACAGGCATCCGCTGCCCGTACTGGATCAGGCCTGAGCCGATCAGGATGACTGCGCCTGCCACCGGGACAAAATAGTTAGGAATCTGGTTGGCTTCCGTCTCCGGCAGGATATAAAGAATGCCAAAAACCATTACCAGCAGGAACCACGTTACACGCTCGATACGCCCTTCGCGTTCCGTTTTACGTCCACCACGCGGCGCATCATCATCCCGACGGCGGCTGGTCTGCTGACGGCTGCGGGTGGTACGGCTCTCTCGACGTGCCATGTATCATCCTTCACTAGCGGATCACAGGATTTATCGCGTTATCAATCCATTGATAACGTAATATTTTACTGATTTGTGTGTATTGTACAAATTTTGCCTTAAAAATCTGACAGATTAGCGTTATTTGCTTTCAGAAAGCCTGCTGTCGGGACGAAAGACACGTTGCGAAAACCGACTCTGCCACTACAATAAGCTTCAGAAACCCGGATGGCTGGATGTTTCTGTGTCAGGCTTTGTGCAATTCGTGGAGTGCCACGTGCCGCGCCATCCAGCCGCCAAACCCATCAGCAGTGAGACGCAACTTGTGCGTTATATCTGGAAAATACGCATTTGAATGATGTGAAACAATCTTCAGGAATTCGGCACCGCATTACGCGACCGATCATGCTACCAGTCGTGATGGTGCTGGTTTGGGTGCTGTCCGCCTGCGGTGCAGAGCCGACTGGCCCGCGTCTGGTTGCGCAGAATCCACTGGAAGCTGCTGACGCGACTCCGACGACTGAGGCAATGCCGACACTGATCGAACTGGCGACCGAAGAGGTCAATCCATCGCCCTTCCCGACGTCGATTGTGACTTCCGAGCGTCTGTCCCCGGCCAACATCGTTACCGTCGAAGCGGATTTCGTGATCGTCACGCCGACTCTGCCGCCCAGCAAGACACCGACCACAACGCCGACGGTCACGACGACACCGAGCATCACACCACCGCCCACTTTTCCGGTGACGGCGACCGCGACGGCCCCATTCTTCCCGACGCCGATGTTCACACCCACCTTCGCGATTATCTCGAATCCGGTCAATGAGCTGTGCCTGACACAGTGGCAGTACATCCAGCCCCCGCCGCAGGGATGCCCCATGTTCCCGGCCACGGTCAGTCAGGGTGTGTATCAGACCTTCGAGCGTGGGTATATGTTCTGGGTCGGGCCGAAAGAGATCTACGTCCTGTACAGCGACGGTCAGCTCCCGTTCTGGACGCGCTTCGACGATACCTTCGCTGAAGGGACGGGCCAGTTCCCCAATCCACCGTGGAAAGATCCGTCGATTGATCCAAGCGCACCGCAAGGCTTGTATCAGCCAGTGCGCGGCTTCGGCAAACTGTGGCGCAACGAGGAGCAGAATCCGCAGAAGGCGCTGGTGCGTGACCGTGTCGGCTGGGGGACGATGGAACACGAACAGCCCTACAGCGTCACCAAACAGGTGCGCAGCGATGGCACCATCTTCCTGAATGATCCTAACGGACGCTTCTTCCAGCTTACACCGGCGGGCGCATGGCAGATCTACGCCGGACTGTCGTCACCGTTTACCGGCGGTTCCACAGGTGGCAATCCACCACCGGGCGCACCGCCACAGCTTCCGCTGCCGTGATGAGAATGCGCTGCCTCACATCACTCAGCTTCATGTTAAAATGAGGCGAAAGTATAAGAAGAGGTCATGATGGCATTTGTCGCGGCAGAAGCCCTGTTTGATGAAGTGCTGGATTTTCTGGCATCCTCACCAACGGCTGAACAACTGGTCAATTATCAACCTCCTACCGCACTACAACAGCGCATGAGTGAGTTGTTACAGAAAAACCGCAGTGTCCGCCTAACCGATGCGGAAGCCGAAGAACTGGAAGAATTTCTTCGGATGAACCGCTTCATGAGTCGGCTCAAGCTCAAAGCACGATTGCGTTTACAAAAATGAGCGGAACCTATATCAGCGCAGCACTCCGACGAGAAGTTATCGAACGTGCCGGCAATTGCTGCGAATACTGCCGGATCTCACAAGAAGACATTTTTTTCTCCTTTGAGCTGGACCACATCATCGCAGAAAAACATGGTGGTCAAACCACGTCCGAGAATTTATGCCTTTCCTGCCCGGATTGTAATACCTTCAAAGGCAGCGACCTGGCATCTGTTGATCATGCTCATGATAAGGCAATTGTGCAGTTGTTTAATCCGCGTCACGATGATTGGGACACCCACTTTAAACTCGACACCGAGACGGCACGCATCAGCGGGTTAACTCCTCAAGGGCGTGTGACGGTGTTTTTATTACGCATCAATGACGAAGATCGCATCATGGATCGTAAATTGCTCATCGCTGCCAATCGTTATCCCTGTCAGAAAGATTAATTTATGAAAGTCCCTTCTCGGAGTGAACTTGTATTACCGATTCTATCCTTTCTAATTCATAGCTGACCATGAAGTCTAAATCTACTATCGCCACCCCCGTTATTGTCGCCGTTATCGCATCGCTGATGTATGCGCTGGTGATCGTCATTACACAGGGCGATGCGCTGGCACTGGTGACGGTCGGAACCCGCTTCGATCCGACGGTCTTTAATACGACCGAAGAAGGCTACGACGGACAGTTTAATTATTTCATCACCCGTGATCCGGCAGGTGCACCGGCCTTTATCGCACAGGGTGAGGACTTCCCCGCCTATCGCTATCAGCGGATCCTTTTACCCGCGCTCGGATGGCTGCTTTCATTGGGTGGACAGCCAGCCCTGATCCCCTGGACGCTGCTGGCCGTCAATCTGGCCGGGATCGGTCTGGGAACATGGGCGCTGTCACACATCCTAATTGAGCATTGCGTCTCCCCTTGGTACAGCCTCGGATGGGCGCTGTCCCTCTCCGGGATGGCGTCGGTGCGGCTCAGTCTGGCGGAACCTCTGGCCTATGGACTGGCAGCCTACGCGCTCTGGCTAATGACTCAGAAGCGCTGGCTGTGGAGTGCGGTCGTCTTCGCGCTGGCGGCGCTGGCGAAAGAGACTACCCTGCTGATCGCCGGCGGCGCTGGCTTATGGCTGTTATGGCAAAGCGCGAGTGACAGCGATCAGCGCGGGGCCTGGCTGCGACGTGCGCTGACCTTCGGCGTTATCACCCTGACACCGTTTGTGTTATGGCAGTTCTACCTTCGCGCATGGCTCGGCGAATTCGGCATTGGCTCCGGTGGACGACTGGCGACACCGTTCGAGATCATCCCTTTTGCCGGCATCCTCCGCATTCTGACGGAAGGCTCGGCGGCGATCTTCGCGGTCATGCTGGCGGTGCTGATCCCGTTTGTGCTGGTGCCCACGCTGTGGGGACTCTGGCGCAGCGTGCAGGATGTGCTGGCAAAGCGTGCCGATCTGTTCTCATGGGTGATGCTGGCGGCCTGCGCGGTGATGCCATTTGTCCCCTTCTCGACGTATCGCGAACCGCTCGGCATTCTGCGCTTCATCGCCGGGTTGCAGATCGCGCTGATCGCTTACAGCGCCTCGCGCCGACTGAAGCGTCCGCTGCGGTACAGTCTGCTGTGGGCACTGACGACGCTGTTCGTGCTCACCTCTGATTTCGGTCAGAGCGCTTAGCCCAGTTTGCAGCAGCAATGAGCAGCAAATGTGCAGCAAATACGCAGCCAATGCGCAGCTTGTTGCTGCTGCAAGGACAGGCTGTTACAGAATTTCAGCGCTGCTGAAATGACAAGCAAGACGTGATGTTAAGGTGCGGAATTCAGTGCAGGAATTTTCCAGTATAGCACAAATGTTCGAGTTGTGCGGTTAGAGTTTTCAAATGATCGCTATGGTTTGACAACATGTAATGACAACAAAAATCCCCCGACCTTGCACAGATCAGGGGATTTTTTATCGTGTTGCGATGTCACACGCCTATGCTGGGCATGGACGCTGGCAGACTAGTCCATCATCAGAACGGGTTCGATACGCTCGATGGCCCAGTCGATTTCCTCGCGGTTGATGACCAGCGGCGGGGCGAAACGGATCACGTTGTCGTGCGTTTCCTTGCACAGCAGGCCCTGTTCCATCAGTGCTTCGCAGAAACGACGTGCGCCACCGGCTTCAGGATACAGCTCAACGCCGATCAGAAGACCACGACCGCGCACTTCCTTGATGTGCGGGCTTTCGATGCGGCGCAGACGACCCATCAGATACTCGCCCTGCTCATTGGCATTGTCGATCAGGTTTTCTTCGACCAGCACGCTGAGGGCGGCCTGTGCGACGGCTGCCGCCAGTGGGCTGCCACCGAAGGTCGAGCCGTGGTCGCCGGGCTTGAAGACCATCATGGCTTCTTCGTCGGCCAGCACTGCGGACACGGGATAGAATCCACCGGACAGCGCCTTGCCGATGGTGATGACATCCGGGCGGACGTCTTCCCAGTCGCTGGCGAACAGCTTGCCGGAGCGACCGAGGCCGGACTGAATCTCATCCGCAACCATCAGCACGTTGTTAGCGGTGCAGAGTTCGCGCACACGCTTGAGATAACCGTCGGGCGGGACGATCACGCCGCCTTCACCCTGAATCGGCTCCACGAAGAAGGCGACGGTGTTGGGGGTGATGGCCTTTTCCAGCGCGTCGGCGTCACCATAGGGGACCATCACAAAGCCTTCGGTGAACGGGCCGAAGCCGTCGCGGTACTGTGGTTCGTCCGAGAAGCTGATGATGGTGGTGGTACGTCCCTGGAAGTTGCCGGTACAGGTGATGATCTGTGCCTGACCTTCGGCCACTCCCTTGACCTTGTAGCCCCATTTACGCGCCATCTTGATCGCAGTTTCGACTGCTTCCGCGCCGCTGTTCATCGGCAGCATGCGCTGGTAGCCGGTCAGTTCGCAGAGCTGCTTCGCCAGCAGGGGAAGCTGATTGTTACGGAAGGCACGGGAAGTCAGCGGCAGACGCGATGCCTGATCGATCATCGCCTGTAGGATTTTCGGGTGGGCGTGTCCCTGATTAACAGCGGAGTAGGCACTGAGGAAGTCGAGGTATTTACGGCCTTCGACATCCCAGACCCAGATCCCTTCGCCGCGCTCCAGCACGACATCCAGCGGCTTGTAATTCTTTGCGCCGTACTGATTTTCGAGTGCAATATAGTCCTGCGTATTCACTTATGGTTGTCCTTCAACGGAATGATTGAACAAGGTGGTGCAAATGCTGCACAGGGTGCAAATGCTGCGCTGGCAGCGGCACGCAGAGGCCGCACAACGGCGTATCTGACACGTATCCGCTGCTAAAGTTGCGATTATTGTAGCGCAGACCTCGCCCCTTGTCCTGAGACATTATCGCTAAGGCTGATTGTCACAAATGCACAGAGAGTAGCGGTAGATTTTGGCTTATAATGTTATAGTTCATTTTAATGTAATATTAAGTTTTATTAAGACTATTGGCTATTTTTTCGGTATGTGCTATAAGTGACATATGCATCCGCGTTACCTAAGGAAGTTTCACGTGAGACCACGCTTGACAACCTTTATTGCTACAGTCCTTTTGCTTGTATTGATAATATTTACTGGAAGTATTCCTATTCAGTCTCAAGATGGCAATCTGAATCTGTAGTGACCCCCGTAGGTTGGACATAGAGCTAAATGAAGTATCCTATGTTCAGAAAGGGATGTCACATGAGAACGAGACGAAAATTCACAGCAGAGTTCAAGAGCCAGGTGGTGCTGCAAGTACTGAGCGGGGAGCGAACGGTCGCCCAGGTTTGCCGCGAACATGAACTGACGGCGCAAATGGTCAGCGACTGGAAAACACAGTTTCTGGCGGGAGCGGCCCAGATTTTCGAGCAGGGTAAGCCCGCCAGTGAGGAAACGGCACGTATCGCTGAGCTGGAGCAGATGGTCGGGAAACTGACGATGCAGTTGGAGATCGCAAAAAAGGCATCGAGTATGCTGGCTGGAACGTCGAGCAGAAACGGGAAGCGGCGATGACACTGCGGCAGAGCGGTTATCCAGTGGCCGACATCTGTGCGGTGGTGGGCTTGGCACGCAGCACGTTCTACCATCGACAGCAGGCCTACAGCGAGGCGGGACTGCGCGAAGCATTGTCTACGCTGGCAGCCGACCACCCGACTTACGGCTATCGCCGCCTGACGGCGCTGCTGAGACGGCAAAGTTGGCAGGTGAATCACAAGCGGGTGCAGCGGCTCATACGCGAAATGGGCTTGCAGCGTCCAGTGAAACGGCGCAAGACGCGCACCACCAACAGCGACCATACCTTCCCGCGCTACCCCAACCTTGTCCGTGAGGCACAAGCCTGCCATCCCGACGCGATCTGGGTCGCGGACATCACGTATGTGCGTCTGGGGCAGGAGTTCGTGTATCTGGCGGTCATCATGGATGTGTTCACGCGGGCGGTGCGCGGTTGGCATCTGAGCCGTTCGCTGGATCGACACTTGACGCTGACCGCGTTGCGACGGGCGTTAGCCGCTGGCCATCGCCCGCTGATCCACCACAGCGACCAGGGGCTTCAGTACGCCTGCCAGGACTACACCGGGCTGTTGAAGCAAAACACCATCCAGATCAGCATGGCGGCAGTCGGTAAACCGGAGGAGAATGGCTTTGCGGAGCGGCTGATGCGAACGATTAAGGAGGAGGAAGTCGATCTGAGTGAGTATCGCGATTTCCATGACGCCTACCAGCGGATTGGACACTTTCTCGATGACCTCTACACACGCAAGCGCATTCACTCGGCTCTGGGCTATCTCACGCCCACCGAGTTCGAAGCACAGTGGCACCGCCAGCAGTCGGTAATCGTCAGTTAAGCAACTCGCTTTTCGTGTCCAATCTCAGGGGTGCAGTACAATCCATTACCTCTTCCCCCTATTGTCAACCCTGAAGCAACTGCTGAGATATCACCTATACCTTCAGATGAAATATCAGCTCCATTGGGTCCGACAGAAGTACCATCTTTGCCAAGTTACAACTTCCAGCGGCCAATATCGCCAGCTGCTGAAGGACGCGACGTTGAACCTTTACCTATTACAGGACAAACAAAGTACATATTTATCCCGCAGGGAAATTCCAATAAATTACAACAAGCAGTAAATGTAGCTAACTTCGATTTAAATAATACATATGTTATCTTCCTCGCGGAAGGAACGTATGAAATCCCCCCATCTAATGTTCCAGCAGGGAGCACATATGCGATAGGATCTAGAGGAAATGTTATCCTTCGAGGCATGGATAATTATACTTATTTTATGCCTGCACAGGCGACGATACAACGTACTCAAAATTCATCCACTCAATATGGCTTAATTGCTGTTACGGAGCGATCGTTTACAGTTTATAACATCCGTATAAGGTATGGAAACGCACCAGTCGCAGGTGGTGGTATTGTCATCTACCCCGGTGCAAGTGCTTACATTTTCGATTCAAAGCTCAATAACAATGTAGCTAACTCTTCAACTGGACAGGGTGGGGGAGTATACAACCGCGGCAAGTTAATTATCACTAATGGTCAATTCAATGGCAATACCGCTAAAGTTGGTGGTGCCGTAGCAAGTTATTTGGCAACGACTCGAGTTAGACAGGGTGATTACGGAACATGGTGCGCGTTATTCAAATCAAATTCGGTATCTGTCAACGCGGGGGGAGTTTATAGCCAAGATTCCACAACAAAGGTTCAGCGGAGTATGTTTTCAGCAAATTCAGCACCCTCCTCCGCTTATAGAGATATTGAGAATTCCCCAGCAAGTTTACCAGGTAATATCGTTGTTGCTGATCAAAGCTGGTGGAATGGAAGTATCTCAGTCTCACCTAGTGTAAGCACTAATGGTAGCATGTTGGGGTCAACCATACCAGGCTTGAATTGTGCGGTTGCTAACCCACCTGCCCCAACACTTGCGGACTATGGGATCGAAACAAATGCTACTTCTCCACAAGATTTACAGGCAATACTTGCTGGAGTACATAAAACAGGAGTAGCCTTATGGAGAAGTTTTGGTCAAGACGGTACGCCACTTGACTCATCAATCGATGCCTTCAAGCGGGTAATGTATGGTCCAGGAAGAAGCAAACTTCAGATTAATATTGGGGGAAGTGGAAGTGTTTGTGTTACAAACAACAATAACGTCCCTCTTCCATATCAAGCTATCATTACGTGTCCTCCGACTCCGAGTGTCATACTTAGTGAGTGGACAGTTGCTCATGAGTTAGGACATGTGCTAGTTGCAAGGACAGGCGGCTATAACGCAAATGATCCCAATGGTAAAACTTCGTTCTTTCGCCACATGCTAGTCACCAAAATAGTGGATCCAGCAAACCAAAACCTTGTAATTTTTGGAGATGTCAATGGCACAGACTGGGGGCGAGGAAATAGAGGCTGGGGCAGTTCATCCATTAACCAAAGTTCTGGTGCTCCTTGTAATTTTCAACAGAACCCTCTGTCCATTCCTAATACTAGAACACCTCAAGAAGTGGATGAAGGTGCAGCCGATATGTTTCTCAATTGGGTTTACCGTAAAAATAAATCCGATGAAGGCTTCAAAAATGTAGATTGGTCTTCATTCACAAGTTGCCAGATAACTGGAGCAATCGAGTTGCTCCCATCGGCATCGGGGGATCTCCGTTTCAGTCGAATGGAGCAGGTTATACAAATGATGGGTACTGATCGTGGCTGGTAAGGAGTCTAACTTTATGAACAAAAAATATATTGCAATCCTGCTTCTAGTCGTGATATTGATCGTGCCACCTATCGTTCAAGCTACGTCCACCAAATCAAAGATCGCCACTGCATGGAACTTTGATAGTACACTTATTAGCTATATCCAAGATGGCAAGTTATGGCTTATGGATGCCAACAACGGACAAGTGTTTCCGCTACCAAAAGAATTTGCGCGCAACGTCAACGATGCCAAATGGCAGTCTCAGGGAACGAAATTGGCCGTTGCGACTGAAACCGGCGATGTAATGATTCAGGATATTCGCTACAAAAATGGCTCACTGACGGTCAGCACTGCACCCATCACCCTTAACTATGGTGTTTTTCCAGATATCGATAATCACTTACGAGGGCCTGACAACCTGAGTTGGAGTTATACAGGTAAATACCTGGCTGTTTCCAATTCTTCAGGTGGTGGAGATTATTCATTACGTATCTGGAATATCGAAACACAAATGCTGATATTGAGTGCAAGTGCGGGGCCGGGTGTGCGTCTCGCGTGGAGTCCGGTGTCCAACCTGCTGGCTGTTGCGTCGTCGTTTGGAATACGGCTTGTGAATGTCGATCAATTCGAAAACGGAACGGAAAATAAGCTGAGTTACGATTCCTGGCAGGAAATCAAATCCCTTGCAGAAGGTTTGGAGTCTGTCGGCCCGGCAGCGTGGAATGCGACTGGGACACAAATAGCGCTGGCAGATTGGTATGGCAAACTGTGGATGGTTGATGTCGCCACCGGATTGGCGACCGAACTGCTCAACATACAGCCAAACGACATGACGAATCTCTTCAACATCACAGATCTGCAATGGAATAGACAGCGCTTGTATGGTGCAATCGCGATCAGCCGTTACAACGAGACAACAAGAGAAAGCCGTTACGAAAGCGAAGTCCGAGTATGGGATGTCTCCAATGCGGCGCTGCTTGCTACCTACGAAAGCGAAGCGGGTTTTCTGTATGACATCGATATTGACGCGAGCGGCCAACGGCTGGTTTTTGGTACCGATGCAGGTAGTACACGCAACGCCAATCTGATTGACTCCGGTGCGGTTCGGATTGTCGATCTGACCCAGTAACGGTCGGCTGACAGCGTGACTTATTGACCGCTGATCGTGCTGATCATGCTGCTTCTACCGGGAAAATATCCTTCACTGCCAGTGAGAAACCAGGCAGGATGTTGTCACCGGAGAGCGTCGCATCAACCGTTAACACGGCTGCACCTTTGCCCGGACGATGCACATGGACTTCCTGCTCGTCCGGGTAGACCATCCAGACGGTGGTGCCGGAGGCAAGATAATTACTGAGCTTTACCATCAGCGGCTTTTCCTTGTCAGTCGGCGAGACCACCTCAACCGCCAGATCCGGCGCGTTCGGGTTATACGTGTCGTGTGACGGTTCCGTCTGACGGGATTTGAGGATAAAGCCGACATCGGGTATATAACGCTCTCCACGGACGACATAGCCCCCATCTGCGCCAGTAAGGTAACCGATGGCGTTATTCAGCAGATAGATGCCGATGAAGGTCAGGATGCGTGCCGCGATCTGAGAGCTGTAGTTGTTTGAAACCACTTCGAAGATCTCACCACCGATGTACTCGTAATTTCCACTGGATTGGTGCACCCATGTTTCGAATTCGTCCAGCGTCACGCGCTGTCTGATCTGCACATCCATCCGTTACCACCTCGATCCCTGATGTCTGCATTATAGCAGACTCGCCGCACCGGATTTTCACAGCGAAGATCAATCACGCCATGTCGTCGTTCATGGATTTATACAGACGGTCGAACTGTTCTTCGGTGAGTAAGCCCTGCTCGTAATCCGCGAGAAGCTGCTTCAGGCGATCCACGCGGGACAGCGGCTGCGTTGGGGGTTTCTCAGCCGCCCGCACAGACTGCGCGGTGGGTCCGCTGGGCATGGGCGCGGGAGGTATCGGATTCGGGGCTGTCGGCGCGTCTGGCATGGACGCGGCAGGCGGCAGATCAGACGCTGGTTCGGGTGCAGAGGGCATCGGAGCGGGGGCTGGACGGCTTGGCGTGGTTGGCGATGCCTGCGCTGATGCCTGTGTGGATGCTGTCGTCACAGGTTTCGGCTGGGTATAGATCACATTGTCGGGCCGGTCCGGGACGGTGAGCGCGGGCTGTGAGTCCAGTGCAGTCGCCTTGCCGCCGAGGAAGCCCATGATGCCCAGTGCGAGTCCGGCAAGCAGCGGGATGAGGAAGAGCACCACGGTGATCAGAATCAGGGCTAGCTGATGTTCTGACGTGATCGGTATGCGCTGACCGGTTGGCGAGATGCAGTATCCAGTGGCGAGGGCGAGGTTTTCACCCACCAGCACTTCAGCATTCGGATCGACGGATTCGAACCTATGCCCACCGGGGCAGTTAATGGCGGACTGGATCGCCAGCACATTCGGGTCGTTACGGAACGATCCCATCACTGGCAGGACCACCATCACGGCCAGTACCGCGAGTGAAAGCAGAATCAGTAAAATACCAAATACACAGCCCAGACGATTCATAGTCCATTGTCCCAGTTAAGACAGTCAATCAGAAGCGACTGCTTTTTCCCGTCTCCAAGTATAGAGTATTTTCAGGCTGGCGGCATATGAAACCGGTACGCTAAGGGTTTGGTTTAGCATAGGATACAAAACTGATATACCTCTGGTCGCGGAGATGATACACAGGGCGGGATATGCTTCCGCCCTGATTGTGTATGCTCAGACCAGATCGTTAAGGATGGCCTTGCGCAGACGCTCGTATTCTTCCTTCGAGATCAGGCCCTGATCCCGGGCGTCGTCGATCTGCTTCAGACGTTCGCTGAGTGACCCGCCTGAGAGGTTGGTATTATCGCTCCAGTCCGAGACCGACATGACCGATGCACTGCCCTGTGCGTGCGCCTGCTGATGCAGTTCATCCAGATCGAGGCCGGTAGTACGCCTGATCATGGCCGAGATTTTCGGGTCAATTGGATTGCCACTGCTGGTCGTCACATAACTGACGCTGGTGCCGGGAGACTGGACCGGACCCGTATTGACGAATGGGATTCGGCCAGTCTGCACAGCGGATCGAACGCTGTTGTGTGTCATCACATTGACCCCGGCGATGAACATGAAAAGGCCAATGATAAATGGGATGACAAACACCCCTACTGCAATCAGGAAAAAGCGGCCCTGCTGTTCGGGCGTCAGCTCGGTACGCTTCTCATTATCCGGTGAAATGCAGTAGCCAGTCGCCACGTCCATTGTCTCGCCGGGTCGACTGTAGGTTGTAAACTCGTTTTCAAATGTGTAACCAGGTGGGCAGTTAATCGCGGCCTGCAAACTCATCAGCGTGGCGTTATCACGGAAAGGGCCGATCACCGGCAGCACGACCAGCGCGAACATCGCAACCATCGCCAGCGTCATCAGAAAGAAACCTAGCCAGCAACCCAAACGTCCCACGAGCTTTTCTCCTGTGTTAAACGGCCTGATGCCGAACTGCAAAGTGAAAGATAAGTCTCTTCACAGTATAGGGGAATTCGCGCACAGCGAAATAAACTGTAAAAACTGCCGGTACTGTTGGCCTATGCTGATAAAGAAAATTTCAGAAGTGCTGCTGTACACATTTTACTTATGAACAAATGTGCTAAACTGATGTATAATTCGTTAACCGCCTGACCTAAATCCATTCAAAGAGGCAAGGCCCAAAAGTACCTCGCATCTGACGCATAAATACCTCTTTTGGGGGATCACAATGCCGTCCCGTGAAGACTATGATATCCCCAGTCAACAATGTTGAGTCAGAAAGACAGAAGGCCATAATGAATGATTATCTGGCGGGTATGATTGCCCGCAGCGAACACAAACACATGCAGCAGACGCTGCCGCCCGTGCGGGATTTCGACAGGCGAGGCCAGATCCAGTCGGGATGGGCGGCGCGGATGATCGGCAGGCTGTTTCAGTCCGCAGGGCGCACACTGACCCGTGCCGGAGAGCGCATCAGCCGGGAACCACAGACGCGACCGATGGCGCAGGCCAGTACACCGCTTTCGGATCAGTGCTAGCTGATCCGAAGCCTCTCTTGAGCACCTTAAAGGAGCAGCACATGCGTAAAATCATCGTTGGCAATCTCACCACGCTGGACGGCTTCTACGAGGGGAAAAATCAAAGCCTCGATTCGATCTTCGAGTATTTCCATGAGGATTATGCCGGGGATCAGAATTTCGACGCCTATATGCTGGAACGGCTCAAGGCGGCGGATACGCTGTTATGGGGTGGGCGTTCCAACTTTTCAGGCAATATGTCGTACTGGCCCGGTGTGCAGGACGATCCCGGCGCGACTGACATCCGCCGGGAATTTTCGCGTCTGATGAACCCGATGCTGAAAGTGGTGGTTTCCGACAAGCTAACGCCAGAGGAACTCGGCGTGTGGCAGAATACGCGCATCATCCGTCTGGCCGATGCTCACCGCGAGATCGCTGAACTTAAGCAGCAGCCGGGAAAAGAGATCTTTCTCTATGGCAGCCGCATCCTGTGGAACGATCTGCTGATGCATGATCTGATCGATGAGCTGCACTTCATCATCTTCCCGCTGATCGCCGGTGAGGGGACGCCGCTGTTTGTGGGACGTCCGCCGGTGTCGCTGAAGCTGATCGAATCGCGCACATGGGAAGGCTCTGGCAACATCCTGGCGCGGTATGTGGTCAGCCGGAAGCAGAGCTAAGCTATACCCTATACAGGCTAATCAAAAAGGGCGAACACTCGGTTCGCCCTTTTGTATGGGTATGGCAAAACTCACGCGCTGAAGAATTCGATCAGCACGGGCGCAAGCACCGATGAGGCGACTTCGTGCGACTGGCCTTCAAGCTGACGGTACTGCCCGTTCGGCATGACATCCGCCAGCGCTGTGGCTGAAGCATGCATAAACGGGTATGTCTCGCTGCCAGCCATCACCAGTGCCGGGGTCGTGAGCCGTGACGCTCGTTCGAGGGGTACATCGGCCTCCGCTCCGAGTGCCGCCGCATCATATTCCAGCGTTGGCGCGATGCCTTCGAACAGCGGCCATGACGGGTCCTGATGCATCATCGGCAGCTGTTCCTCCGGCATCCCCACCAGCATCATGAAAAGACCGACTGCATCTCCTTTTCGGCCCTGGCCGAGCGCCTCCTGCAGATTCTGCCGGTAGCTGGCCCACGCCTGACGTGCATCGGCATCGGCGTTATAAGGTGGCTCGTACATCACCAGTTTCTGCACCTTATCAACGAGACTGAGCGCGGCTTCCATCGCCAGCGCCGCGCCGGACGAAATCCCGCACAGATACGCCGATCCACCGTTGGCGTCAATCAGCGCTTCGATGTCTTCAATCTCGCGTTCGACGGCGAAGGGCTGCGTGTCCCCGCTGTCACCGCGTCCACGGCGGTCATAGATTACGGCTGTGAAATGCGCTGACAGCAGATTCGCCAGCTCGTACAATCCCTGATCAAAGGCGCGATACTGCATCGCACCGGGGACGACAACGACTGTCGGACCGCTGCCGAATGTTTCATAAGCAATGCGGGTGCCATCTTTGGAGGTGACGGTTTGCAGGGTTGTGGTGTTCATGTGATTGCTCCTGAAGGATGATTGAGGATAGCGAATGAAAAGTTATTCAGACCGATCGGCAGTCAGATCCGGGGTGGTTTCGTTTTCTTTTGATGGGAACTGATCGTCACCCGGAAGCACTTCATACTGGAGCCGTACCAGTCCTGATCCCGGCCAGATACGGGTGTCGATCAGGCGGAGCGGGAACGGGGACAGGCCTTCGAAGATCGGCGTTCCCCCACCGACAATCACCGGCCCGACAATCAGGTGCAGTTCATCGACCAGACCATATGCCAGCAGATCCGCCCAGAGGGTGCGACTGCCAAACATCAGGATCTCTTTTCCGGACTGCTGTTTGAGTTCCGCAATCTGATGGTGGGCATCAGCGCGGCGGATGATGCGGGTATTGTGCCACGGCGCGGTCTGATCGGGCGTCAGTGTGTCGGACACGACGACCTTTTCAATCGCGTTATTCCGGCGAGAGATCTCACGGGCGGCATCTGAAGCGGATGGATCATCCACCACCGGCGGCCAATAGCTCCTGAAGCCGTCATACGAGGTGCGTCCGAGCAGCAGCGTATCAGCCGCACGCAGGCGCTCCGCATTATAGATGTCGAAGCTTTCATCGGTTGGATAAACCGCCAGATAATCGAACAGGGGCATGACATCCTCCCCCGGCCCGCTGTAGTAGCCATCCAGCGACATGATGTTGCAGACAATCAGCTTACGCATCCCGGCTCCTTCTGTGATCAATGATCGTGACACATCGTCGGATGTTTATCCGCACTTGTGTTCTATACTACAGTTGTTACTTCAAAAAAGCAAGTAAACCGTTCAAAAATAATTCTACGGTCGAAGCTGCATACAAAAAGGCGACCAATGGCCGCCCTCCTGTGTCTCTGAACTGCTGAGGATAGAAGTTAGGAGATCAATTTCCGCCTTCTTCCCCGCTCAGATGCTTCTGTACGTGGTCGATGAAGTCCCGGAAGTCCTTCTCGTTGATGACGGTCTTCGGCAGGACAAACACATTCCCGATCATCTCTTTTTCCGACTTGCTGAGATCGGCGTCACCCGTTACGACGATCACCGGGATGGCGGCAGCTTCGGGATAGGCGCGGAGTTCTTCCAGCACCTTGAAGCCGTCCATTTCGGGCATCCGCAGGTCGAGCAGGATCAGGTTGGGACGACGCCGTGCGACCATCGCCACGCCATCTGCGCCGTTTGTCGCATGGAAGACGCGGTACTGTCCGTTTTCAGACAGAAGCTGTTCCAGCAGACGGACGGCATCCGGCTCATCGTCGATGATCAGGATACGCGCCAGATTGCTCTCGGCTTCGGCATCGATGGCGGCGTTCAGCAGGGTCTCCGGCAGGAATGGCCGCTGGATGAAGCTGTGGACACCCATCTGCCGCGCCCGTTCTTCTTCATTGCTCAGTGTCACGATGATGATCGGGATGTCGGCGGTATCATCACGGCCTTTGAGCCGTTCGAGGATGTCCCAGCCTGCGCCCTTCTGGAAGTTGACATCCATCACGATCAGGGTCGGATGCAGGCCGCTTGCCATCGCTTCCGCTTCAAGGGTGATCGACGCGGCCAGCACCTCGAAGCCGTCCGGCTGAAGGGCACGGCGCATCTGATCGACCATATCCGGGCTGTCTTCGATGAGCAGCACCTGACGCTTGGCTTCCATCATCCGCTTGGATGGGCCGCCGGGACGTGAGGGGGCAAGCATCGGTTCCGGTGGTCTGGCATCGGAGGAAGCCGGCTGAGAACGCAGTGCTCCGGTTGTCCGCTGGGCAGAACGGGCATCACCAGCGGGTTTCGAAGTGCCATTGGCGCTATCAACTGCGCCGTTGGGATTGTCTCCGCCATCATCGACAGCGGGCGGCGTAGTCGGCAGGGTGATGCTGAAGGTCGAGCCGACGTTGACTTCGGACTCGACCAGCATTTCGCCGCCCTGCATCTCGACCAGTGAACGCGCAATCGGCAGACCGAGACCGGTACCACCGGCGGTACGTGTCAGTGATGAGTCCACCTGACGGAAGGCTTCGAACAGCAGCGGGATATTCTTCTTGGCGATACCCATACCGGTGTCGATCACATCCACCCGAATCCATGTCTGGCCCTTGTCCTCGACCGGATAGGAACGGATAGTGATGCCCCCCTGACTGGTGAATTTTGACGCATTCGAGACCAGATTGATCAGCACCTGACGGGTACGGAACTCATCACCGAAGGCTTTCGGCATGGTCTGGGCCATTTCCACCACCAACTGAAGGTTCTTTTCTTTCACCAGCCCCAGCCCGATGGATTTTACACTCTCGATCACGCTCTTCATGTCGAAGTAGTCGGCCTTGAGGTCCATCTTGCCGGCTGCAATCTTGGCCTGATCGAGTACGTCGTTGATGAGCGTCAGCAGATGCTGGCCGCTGGTGTAGATGGTGTTCAGGTCCTGTTCCTGCATCTCGGTGAGCGGGCCGTCAATCCCCTTGAGCATCACGCGGCTGAAGCCGATGATCGAGTTGAGCGGTGTGCGCAGCTCATGGCTCATATTGGCGAGGAACTCGCTCTTGATGCGGTCCAGTTCGCGCAGTTCCTCGTTGGCATTCTGCAGCCGTTCGAGAAGCTGTGTGCTCTGGATAACCGCCGAGATCGAACTGGAGAGCGTGGACATCAACTGAAGGTCTTCGAAGTTGAAGCGGTTCGGTTCGATTGCTTCCTGTACGATCATGCCGAGCAGTTCGCCGCTGCCGACCAGCGGGACGACAATCGCAGACTGTGCCGCCGATACGACGGGGATATAGGACGGTTCCTGAGCAGTGCTGGCGATGATATAGGCTTCACGGTTGGCGGCCACCTGAATCAGCAGGCTTTCCGTGTCATCCAGGCGCGGCGCTTCGATTTCTGTCAGGGGCTGGTCGATCCCCTCAAGCGCGACGGCTTCCAGCGTGCTGAACAGTTGATCTTCGGCATCGACATAATCCCGTCTCAGGTAGAGGACGGTTGCCAGTACATTCTGGTTGCCGTGCAGGTAGTTGGCGACATTCTGAAGGGTTGCTTCCAGCGTTTCGGCGGCAGCCGCAGAGCGTGTCGCCTCGAAGAGGAAGCCCATGCGGTTGGCCTGTTTCTGCGCATCGGCATACAAACGGGCATTTTCGATTGCGATCGAGATCTGTGCGGCCAGCGTCGTCAGGGCGGCGATGTCTTCCTCGGTGAAGTAATTCGCCTGATTGGACTGCACGTCCAGCGCACCGATGACGCGGTCCTTGATGATCAGCGGAAGCGCCATTTCGGAACGGGTCAGCGGCAGGAGCGGGTTCGGCAGGTGGACGACATTGGCAGCGGCAGTGTCCTGCGCGATGATCGGCATACCGTCGCTGACGGTGCGCCCGACCACGCTGGTGGAGCCGAGCTTGATCTTATGGTTGCGCCGCAGCAGTTCCTGACCGGCCTCGCCGGTGCTGGCACGCAGCAGGGCGTATTCGCGCATGTCATCAAGCAGGAAGACCTGCACCTGATCATACTCGAACGAGTTACGGATAAGCTCGACCACCTGCGGCAGCAGGACTTCCAGATTGAGGATACGACCGGCGCTGCTGCTGATCTCGGCTGAGGTCTGAAGCTGGGCAGCACGGCGTTCGGTCTGGCGCAGCAGGTAGGCCGCTTCCAGTGAAAGCGATGCCTGTTCGGCAAAGGTCCGGTAGACGCGTTCGGCGCGGGGGCTGATGGGCTTTGCCTCGCGTGATCCCATCCAGATCGCACCAATCGCACGGTTGGAAACACGCAGCGGAAGCACGGCATACGAGCGCATTTCCAGCATCTCCAGCCCGCCGAGGTCGGTTTCATCGAGCGTATCGACGGCGTTGATATCCGCGACATGGGTGAATTCCGGCGTGGAGATGATCCGCCACAGCGGGAATTGGGTCGGAGAGAGCACCAGCCCTTCCATGTCGATGCCTTCGGTACGGTTCCAGTTGGAGGCGATCACGATGCTCGCGCTGGGCGATTCCCATGTGGAATTGTTGAGCAGTGCCATGAAGACCTGATCGACGTGATCTTCAATCAGGTAATCGACCACTGCCTGCACGATTTCCTGCGGGGACGAAGCTTCGATCAGTTGGCGGTTAGCCTGATACAGTGTGGAAGTCTCTTCCAGCGCGGTACGGATTTCAGACACCAGCGCGATGTTGTCCAACACGACAGAGGCACTGGCCGAGATGGCCGAGAGATAGCGCTTCTCGCCTTCGGAGAAGGGATGCGGCTCGTGGTATGAGGTCAGGATGATCCCGGCACGCTCACCCTTCACGCGCAGCGGCACCGCCCCAAACGCCCGGATCAGGCTGCCGCTGGCCGCCAGCAGTGCGCCTTCGAAGCTGTCCGCAGCCGAGAGTTTCGCGGTATCGGCCACAAAGATACCGTTATCCGGGATATTTTCACGCAGCAGGGCCGTCCGCAGAAGCTGCGTCGACTCGTCTTCGGTATGGACGATGACATCCACATCAAGGCTGGTATGCGAAAGCGCGGCGGTGTACTCATGCACGGCGGAATGCGCCAGTGCTGTATGCAGCGCGTCGCTTAACTGGTCGATGTCACGCGCGCTGCTGATGACGCTGTTGGCTTCGTACAGGGTCTTGGCTTCCTGAAGCGCCTGCGCGGTACGCTGGATCAGGTAGCGGTTATCGATGACAGTGGAGGCGATACCGCCAAGCTGCATGATCAGACGCTCGTTTTCGAAGACGAACGGCACCTCATGCCGGATGGCGATCAACCAGCCGATGGGCATATTACGGGCACTGGCACGCAGCGGGACGGTGATGACATAGGCGTTTTCAAGAATCGGATGTCCGATGACCTGTTGGCCGATGTGTTCACTCACCTCTTCCGGTGAGTGCGAGATCGCTGAGTCGTTATTCAGCAGCGGGACGAAGATCGAGGTGTCCTCGACGGTTTCAACCAGCGTCCGCGCCGGGATCAGCGCACCGGTGTCTTCATCGACCAGCAGCACGCAGGCTTCGGTCGCCTGAAGGTTGATCAACTGGTTGATGAGTACATCAAGCACGTCTTCGATCACCAGTGCGTCAGAAAGCTCACGCTGTGCCTCGTAAATGGCGATCGTCTCTCGCAGACTTTCCTGCAGGGTGTTTTCCAGACCACGCAGGTTGCTGATGTCTGAGAATGAGGTGACGATCGCTGCCACATTGCCGTCACCGTCCACAATCGGCGCAGCGTTGACCAGCAGGTCAAGCTGCGAGTCACTGCTGATCAGCGCGACATCGTCACTAAAGGTACTGAAACCCTCGCGTGCCGTGATGATTGGCAGTTCCTCGTCAGGATAGAAGTTCGATGTACCCGTGCGATAGAGATCATAATTCTCGGCATTGAAGGCCCGCTTCTCGCGCAGGGCCTCACCCAGATAGACCTCGGCCTGTTCGTTGGAAAGCACCGGACGGAGCGTCTTCGGGTCCAGCACGACGATACCGGCGGGCAGGGTTGACATGACCGAGCGCAGTGTCTGCTGTTCATTCTGAACCTGAAGGAACAGACGGCGGTTTTCCTGCGCGACGGCGATCTGGGTAGCAAGCGTGGTCGCGACTTCCTCGTCCCCTTCGTCCAGATCCGGGGCATCGACGTTCATCCCCAGTGTCAGTGTGCCGACGATCCCGCCGGGGCTGCGAATCGGGCTGACGACGAATTTACCGTACTCGGTGCGTAAGGCATCAAGCTGACGCTTCTGTGCTTTGGTCTGTGCACTGAACGCGGGATGTGCGCCGAGATCATTTACCAGCAGTGTCTGACCCGTGCGGACCGCCAGCGAAATCGGGTGCTCGCTCTCCAGCGTGAAGTGCAGCGGGTCCTGTTTGTCTGCCGTTTTCCCGTTCGATTTTCCAGTGATGTTTCCGGTCACGCCGCTCGGATCGACCGACAGGTTGGGCAGATGCACGATGAGCGCATCCAGCGTCTGCTTCTGCGGGTCGAGCAGGTGGATCGCCCAGCGGTCGTATCCGGCGGACTGCGCGACACTCGCCATGACTTCGCTCAGGTTGACTTCAAAGTCGAGGCCGACCTGATTGGCAAGCTGTGCCGCGTTCGCCAGTGCCAGCGCACGCTGTGCTTCATTCTGGGCACGCTGCGCCTCGATCTGGGCATTATGGAAGAGCTGACGGTTTTCAATCGCGATGGCGATCTGGTCCGCGACTGCTTCCACGAAGCGAACGTACTGCTCATCGAAGGTATCCACGGAGTCACTCTGGCACAGGACAATACCGTACCATTCCTGACGGTATTGCAGCGGTGTGATGGTCGCACTGGTGGTACCAGCCCGTTCCAGAATGGATCTGACCGCCTCGCCGTCCGCGTCATCCAACTTTTCACGCAGAGAGGGCAGATTGATCGACTGACCAGCGGCCAGCAGCATTCTTCCGACCGGGAACTCTGAAGTCGGGATGGTGTCCGCCTCACCGAGCAGACGGAAATCGGCGGTTGCTGAATTGGCCCATGTGAAAACACACTCGAGTGCCTGTGCATTCCAGCCGGGTTCCGGCTGGGCCAGCAGCAGCGAGATAATGACCTGTTTGGGTGTATTCACCTTCAGGGCGATATGTTCGCCCGTCGTGATGATCCCATCTTCTTCAGCAGCATCCGTGATTTCGGCGATATAGCTGCTCTCATCCTCCGCAAAGGGACGGGCGAGGTGTTCAAGCGCATTCTCGTACACCGTTTGAAGATCCTGCGCACCGCTGATCGCACGGCTGGCGAGATACAGACGATGCGTTTCGTCCAGCGCGAGTTCGGTACGGATCAGCAGCCGGCGGTTTTCAAGCTGGGTCGCCATCTGGACGGCCAGCGCGTAATACACGTCGAGATCTTCAGAGGACAGTTCTTCAGTGGAGACCGACATAACGGTCAGAATAGCAATTGGCTGATTAGCGCTGAACATCGGGAAGTGCGCCATCATCCGGTAGCCTTCGCGCCGCAGGGTGATAACCTGCACCGGGACGGTATCCGTCGGTACAAAATCATCGCGCAGGATGACGGCCTTACGTTCACGCATCGGCGAATCCAGCGCGATCACCAGCGGATGACGCCGTACGGTTTCATCGACACGCTGCCCCCGCGACTGCGCGACAATGCGGCCAACAGTCGGCCAGCCGGTTTCGTCCAGCGCGCCTTCCAGCAGTGTCAGGCGGAAATCAAGCGGGATGGTCTTGCGCGTCTCCATGACGGCGTAGATCAGATCGGCGAAGGTCTGCATGGTGTTGATGCGGCGGCCTGCGATGTACAGGGTTTCACTGCGACGGCGGGCCTCTTCCGTCTGTTTGAGCAGCAGACGGTTGTCAATGGAAACACCGGCCTGGTCAACCAGCGCGGCAAAGACGCGGCCTTCCTGTTCATTGAAGTCACGCGCCTGCGGATATTGAATCATCAGCAGACCGAGTCGTTCAGCACGCACCGACAGGGGGATGATCGCCATCGCCCGTGTATCGATCTGATGGAACATCGACAGCAGCACCGGATCGACACGGCTGTCCTGCTCGACATCATTGACCAGTGTGACCTGACCCTGCTGCAAATCGGCAAACAGCGGATGGAACGGTGCAAAGATACGCGCCCCGACTTCCGTGAGTGCCGCGGCTTCGTCCTCATCTTCAGGCACGTTGTATCGGTCGGAATCGTGCTCTGTCACCATTCCCGCAACACCAAATGACATCTTCTCGATCAGCGTCAGCCAGTCAGACTGCTGATCACCGCTCTGCTCGGCATCATCATAGACCCAGACCTGCGCACCTGTGGCGTCACTGGTCACGGAGATGATAATGGCCTGGAGCACGTCGTTCAGGCTGTCCGCCTCATTCAGATAACGGCTGAGCTGGTAGAGAATCGAGGTCTCCGACAGGCTGATCTGCGTTTCCTGAAACAGGCGGGCATTTTCAATCGCCAGCGCCACACGGTCTGCAACTGCACGCATGATGACGCCGTCGCCTTCGCTCAGGCTCTGGCCGGTCTCCATTGAAGCGCTCAGCACACCGATCTGCTCACCGCGCAGGGCGATGGGGACGGTCAGTATGCGTTCACTGGCGGCTTCTGTCTGTGCGGCTTCATCCTCAGTGACAGGCTGAACGCTGGTCAGGTCGTAGCGATAGGCGCGTTCCTGAAACAGCGAGTTGCCCATACTGCTCCACGCGTCGCGGGTCGAACGGCGAGCGAGATCTTCTACCTGATTCATCTGCGCCCTGGACGTATTCAGCAGACGGGCGGTATTGATGGCGATCGAGAGCTGGTCCGCGATCAACTGGAAGAAGGGCAGATCTTCGCGTTTGAACGCATACGGGAACCGGCTTTGAATATCCAGTACGCCGATGACTTCGTTATTGAGCATCAGCGGCAGGCCAAGTTCGGAACGGGTATCGTCCAGCAGTGGATTATAGACAAACGGTTCACCGGCCAGATTCAGCGTGTCCTGAATGAGAACCGGTTCCTTGGTCTGTGTGGTACGACCGATGACCGAATCACCATTGATCGGCATCTTGAACTGTTCGTCCAGCATCTGACGGCCCACTTCGCCACGACTGCGGACCAGAACCGCGTTCCTGCCGATATCATCCAGCAGGAAGATCTGCGCGTGATAGAAGTTCAGCTCACTACAGATCATCTCGATGGCACGGTCGAACAGCTTGTCCAGATCGTACAGGGTAGCGGTCGCACGGCTGATGCGTGCGGCAATTTCGATGTCGCGATGGCGGCGCTGGCCTTCCAGTTCCATCCGCTGGCGCAGGACTTGCAGATGTTCGGTAATGCGTTCCACCGATTCGGACACATTGCCGATCTCGCTCTCCGCCTGTGCTTCTTCGATGATGCTGCGAGAGACCAGCGATCGCCGCCGAAGGTCACGCTGAAGCGCACGTTCATCGACTTCAATCAGCGAGGCGACGTTTGAGACTTCCTGTGCCGCCTGCTCTACAGGGCGCAGGGCCTGCTGAAGCAGGTTTTCAAGGATGCGGAGCAGCATAAAGCCCATGATCGTGCCGCCGACAATGACCACTACGGTCGCCAGCAGTCGGAAATTGGGGCTGAACACGAGGTGCTCGCTGATCCCCAGCCGCCAGGGGAAGTTGGCCTGCCCGAAATCACTGACCACATAACTGCTGACCAGATTCAGGCCCACCAGCCAGTTTTCGAACCCTCGGCTGACACGATTGAAAGCGTCGATGATGTCTTCGTCGGGAAGCTCATCACCGCTGTACCACAGGATGCGGTTATATCGGTCCGCGACCATATAGCTGCGCAGACCGTCATCGGTATAGTTGGACTGGCGCAGCGTGGTCTCCATCCGGCGGAAGATCGCCGACAGGTCCAGCGTCAGGGCAAGCACACCAGCGTTAGCCCCATCAACGGTGGTGACTGGGGTGTACAGCGTGAGTTCGTTCGGGCTGTTCACGGCCTGTGAAGCCAGAACGGTCCCACTGCCAGCCAGGAGCGCCTGCTGGAAGACTTCCTCTTCCTGCGGGGCTGCCGGATTCACACTGATAAGTTCGGGGTCCAGATCGATCAGGCTGTTGCGTACCTCCGCAGAACCCCAGATCGCACCGCTCGGCAGCAAAAAGCGGACAGAGGTAAGCTGACCCTCGTAGCTGTTCAGCAGATCCTCAAAGGCACGCAGCATCTCGGACTGTGACGTCCGCAGGGTGCGGTTCTCGCTGCCCAGGGGCAGTGTGACCGCATTCACTGCAAAATTACGCACACCGCTTAACTGGGTGGTATTGCGCAGGTTGTTGAACAGGTCATCCAGTTCCAGTTTCAGCACGGACTGCACCAGCCCTGCCGACTGCTGACGCACATCCTGCAGGGCGCGCGTCATACGGACATTCAGAACAATGATCGTAAGCAGGATGATAAAGCCGACAAACAGCACCAGCGCTGGTGTAATGGACCGTGTCAGGCTTTTGTGCAGCCGTTCCTGCCGCGAAGTGGGTGACGCAGACGTGCCTCGGTCAGAAGCAGGCTGCCCGGGCTGACGATTGATAGAGAACCGTCTCGGAATTTTCGAATTGGCGGACATCGTCTCGTGTTTGCCTCTGCTCATTTATTTCTGGGACGGATCGGGTGCGTCAGCAGGACTGCTGCCAGCACCGCTGTCATCTGGCGGGTTGGGGCCGGTGCTGTCATCAGACGTGTGACCGGCATGGTGTCCATTTTTTGAATTTCCATTGGCGGCCTGATTCGCGGCCTGCCCTGTGGGCAGATTCAGATTCGGCCCACCGGATAATCCGCCGGGGATACCGATGAGATCATCAAAGCCGATGTCATCGGTCATTGAACCGCCAGCCGCGCCAAGGGTCAGCCGGATATTGACCTCAGGCACATGCAGTACCTGTCCGACTTCGCGGACGGCAGTTTGCAGGATCTGGTCGATGTCGGTCTGTGTACTGAACTTGGCAGTGATGCTGTTGACGACGCGCTCGCGTTCGACGGTGCGCTGTGATTCTTCAAACAGGCGGGCATTGTCCAGGCTGACGGCCAGACGGTTGACCAGTTCTTCGGCCAGCAGCAGCTTCTCGTAATTGAAGTCCACCTGTGGCAGTTCCCACTCCACGACACCGAGGATCTGACCACGCAGGCGAACCGGGACGACAACCGGAACCGTGTTCGCAGCGGTCAGCTCACCAACCGCCATTTCGCCGGTCTGAAGTGCCTGCTGCCGCAGATTTTCGGTATTCAGGGCGATATTTCCAGAGCGTGCCGTCAGGACATTGCGCCGCTGATTACGCATATGTTCGCGCCAGCCCTCATAGGTCTGTGTCTGTGAAGTCTTGTTCAGACGCTCGAGCTGGGACAGCGAGTCCTGATAAAGGCGGGCGTTGTCCACACTGATGGCGAGCTGGTCGGCCATAATCTGAAGCAGGGTGACCTGATCTTCAAAGAAGGTGTTATCCTGCTTGCTCTGGACATCCAGTGCGCCGATGATGGTGTTACCAATGCGCAGCGGGATCGCGAGTTCAGAACGGGTTTCCGGCAGGAATTCGTTCGCACGGTGGACGGTACTGGTGGTGGTATCGCGCTCGACAATCACGCGGCCTTCGCCAGTGACCATCCCGATAATACTGGTGCTGCCCACCGCCAGACGATGACCACGCCTCAGCAGGGTCTCACCGGCCTGTCCGGTGCTGGCACGCAGCACGGCGTAGCGGCCATCCGCATCGATCAGGAAGATCTGCGCGTGATAGATATTGGAGAAGGAGTTGACGATCAGGTTCACCACGTCGGTCATCAGGCGCTGAAGGTCGCGCTGGGTAGCCGCATATCGGCTGACTTCCTGTGTCGCCTGAAGGTCACGGACGCGGTCGGCCAGACGCTGTTCAAGGTCGTCGATCGTTTGCAGAACCTGCTGCCGGACGGAGACAATCCCGCGTGCCAGTGTGCCGATCTCATCATGACGGTCTACCCCAGTCACCTGAGCAGTGAAGTCGCCTTCGCCAAGACGCAGCATCGCATCACGGATTGCAAACAGCGGCGGGATCAGGTTGTTATACAGCCCAAACGTCAGCAGACCGATGAAAAACATCAGGACGATGATGTACACCGGGCCATTGGATTCCACAAACGCCTGAATCGGCGCGTTGATCTCGATTTCGTCGTAATTCTCCGCGACGAACACCATCCGCGATCCTTCGATCGGGCTGAGGAAATGCGTATACTGGTCGTCTTCTTCCATAAAGGAATAGACACCCTCACGGAGGTCCAGGCTGGAGGTGAGGCCGAGCCGCTGGCGCGATTCCTGTGCCAGTGCGCGGGATTCCGGTGGTGCGATGACCACACCATCGCTGGTCGTCAGGTAGCTGACCACCGGAATAAAGTCATCTATGACGCCAAGATAATCATGAAGAAGATGGTCGATATTCAGTGTGGCGATCATAAACCCGGCAGGTGAGCGGTCAGTGTAATAGATTACCTGCGTGATCTCGTAAACCGGGTTCCCCTGAAGATCGACATAGAGGGTGTCGCGGCTCTCTTCATTCAGCAGGGCGGCATCCTGGCCGGACTGAAAGCCGAATGATTCCGCCAGATTGATACCACTTCCGATGCTGAGGTTCTGCTGTGTGCTGGCGATGATATTGCCTTCAGGATCTGCCAGACTGACCCTCAGAAAATAACCCGTCAGGGTCAGACGGTTATTGAGCAGGTCAACGATCGTCTGCCGGTTATCCAGATTGGCCGGATTGACCAGCAGTTCCAGTACCGTCCGACGGTAGCGCAGGTCGCTGGCAAGACCTGAGAGCAGGCCGTGCACCTGATCCAGCCCCTGTGTGATGTGCGTCAGTTCAGTCTGGCCGTAGCTCTGCAGATACCGCTCGACGTTCTCCTCATCGCGGATCTGTGCCCCGGCATTGACAAGGATCAGTGTCAGAAAGGTTGGAGCGATCACCAGCAGCAGGATGATCACCGTCAGTTTGGTGCGGATCGACCAGTTATTGATATTCAGCAGCCGCCATAGTTGGTTCATAACACCACCTCTTTTTCCTGAAGCGGTGCCACAGCAGCCGGTTGCAGGTGGATACGGGTCGCGATCGCGCCCATCGCCTCACTGAAGTTGGTAACCGCCACATTCATGACGGATTCGACATCAGTCGCGGTAATCAGCAGATTTGCAGCCTGTGTCGCCTTCACTTCACGGCTGACACGGGATTGAATCTGTTCGAACAGTCGTTTATTTTCCAGCGCCAGCGCCAGACGATTGGCGACGATCTGCGCCGTTTCAATCTGGCGTTCGGTGAGGGTACGGGTCTTCGGCACGCTGAAGGACATCGCCCCCAGCACTTCATCTGCCAGCACAATCGGGACATTGACGATCTTGGCATCACCTTCAGTAGTGATCTGAAGTGCGCCACTTTCAATCACTGGCCGCAGATGCTCTGGCAGATCAGCCACCGCGATGAAGTTGCCGGCGCGGGGTTCGAAATCGAACCCGATCACTTCCTGCCGCCGCTGCTGGAGATAATCCTGCCATGAGCTGCCGCCCATCCCCTGAGCACTGCGCAGTTCCTGCAAACGTTCACGCAGGGTGCCGATGATCTCTTCCTGCTGGGCGATATTCTGACGGAGTGCCGCGACCAGCCGTTCATGGACCAACTGCGTCCCGGCGATTTCGGCAAAGGTCGTCAGCACTTCCAGTTGAAGCTGTGTCAGTGGGTTGACACGGTCATTCTGCACGTCGATCACACCGAGCGTTTCGCCCTGATACAAAATCGGCACCAGCACAGCGGTGCGGGTGGCGGCCAGCAGATGCTCTTCGCCGCCTGACCCATCATCGCGTGAGACACGGACGGGCTGCTGAAGCGCAATGGCACGCATCATGGGTGAACCATCGGCCATTGTCACGTCTTCAATCTGGACGCTGACCGAACGGATGCCCAGATTTCCACGGATACGGCGGCTGAACCGGCCATCATCCCCTCTGTAAAAAATCTGCACGAACGAGACGTTCATCAGGTCCCGCAGGAAACTGATCATTTCCGCGTAGAGGCTCTGTTCGTCTGCAAACGGGCGTGCCGCAAAAAAGCGGTTAATGCGATCCAGCGATTCGCTTTTGGCAATGGCATCATGTGCCACCTGCGTCGTCAGTGAATTGAACATCACGAGATGCACTGCGCCGATAACCAGCACGAAAAGCGCGATAGCAAGATCTGCCAGCCAGCGGTCGGCAGGGTCGATAACGCTTGAAGTCCCCTGACTCTGACCGATGGCCCCGAAGATGACAAAGACCACCAGAAACGCCACCATCAGCGGGACACGGCGGCCAAGCAGTGCGCCGCCCGCGATCAGCGGGATCGCCAGCAGCAGGGTATTCGCGCCGAAAAATCCGTTGACGATCATCGTACCGATGGCGATGGTCAGCGTCATGACATAAGTCCAGCGTGCCAGCCACAGGCGGCCTGTCCGGGCGGCCCAGATAATCATCATCGCGATGAAGACCGCGCCAGCACTGATCGACATCCCCAGCATGCGCTGTTCACCAGGCAGCGCCCGCTGTCCGCCGGTGACAGCCATCGCCAGCCAGAACAGCCCAAGCATGCTCAGAGTCAGCAGCACGAGCCGAATCAGGCCGTTGGCACGGCGGCGATCCAGCTCGTTTTTGTAGAGGTTTCTGTCCACTTCGAAGAGGGAACGAAGGCGCTTAATCATGTGATATATTCCCGTTACGCCGGTCGGCAGGGCCTGAACCGTTGGAACTGCTCGATCCGTTCGATCCGTTTGCCCCGTTTGACACTGCTGATCCCTGATGTGTGGTCAGGCTGTTCGCTACATCGCCGGAAAGCTGATCTTTATCTTCCGGCGCCTGTTCATCCACCTGTTCATCCACCTGCCCGATGGACTGGCCGTCCTGAGTGACGGTGTTCTGAGTGACGGCCTGCTTCCGCTGACCCTGCGCACTCAGGCGGATCGTCCCCTGATCTGCGCCCAGTGTCCGGGCCAGTTCATCCAGCGTGACTTTCATCAGCTCATCCACGCTCGATGCACTCTGATAACGATCCACAATCGCGCTGATGCGCTGTTCCTGCGCTGCCGAGGACTGCACTTCTTCCAGCAGACGAACGCTGTCGAGTGTAATGGCGAGATTCTGCGAAATTGCCTGCACCATCTCAATCACATCTTCATCCTGAAGGTTCTCACCCTCGACCTCAATAACGCCTAACAGCTCACCACGAAGCAGGATCGGTACGGCGGTAATCACACGGTTGCCCGCATCACGGGTGGTGACACGCTGTGCCAGCGCCGCCTCAATCATCTCGGCGGTCCAGTCCGCAGTGCTGACCACCTTTTCACTCTCTATTTTTACCCCAACTTCATCTTCGCGTTCATTGAGGTATTCGTCCCATGCGCGCTGAGTCATCTGCGTATTAAGACGCTGGATCTCGCGCAGACTGGCCTGCGTCTGAGTCAGAAGCTGCTGATTCTGCTGGACACTTTCGCGCTGCTGTTCGAACAGGCGGGCGTTACGAATAGCGGTTGTTAACTGACCAGCCAGCGTCTGCATAGCCTGAATATCGCTTGGAGAGAAGGCGTTGACGCGGGTACTCTGCACATCCAGTGCACCGATAATGCGCTCATTGTCAATCAGGGGAAGCGCCAGTTCGGAGCGGGTATGCGGCAGGAACTCGTTCGCCATATGGATTTCATCGCGATTGTCATCACGCATCAGCACCGCTTCACCGATCTGGGTCACGCGGCCAATCACGCTCTTGGAGCCGACACCAAGCCGGTGCCCCCGGCTGAGCAGCTTTTGCCCGACTTCGCCGGTGCTGGCAACCAGATTGGCATACTGGCGCTGCTCATCCACCAGAAAGATCTGCACATGGTAGAAGGCAAACCGGTCGCGGATCGCATCTACCGCACGGGCAAACAGCTCATCCTGACTGAGCGTACCGGAAAGCAGTTGGCTGACCTGGCTGGTCCCACGCAGCAGTTCTGCCGTGCGGGATGAATCGCGGTTGAGTTTGATGGCGGTATCGATCAGGAAACGGGTGACACTTCCGATCATGATCAGCACAATGACGAAGGTGGCGACCATCCCCACTTCCTCGGTGTACTGATAGCCAGATTCATTCAGCAGACCCACCAGTCTGGCCCCCATGCGCAGGACAACCAGCAGGAAAAGGGTTACAAACGCACCGACTGGGAAGGTTACGGCACTGCCAACAACCAGAATCATCCCCAGTACAAGCAGCGGCAGCGCATTATTGATAAATATGGTGCTGAACAGCAGCGGGATGAGTACGACAAAAGCGGCCAGCGTCACGCGTTGTTTAAGAACCAGCCACGCTCCGAGTGCTCCAGCAGCCAGACTGATAATATTGCCTTGAATGCTGATAGCGGCATTGTTCGGATTCGCCATCTGAAGCAAAACACCGATGATGGCACTTGCCATGACAATGAAGGCCAGCAGCAGCGTAAAGTTCTTGCGCAGATACTCCATCCCGCTGACACTGGAAGGAATAAAATATGAAGCGAAGCGTCTGGACATCATGATGGGTCTCCTTGCGCTTCAGTCGTGGGTTTCCCCAGACGGATAGTCACGCGATCCGCTTTGAGTGCTTCCTGAATACCGCGTGCGGCTTCGGTCAGGGCGGAATTCACATTTGAGGCGCTCTGTAGCCGCAGGCTGATCTGATTCACCAGCACTTCACGCTGGGCATGGCGCTGGCTGTCGATCAGCAGACGGGTATTTTCAGCCGTCATGCCAAAGCGTTCGGCCACTTCCTGTACCATTTCCATATCTTCGAGACTGAAGTTCTGACCGGGATCGAGTTCGAACTCCATCGCACCGATGACCTGCCCGCGAATTTGCAGCGGCACGGCGATCACCTGTGCCTTCTCGTTGATCTCCTGCACCACATGGGCATTTTCAAGCGCCTGTTTAAGCGTATCGGTCCATTCCGGATTTTGAATCGTGTCCTGTTCGCTGAGGTCCATATCCAGCGCGATGTTGTTACGCAGGCCCTCGACATACTGTGACCACATGCTGCGGGTCAGGCGCTGGTTCATCTGCTCGACCGTGCGCAGGGCCTGATTCGCCTGTTCGATGAGCTGTCGGTTCTCCTGCTGACGCTGCTCCGCCCGGTCGAACTGGAGGACGTTGTCCACCGCGACCGAGAGGTCAGCCGCCAGCCCTTCCAGCGCGCCGCGAACATTCGGGTTGGCAAATTCCCTTGCCGAACCTGTAAGCCCCACCACACCGAAGACCTCGGTCCCCAGACGAAGCGGCAGCAGCAGTTCCGCCGCTTCCACCCCCTGACGGGCAAAGGCCGACTCGCCACGGCGGATGACCTGTCCGATCATCGGCAGCGTACCACTCTGGACGTCCTGCACCAGCACCGGCGTCATCGCGGTCTCATTGGCCGAATCTGCCGCGAGATTGGTATTGCGTACTTCAGGGTCAATCAGGAAGAACTGTACGCGCTGAATGGCGCTGAACTGCTCGGTCGCGATCTTGCTGACATCATGCAGGAACTGGGCTGTCGGAGGGCGCGTCTCCAGCAGATGAGTGGTCGCTGCGATCACTTTGTCCACCTGAACGCGCTCGTTGATCGCTTCGGAAACACTGGTGTTCAGCGTGTTGGTGTAATAGCGCAGAAATGCCCCCAGAACCAGTGCAGTCGCTACGACATTGATCAGCATATAGATGATCATCTCGATGCTGTCGCGCTGTCCACGGACAAAATACCCGGCGATAAGGGTGAAGGAGGCGAGGAGGCCGCTGGCGTAAACGCCCTGCTCGCGCTTGGTCAGACCGGCGATCACGATAAACTGGGCAACGGCCATCCCGACTTCACCTAGCTGATCCTGAACGTAGATATTCAGGAGAACGCCGGAGACATACCATGCCGCCGGAACACCCCACGCGCCCAGCTCCAGCATCCCCAGACGGGTGACAACCAGAGTGAGGAACGAAAGGATATAAAGCGCACTGTACAGCACGGTTGCCGGGTTCGATAACCCAGCCCGGATGGACGCTTCCAGCAGAGTGAGTTTTTCACCGTCAACTGTCCACTGCGCGACAAGTGCGGCATAAACCGTGTATCCGAAAACAATGAAGAGCGTCATCGCATAGATCAGATTGGCACGGCTGCGATCAATGGACGACGTATACTGATTGACGGGCAGGATGCGCCGCCAGAGCGGGGGCTGAACATTGGTAGTGGAGGTCATCACGCTGGACATATGGATTACGCCTGTGTCTCTTGATCGTCTTCAGGAGCTTTGCCGATGCGAATACGGGCCTGTTTTGCGCCGAGCGCACGCCCCAGTTCATTCATCGTTACGCCCAAAATCTGCTCCAGTTCGGTCTGCCGCTGGATCTGGCTGGAAATATCGTTAATCAGCGCTTTACTGCGGGCGATACGCTGGCTCTGGGTATAGATCTCGGCGTTTTCCAGCGCAGCGCTGAGGATGTTGACGAACTGCTGGAAGATGCTCCGATCCGTTTCGGTGTAGTCATAGGCGGTGCGGCTGCTGACTTCGATGACACCATGTGTCAGCCCACGTGCCTGAAGCGGCGCAGTCATCACGGACTGCATCTCTGGCCGCAGCATATGCTGAAGGGATGTCTCTTTTGCCAGCACCGGGATATACAACGGCTCACGTTTCGCCCAGACCACACCGGCGGTGGTCATCTCCACCGGGATGGCACCCTTTAAACCCGGATTGAGAACGGTCTTGTCCAGATAGCGTTCAATCGCCGGACGCAGCATCCCCGAAGCATTGTCATAGAACAGGATATGCAGATGATCGAAGGCGATCACACGCGGCAGCGATTCGGCGACCAGCCGGATGATCGTGGTCACATCGAGCTGGCTCTGGATTTCACGGCTGAGTTCGGCCAGTGACTCGAGCTGTTCGGCCTGACGACGGATACGCTCAACCTGTTGCATGTTCTGCAACCCGATCACCACCTGAGAAGTGATAGTTCGGGCCAGTTCGATCATATCCGGCGGGAACTCCCGCTGCTGCTCGTAATATTCGAGGCCGATGGCTCCAAGATAGTTGTTTGAGCGGTCCAGCATCGGGATGAAAATCAGCGATTTCAGGCCGAGGCGTGTCAGTTCTTTTCTGGAGACCTCTGCCAGTTCCTCTGCTTCGCTGATATTCGCCAGATAAATCGGCGTCGGCGTCTCGCGTATGCGCTGCTGAAGCTCGTTTTCACCGGAGATCTGAAGGCCGTTCAGATTCTGTGAAGGATAATCACTGACGACAGTGGCGCTCTCCCCGTCCGGGTTCAGAATCGTCATACCGACATGGTCCACACCAAGCGCCTCGTAATAGGTGCGACAGGCGATGTCATACATCGACTGAATATCGTCGACGGTATTCAACTGGGTCGCCAGCGCGTTCAGGATTTGCAGAATTCGCACCTGCTGCTGCTGGCGGTCAGCACCCTGACGGGTCTCCTGAAGCAGCGCGATATTCTTCAGGATCAGGCTGAACTGGTCGCGCATGGTGTAGAACATGCGCTGGCTCGTCTCCTGAAAGCGCTGCGGCTTTTCGTACAGCACCAGCAGCAGATGGCTGACGAGGCCGTTATCCAGAATCGGGATGACGACACTGCTGTTGACCTGCTTTCCACCGGACTGCTGTGCGTAATACCGTGCCGCCACCATAGAAACAGGATCGCGGGACGGTTGTTCGAAAAAGTCGATGCGGTCGCCGCGTGTCTGCCACGTTTGCAGCACATAATCGCAGGTCGCCTGATCAAGCTGCGAGAGGATATCGACGCTGACGCGCTTGCGTTCGCTGCGGTTGGCGGACGCCTCAATAACAAAGTGAGTGATCCATGCGCGATCAGGCTCGTAACGGATCGAAAACAGCAGAAGCTGATCGGCGTCGAATACCAGATGCTCATGAATGTTGCCGAGAACCGAAGGAGTATCATCACCTGCTTTCAGCAGCGCGGCGTTCATCTCATAGAGCGTCAGCGCTTCCAGCAGTGATTTTTCTGTCTGCTGAAGCAGTACCGCATTCTGAAGGCCGGTCGCCATCTGATCGGCAAGACTGCGCAGCGGACGAAGCTGGTTGACATCGATATTCACGCCGCGTTCCACATTGATCAGCCGCACCAGCCCGATCACACGCTGGTCGGCGGTGCGCAGTGGCAGCAGCAAAATCTGCTGTGAGGGCAGAACAATCACCGGCTCATCGCCGAACATATCTTCGGTGATCTCTTCGTCGAAGTGGTCCGGGAAGACCTCAAGGGTTTCTTCCTGTCCGCTGACTTCACCGACGATTTCTGGCTTGCCGGTATCCTCATCGAAGATCAGAAGCTGGGCATGGGTGTAATAGCGCATGACCGTCTGATACAGCACCCACAGCATTTCGTTTGGCTGACGCGCATAATGCAGCACCGTGCTCAGTTCGTACATCGACGAGATGCTCTTCAGCGTGTCTGATGTATTCTGAAGCAGACGCCGGTTTTCCACCGTCACGCTTAACTGTACCGTCAGGGCGCGGAGGATTTCGCGCACCACGCCTTCGAACTTCATCGACTGGCTGGAGAGCAGGACCAGCATCCCAAAGGGAGATTCGGTCGTCGCCAGCGGCAGCCCGATCACCTGATCGTACTGCTCGTAATTTTCATCATACTGGCGGATCACCGGGATAAATGTCTTCAGTGAGGGCAGAACGTCTGCAATCTCGTTGAGGACGACGAGTTCGTTGCCGAAGATCGGCTTTAACAGCGGGAAGCTCTGTTCCGTTGCGTCATGCGGAATGGGGTAACTCGCATCGAGTGCAGCCGAGGTATCATGTGTCGCGATGGCTTCCAGATGGAGTGCGACCGGCAGCAGGTGCCCATTCGGAGTCACCATGTCGCTATACTCAAACAGAATCGCCATCGCCACCCCGACACTGGATGGCAGTCGTCCCATGATGATGGTCAGCATCTCGCTGAGCGAAGTCGCCTGAGAGACGGCCAGATTGGTCTCGACGAAACTGGATGCAAAGCTCTGGACGACTTCGCTGAACTCCGTCGGCAGCGACTCGCCCTTTAACCGCGGAGATGTCGTCTCAGTGTTCTGCGTTTCACTGAGTGCGCGCAGGTCCAGCGCCTGACCGATCTCACGACTCAGGAGTTCGACCCAGTCCTGCTGGAATGAACTTACTTCGGAGTCGGCGGCCAGCACCCATTCCGTCAGCGGATAGGGGGCTTCGGTGCAGTGGGTCGCACTGGCCCACACACGCCGAACCGCGTCATAGCCCGTGCCGCCTGCCTGTGCCTGCCCGTAAATCGACTCGTCGTCATCGGACAGCGAGGTCAGCGCGACGGCAGGCGGATAGGCGGGGGCATCCACGGTGGAAGCGGCGACTGTAAGCTGCTGACGGTCTTTATCCACCGTGTACAGGTGCAGAGCAGCCAGCGTGATCCCCTGCTGCTGGGCAATATTGAGCGCGTGTGTCAGGAGAACGGGTAAACGCTCTTGACCACGCGCCCAGCGCCCGAAAATCGAAACGATTTCAAGGTGAGTGGCTACATTCATTGAGCGCCTCTATCGCTGATGATCGAAAAGAAATTATTGGATGTGCGTCGCATAACGCGATGAAGCAGGGCAGCGATACTGCTGAAGACCGCTCAGAAAGTGGGTGAGTGGAGGCGCCGTCTCGCTTGCCATGATGCTCGTGGCAGGTGGGATAGCCTTGCGGCTGGGACGTTAAACGATCGGCGGTTAGCCAACTGCGTAGCGCTACTTCCACTCCCACACTTTTTCACCGGAAAGAAGCCGTGCAATCTGCCCAGGGAAGCGATCCGGGTCCAGCGGCTTACCTAAAAAGCCATCGAATCCCGCACGCTGGGCACGGCGCATCTGATCTTCACTTGCTTCAGCGGTGACGGCACACACCAGTGTGTCCTTCAGACGTGGGTTGCCCCGTACCTTCTGCAGTGCCTGATAACCATCTTCATACGGCAAGCGGATGTCCATCAGGATCAGATCAATCCGTGGCAGTGTCTCGGCAAACTGCACCACCTGCCATCCAGAGGTCTTCCACTCGCAGCGCTGCACCCCCATAAAGGCCAGCATACGCGCAATCAGCACAAAATTGGGGACATTGTCTTCCACAACCAGCACATGCGCTTCGCTGGGATCTAAAGGTCTCCGTTCTGCTATGGTCATTTCGTTACCCATTACCTTAGATATTGGCTAATTTGATCGACAAAGGAATCAACGTCAATTGGCTTGCCGATATAACCGTCGCAGCCGGCGTTGAGCGTGCGCTCACGGTCGCCGTGCATGACGTTGGCAGTCAGCGCGATAATCGGGATCTCGCTGATTTCCGGCATCGCACGGATCTTGGCGGTCGCTGTCAGACCGTCCATATCCGGCATGCTCATATCCATCAGGATGAGATCAGGCGGATTGCTCTGCGCGAGCTGGATACCTTCCACTGCGCTTCCGACGTCTTCAACGGTGAAGTCATAAGCCATCAGGATGCGACGGACGAGCATCCGGTTGGGCATATCGTCGTCGATGTAAAGAATGTGCGTCATCGAACTTCTCGCTAATTAAGCTGTAAGGCTCATTTTCTTCAGTGAATGAAATTGCACGGTCACGTTTAAGAAATGTTACCTTAACCTTTCTCATTATACCGTAAAGAAAATATGCCTAGAAATAAGATCATCTAAACTGCGTAAATTTATATGCGTAAGCATTGACAAATATTCAAACCTTTCCCTTGAAGTGTCTGAATAATCTTTATTTTAGGATGAACTTCATTATTGCGCGAATGTGAACAATGACAGTGTAATATCGCATGCTGGACTAGGCGCTCTGCGTCGTTTTTGCTATGCTGGCAGGGGCTAAGGATTCACATTCTGTTTTACAGCGCGTGATTTTGATGTTCACAATCAAAGAGGAGAGAAGACTCATGGCTAAGCAGTACAATTCAGCACCGACAATGCAGATCAACCCCGACAAGCGTTATGTCGCCCACTTCAAAACCAATCGTGGCAACTTTGACATCGAGCTGTTCGCGAAACAGGCCCCGATCACCGTCAACAACTTCGTTTTCCTCGCGAAAGAGGGCTTCTATGACGGTGTCAGCTTTCACCGTGTCATCAGCAACTTCATGATTCAGGGTGGAGACCCCACCGGCACCGGACGCGGCGGCCCCGGCTATCAGTGGAACGACGAGGCCAGCGCACTCCAGCTTCGTCATGACGGTGGCGGTGTGCTGAGCATGGCGAACGCAGGCAAGAACACCAACGGATCGCAGTTCTTCATCACCCACAGCCCACAGCCCCACCTCGACGGCAAACATGCGGTCTTCGGTCGGATCATCGGGGACGGCATGAGCGTGGTGAATGCCATCCGTCAGGGTGATGTGATGGAAAGTGTCACCATCGAAGAGCAGTAATCGTCTGTAGGGTATATCTACTGTAAATAAAACCGGAGTACGCATCGTACTCCGGTTTTATTTATATAACTACCAACACTATTCCCCAGCAGCAAGCGCCGATGGGTATATCTGCTCCGTCAGCAGGCGCTGAAAACCGCTGATTGGAGTTTCCGCACGCTGTACTGCTGCCTTTACCAGCCGTTTGCCGGAAGGATAACTGAAGGCGTAAATGCGCTGCAGTGGTGAGGCAATTGAACCCATGAAGTTCCGTATGCGCTGGACGCTGAAAGGTGTATACGCCATGGCATACTCGATAAGGCGTGCTTCAGATTCACCCGCTTCCGACATCAGCAGAAGATTGCCACCGATGTCATCCAGTAGGCCAGTCATTGAAAACTGCACGAAGGCGGTGAGATCCATATCAGTCAGCGTGGCATTCAGCGCTGGTAGGTGGTCTGGAAGGATGTCGGCCTGAATCCACGCCGCCAGTGCTTCAGGTGTAAAAATCATCTGAACGGCTTCAGAGGCAATTCCTTCAGCGATCACTAACTGAGGGCCGAGGATAAAGATCGACTGTTCAGCGCAGCCCTGCCCGTAATAGAGATGCTGCTCTTTCATCACGAACTCGGTGTGATGTCCGGGATAGGCCTCATGGCACATCTGATAGATCAGGTTGAACAGATTGACAGGGCCATGAACATTGAGTTCCAGCCTTGAGCGGAAATTGCCAAGATACCAGTTGGCCGCGCCGCTCTGCATTTCATGCAGCAGATGGAGATCCAGTGTTTCACTGTCAGGAAGTGTCCAGTGCTGGCTGGTGCGAAACCTCACCTCGTTTAATATGCGCCTGACGACTGCTTCTACCTGATCCGCGGACAGGATCGCAAGCTCATGCACCTGCTGATAACGGCTGCGCAGATCACCGCTGCCGGGAAGGGCATTATCCAGAAGCCTGAGGTGCTGTTCGAACTCACTGTCCGGGATAAACACAGGTTGGATATCCAGACAGGTTTCAATCTCGTCCATCAGCACCCAGCGCTGCCCGGACATCATCCGGCATACAGACTCCATTGCACAGAGATGTTTATGCAGGAAAACACTTCGCTGCGCGGCAAAATCCTGCATGGGTAGGGTATCCCGCAGATCGTCAACTGCCCCTCGTAGCGTATCCGGATGCTGTACCGCCTCGGTATTCGCGCTGTCTTTAAGATGGGGTGGGCCGTAGTAATAATCCACAAACGGCATCTGAGGCGGGTCAGCCTCTGTGAAAAGCCGGTTAATGCTCAGCGCCGTTATGATGTAGCGTTCAATCCATGGGTGAATCGTCATACTTTGTTCCTGATGCAAAAAATGCCAGCGTATGCGGGTGCGTTGAACCTGCACGGGTCGCAGAATTGCAGACTGTAGCTATTCCGACAAAGACGTATCCGTGTCATAGCCTTCGACATCGTACCCCTCTTCCTCATCGTCCTCGACATCCTCTGAAGCGGTGACGATTGCAGCGAAGGG
>JAEZAF010000060.1 GCA_023430545.1 Chloroflexota bacterium
GAGTAACCCATCACGCCCATCGCCAGCGCCGCCAGCAGATGATTGCGAAAGATGATGGTTGCCAGGGCGGCACCGAGTGCCGTCACCAGCACCGAGATCTGGAGCAGATCCGTACCGAGGTCATCGAAGTCGAAGCGGAGGTTCGAGAAGTGGACGATATCGCCGGAGATAAAGTTGGTGACGATGATAAAGGCACCCAGACCACTCATGATGCCGATCAGATAGTGGCGCAGTTTTCCGCCCTGTAGACTGAGCAGGGTATCCCCGATGCGATCCAGCAATCGGAGAAGGCCTGCATATACACTCGCCCCGCGTGGGATCGGGAAATCCGGCAGCGCCAGCCAGAAGCGCCGCGTCAGGAAGATCACCAGACCGGCAGCCAGCGCCCCCAGGCTGAGCTGAAAGGCGCGGTTGGTCAGGCCACCTTCCGGCAGCAGATGCAGGCCGGAGTGCTCATGTGTCACCATCTCAACCAGCGGCCCCACCAGCGGTTCGACCAGCAGGCCGCCCATCACCGTCGCGACGGCCAGCGCCGCCGGTCCCCACTGAATAGGCGCGGGCGGCTGGTGATAATGATCGAAAAGGTGCGGGTCCGGGGCGGGACGTACGAATACATCCCACACATAGATCAGCGCGGCGGCCACCGTAAACACCGAACTGATCCAGACCACCGCCATCGGCAGCAGTGTGAGTGGGGCTTTCGGCATTACAGCATAGAGCAGCGCCTCTTTGGAGATGAAGCCCAGCAGTGGGATCACGCCAGCCATCGACGCGCTGACGACCACGGCGATCGCCATCATCCCCGGCATCCGTTCCCGCAGTCCACCGAGTTTGTCGAGGCTGCGTGTGCCGGTGGCATGGTCAATGGTTCCGGTCAGCAGGAAGAGCGTCGCCTTGTACAGCGCATGCGCCAGAATAGTGACGACAGCAGCTTCCAGTCCATGTCCCTGTGGCAGACCGATCAGCGCGACCAGTGCGCCGAGCATGCTGACGGTCGAATAGGCCAGCAGCCCTTTCAGATCCCGCTGGCGCAGTGCAAACAGCCCACCGATGAACATCGTCGCCAGCCCGATTCCCATCAGACCGTGCAGCCACAGGTCAGTATCTCCGAGTGCGGGATAAAAGCGCAGCAGCAGATACACCCCTGCCTTGACCATCGTGGCCGAGTGCAGATAGGCGCTGGCCGGTGTCGGGGCAGACATCGCCCCCGGCAGCCAGAAGTGAAACGGGAACTGCGCCGATTTGGTAAAAGCCCCCAGCATCAGCAGCAGGGTGATCGCATTGTAAAAAGGGGAAGTCCGCAGCACATCACTGGTGATGATCTCGCTGAGCGAATACGTCCCTGCCGCATATCCCGCGAGGATCAGCCCGCCGAACAGCGCCAGCCCACCCGCGCCGGTGATAAACAGCGCTCGCAGCGCCCCGATGCGGGCATTGGCATCATCCGAGCCGTTGAAGCCAATCAGCAGAAAGGAAGTGATGCTGGTCAGTTCCCATGCGATGAACAGCGTGATGATGTTATCCGACAGGACCAGCAGCAGCATCGCCCCCATAAAGGCGAAGAAAAACGGATAGAAGCGTGCCAGTGGTGTGACGGGTTCAGCGGCTTCGTGCCGTTTTTCGCCCACATGATCGTCACTTTCGATCTGCGGCTTATCATGATGCTGGGCATGGTCATGGATTTCATCGTGCGAGGGGTGCAGGCTGTCCTGCAGATAGTAACCGGCGTACAGCGTCACTACCGTGCCGATGCCGGTAATCACCAGTGCGAACAGCAGTCCGAGGCCATCCAGTCGCAGCGCGAGTTCAAGGTGCAGCGCCTCGACCCACGGCAGCGCGAAAGTGACGGCTTCACCAGAAGTCACCGTTGGCAGCAGACCGGCAAACATCAGGAAGGTGATACCGATGACCGCCGTCAGCAGCCAGAACACACCCGGCTGTTCCAATCGCAATCGACCGCGTATCAGGATCAGGACACCAGCAAGCAGGAACGGGATCAGCGTGAGGATCGCGAGGATCTGCGGCATGGATTAATCTTTCACAGGATGAATTTGATAAAGGGTAAACTCTTAAAAATGGCAAGAAGAATTTTTAGTAGTGGTTGTATTCAGTTTCACTGCCTGAACAGGTATACGATTGGGATATGCGCATCGAAAATCGCGGACCTGAACACTGCTGGGGTGTAGGCTGTTGCTGCTGTTTCAGGCGATAGACATACTGAATTGTTAGAAAAACCAAAGAATTAAGGATTTCTCAACGAACCCCCAAAATTGGGGGTTATGTCTATCCCAGAGCATCGTTAGTCTATAAATATCATCTGGCAAATGTATTTCTTCCGCTCAGATGGATGAACCATGATTGTGTCGTATAACTCAGCGTTTGACAACAGGTTTGCACCGTTTGATTGCAGCCTTAAGTCTAACTCAATGCTTTGTAAACATTTGAGTCAGATGCTGTTGTATTACGTACAGGCATGATGTCATGAAACAACCACCCGCTCCATCCTCTCGTGATCGTTGTCATGGAGAGGATATTTGATGGGTGCATAACGCATTGAAAGATCAGAAAGACAGAGGTAGTCACCAATGGTCAGTAGCATACCCACTGACGAAAAAGAGGATGTGGAGTCGGGCTTACCTGCATCCCGGTTAAACGGCGGAAGTTCTGGTGCCGATAGCGTGACGTGGTATACCCTCACGGCTGCCGATACGCTCCAGCGCCTCGATGTGGATGTCAATCAGGGCCTGAGTGAAAGCGAAGCAGCACGTCGCCTTGAGCAGTATGGTCCCAACGAACTCGAAGAGGGTGAGCAGGCTAACATCTTCAAAATGGTTTTCGAACAGCTCATCGATCCGATGGTGCTGATTCTGCTGGGTGCAGCGACCATTTCCTTCTTCCTCGGCGATACCAAGAGCGTCTTCGCCATTATGGCGATTGTGACAATCAACGCCTTTATCGGTGTCTCGCAGGAATACCGCGCAGAACAGGCGATGAACGCCCTGCGTAAGATGTCTGCGCCGTCGGTTCGCGTCCGCCGTAATGGACAGGAACAGGACGTCTCAGCCATCGATATCGTCCCCGGTGATATTGTGCTGCTGGAAGCAGGCAGCGTCGTCCCGGCGGATGGTCGCATCGTCGAATCCGCCAGCCTTCAGGTGCAGGAAGCCTCGCTGACAGGCGAATCGCTTCCGGTTGAAAAATCTATCCACGCGCTGGCCTCAGAAGATATTTCACTGGGCGACCGTCTGAATATGGTTTACCTCGGGACTGCCGTCACCAATGGCCGCGCTGCGGTCGTGACGACCGGCACCGGGATGAAAACCGAGCTTGGCCGTATCGCCTCGCTCATTCAGGATGTGGAAGTCGAGAAGACACCGCTTCAGCGCCGCATGGCCGAAATGGGCAAGGCGCTGTTTTACATGGCAATCGGTATCGTCATCATCGCGCTGATTATCGGGCTGATCAATCGTCAGCCGGAAGAAGGCCTCGATGATATCTTTATCGCCGCCGTTGCGATGGCGGTCGCCGTCGTGCCGGAAGGTCTGCCCGCCGTCGTGACGATCGCGCTGGCGCTGGGTGCGCAGCGTATGCTCAAGCGTCGCGGCCTGATCCGCAAGCTGCCTGCGGTCGAAACGCTCGGTTCTGTCACCACAATTGCATCTGACAAGACCGGGACGCTGACCGAGAACCGGATGACCGTCACGGTGCTGGATGTCGCCAATTATACGGACAGCATGACCAGCATCTACGTCAATCCCAACGAGCAGCGCTCCTTTACCGTGCGTGATGGTTCCCTGACGGCCTTTAGCCAGACCGAAGCGCTGATGCTGACCGCCGCTGAACTGGCGAACGATGCTGCCCTTGATCGCGAGAGTCAGGAGTCCTTCGGTGATCCGACCGAGACCGCGCTGCTGACTGTCGGCAGTAAATTCGACCTGTGGAAAGCGGAACTGGAAAAGCTGCTGCCGCGTGTTGCAGAAGTCCCGTTCTCGTCCGAACGTAAGCGCATGGCGACGATCCACCGTGTGGACGGTGAGCCGCGTGTGAAGACTGAAGCAGGCTATCTGTCCTACCTGCCAGCCGACATTATGGACGGCCCCTATGTCATGTTTATGAAGGGCGCAGTGGACAGCCTGCTGGACATCTCCAACCGCGTCATGGTTGAAGGCCAGATCGTGGAGATGACCAATGAGTGGCGCAGCCGCATTGAGGGACAGAATGACGGCCTCGCTGAACAGGGCCTGCGAGTGCTGGGCTTCGCCTTCCGTCCGGTGGATACACTGCTGCCTGAAGAAAATGTCGCAGACTACGAGCGCGATGTGATTTTCACCGGGCTGGTCGGCATGATCGACCCGCCGCGCCGTGAAGCCCGTGAAGCGGTGGATCGCTGTTTGCAGGCGGGCATCCGCCCGGTGATGATTACCGGCGACCATCCGCTGACTGCCTATACCATCGCCCGTGACCTGCACATCGTGAATGGCGATGATCAGGACACGAACATCCTCAGCCGTATTATGACCGGTCGCCAGATCGAAGCGATGAACGAGGGAGAACTGACTGAAGCGGTCAAGCGTGTTTCGGTGTTCGCCCGTGTCTCGCCGGAACACAAGCTGAAGATCGTCCGTGCCCTTCAGAAGAACGGCCAGATCGTCTCCATGACCGGTGACGGCGTGAACGACGCCCCGGCGCTGCGTCAGGCCGATATCGGTGTCGCGATGGGCATCACCGGCACGGCAGTCGCCCGTGAAGCCGCCGAGATGGTTATCCTTGACGACAACTTCGCGACCATCGTCAGCGCTGCTGAAGAAGGCCGTACGATCTACGACAATGTGCGCAAGTTCATCAAGTACATCCTCGGCAGCAATATCGGTGAAGTCGGTGTGCTGTTTGCGACACAGCTTCTCGGCCTGCCGCTGCCGATCAATACGCTTCAGATCCTGTGGATGAACCTCGTAACCGACGGTCTGCCCGCGCTGGCACTCAGTGTCGAGCAGGGTGAGCCGAACGCTATGAGCCGTCCGCCGCGTGACCCGAAATCCAGCCTCTTCAGTGATGGTCTGGGCGCGTATCTGCCCCGTGTCGCCTTTATCATCTTCCTGATCGGTATGGCGGCGGTGCTGCTGGTCCCGAATGGTGATTATCGCCTGTGGAGTACGATGGTCTTCACCACGCTGGTCATCTCGCAGATGGGCCATGCGCTGGCGATCCGTTCCGAGCGGGACAGCGTCTTCAAGATCGGCCTGTTCAGCAACAAGGCGCTGCTTGGCGCGGTTGCGCTGACGGCAGGTTTGCAGCTTGCGCTGATCTATGTGCCGTTCCTGAGTGATTTCTTCGGCACCACGCCGCTGACCCTCGGCCAGCTTGCCCTGTGTTACAGCGCCGCGATTGTCACCTTCGCTTATGTCGAGTTTGACAAATGGCTGTTCGAGCGCGTGCTGCGCCCCCGCCGTGAGAAGCGAGCCGCAGATGCTGCCGCCGCCGAAGCCGCAGCACTGGCACAGGCTTCTTAAGGCGTCGTAAGCGCTGAACCATTCAAATTGCAATCAAAAGAGGCGGATCAATCGCGATCCGCCTCTTTTTTTCTCTTCGGTCACACCTGTTAAGAACGCACCTTCGCGCCGAGACGGGCTTCCACCGACTTCATGATCTTCTTGCGCACCGCCGCGACTTCCTTGTCATTCAGCGTGCGCTCGTCGGTCTGATACGTCAGGCTGTACGCAAGGCTCTTGTGACCTTCCGCCACCGACGGCCCGCGATACACATCGAACAGGCGCACATCCTTCAGCAGTGCGCCGCCCGCCTGCCAGATGACCTTCTCGACTTCCGCCGCTGGCAGATCTTCCGAGACGACCATCGAGAGGTCCTCCAGCACCGCCGGTGTGATCGGCAGCGAACGGACGCGGTACATCGGCTGCACCAGTGCCAACAGCAGATCAAGGTCGAAATCCGCGACCATCACTGGCTGTTCGTCCAGCTCGAAGGCCGCCGCCACCACCGGATGCAGTTCGCCAAAGTCCCCGACCACGTTTTCATTGACGCTCACCTGTGCCGAGCGCCCCGGATGCAGGCTCGGATGCTGTGAGCGCATCACCTGAACATTGTCCAGATGCAGGCCGTCCAGCAGACCTTCAACCACACCCTTCAGATCGAAGAAATCGACGGTGCGTGGTTCGCTCTCCAGCCAGTCAGAGGGCTGGCGTGCGCCGGTCATGATGATGCTCAGGCGGCGCGGCTCCAGTGGCAGTCCTTCCGGCGTCTCTTCACCCTGCGGATAGTAGTACACACTGCCGATCTCGAAGACGTGCACACCCTGCTGAT
>JAEZAF010000087.1 GCA_023430545.1 Chloroflexota bacterium
AAATAATGTGCTGCTAGTAGCAAGGCCTGCAAACTATTTTCCCCTCAAAACAGGCGGCGATGGCAGAATTGCAGCATCAATGTGCTGCCAGTAGCAACAAATAGCGGTTTGTTGCTGCTGCTGCTGCTGCTGCCGCACAAAATTTTTGTGCGGCAACAACGGGTTTTCCCCTGAAAATGACGAACGTGCTGCTGCAAAAATGGGTTTTGTTGCAGCATTGTGCAGCAAAGTGCCCCCATCCTAAATCCTTCCCGGCGCAGCAAGCACCGCTAACCCACTCGCTCACAGGCTTACTCCGAGGGAGGGACTTTTTACAGGTATACAGCGTGATAGTGTAAGTCGGAGAGAGGTTGTCTGAGTGATTATTGTAGCACGAATGTTCTGATCGTGCGGTTCGAATTTTCAAACGAAGTGGACCAAAAAGCCCCCATCCCTGACGAACAAGTTCGTCTTTCCCTTCCCGGCATTGCAAACAATGCTACCCACTCGGCAAACCGGAGCTTGCTACGCAACCTCAGTTTGCATTCCGAGGGAAGGGAGAAAAACAGGTTTTAGGAAGGGCAGCATTACTTGCTGTGCTGCTTAGGAGATGGGGTTTTTACCGATTCACGCCGGTTTTTAAATCTGCAATTTGCTTAAGTTGCTGCCTATAGGACCAGGTGCTTCCGGCGTATTATATTGTGATTGCAGGCCGCCCGATTTTCAGATACCGCTAAAACCGCCTGCCGACGACCCGACTCCACACAAAGCCCAGGCCGAACAGGATGACCAGCACCAGCACCACCGCCGGACCGGTCGCGATATCCAGATGAAAGGAGACAAAAATCCCGACACTGCTGCCGATCACGCCGATCAGGATCGACAGGATCACCATACTGTTCAGGCGTTTGGAGAGAAGCTGTGCCGTCGTCGCCGGGATTACCAGCATTGCCAGCATGAGCGCTGTGCCGATGACCTGAATACTGGCGACCACCGAAACGGCGATCAGCACCAGCAGCAGCATCCGCAGGCCCTCGGCGGGCAGTTTGAGCGTCCGTGCGAGGCTCATATCAAAGCTGATGATCGTCAGTTCCTTGAAAAACAGCAGGGTGATGAGAAAGACAATCACACTGCACACCAGGGTGATGATCAGATCTTCACGCTGGATGCCGAGGATATCCCCAAACAGGATGTGGGTGAGGTCCGTGCCCTGTGCTGATGGATTGCCTGTGATCAGCGCGATGCCGAGGGCGAACATCGCGATATAGACAATGCCGATGGCGCTGTCCTCTTTCACGCCTTCCTTCTGTGTCAGCCAGCCGATCCCCAGTGCCGAGATCACCCCGGCGGACAGCGCACCGAGGAAGATCGGGATGGTATTGGGGCCGCCGCTGAAGATGTACGCCGCCGCAACTCCCGGCAGCACACTGTGACCGAGTGCCTCTCCGAAGAAGGACATGCCGCGAATGACGACGAACGACCCCATCAGGCCGGTGACAGCGCCGATGATCATGGCAGAGAGCAGCGCATGCTGCATGAACTGGTAATTGAGGGGAAGCAGCAGATCTTCCATCAGGTCAGCAGCACCCATGTTCATCGGTGATCACGAAAGTCTGTTCGCCCTGCTGTACCAGACTGACACTGCCGCCGTAAGCCTGCTTGAGCAGATCAGGCCGGAACACCTCATCCGCGTGACCGAATCCGATCACGGTCTGTTTGAGCAGCAGCAGCTTGTCGAAGCGGTCGCGAGCCATCTCCATATCATGGGTGGCGACCAGCAGCGTGACACCCTGTGCTGAGAGTTTATCGAGTGTGTCCATGATTTCATCTTCGGCGGTCGTATCGACACCGTTAAACGGCTCGTCCAGCAGCAGTACATCGGCTTCCTGTGCCAGCGCCCGTGCAATAAACACCCGTCGGCGCTGTCCGCCGCTCAGCGCGCCGATCTGACGATCCGCAAAGGCTTCCAGCCCCACTTCCGCCAGGCTGTCCTGCACGATCATCCGGTCATTTCGTCCCGGCAGCCGCAGCCAGCCTATCTGACGCGCCCGTCCCATCATGACGACATCGCTGACCGTGACCGGGAAGTTCCAGTCGATCTCGTTATTCTGCGGGACATAGCCGACGATATTGTGACTCTTCTGGCAGCTTTCGCCGTGAATTGACACACTGCCACGGGTGAAGGGCAGCAGGCCGGCAATCGATTTAAACAGCGTGCTTTTACCTGCGCCGTTCGGCCCGATGACCGCGACACGTTCACCTTTCAAGACCTGAAAGCTGACATCGTGGATCGTTCGACGCGTGCCGGTGTAGCCGGTTGTCAGTTGATCCACGACCAGCGCAGGTCGGGCGGGTTGATGAGTCAGTCCATTCTCACTATGGACGGCGTGCGTTTGTGAAGGTGAATGTGTGTCAATCATTGGACCTGATCCTGTTCGTGTAACCGGATCTTATTGGGTGCAGAGTCGGGCTAGTCTGAGCTTTCGCCCAGCGCCTGAGCGATGGTCTGTGCATTGTAACGCAGATATTCCAGATAGGTGCTGTCGACTCCGGGCGTTGTCCCCAGTGAATCCGAGAGCAGGGTGTAAAACTGCGCTCCACTTTCGGACGCGATCTGTTCAGCAACCGCCGCGTTGACGGTGTTCTCCGCGAAAATCGCCGGGATATTCTCCGACCGGACGAACTCGATCAGTTTGATCACATCCTGTACGCTGAGCTGGCTTGCGGTTGCGCCACCCGGGATCACGGTCTCCGCGATTTCAAAGCCGTACGCCTCTGCAAAATAGCTCATCGTCTCGTGATTGGTGATCAGTACCCGTCGATCTTCCGGCACAGACTGGAGCAGGGGTTTCAACGTATTCTCGTTCAGTTCCATGATCTGTGCGATATAGGCGTCGGCATTGCGCTGATAGGTCTCCGCGTTGGCCGGGTCCGCAGCACTCAATGCATCCCGGATGCTGTAAACCCACAGGATGACGTTCGCCGGATCGGTCCACACATGCGGATCGCACGGCCCGTGATCATGGCCCTCGTGATCAGATTCCTCGTCCTCATGATCGCCTTCTGCGCCGCATGCAAGCAGATACAGCGGATCATGGTGATGTTCGAGTTCGTCTGCATCGTGCTGATCGCCCGTCAGATTGTCCAGTGCCTGATGATGTGTCTCGCATCGGGTCGCGATTTCACTCGCTTCTGATGCTTCAGGAGTGACAATACTTTCGGTATGGCTCTCTGCATCCTCGGTATGTCCACCCAGAGCAAGGATCGGCACGCACGCCGAGACCACCACCAGATGTGGATCACCGCCTGCGTTTTCAATCGTCTCAAGCAAGGTCTGTTCGAAGCCTGCGCCGTTGATAAACACGATGTCCGCCTCAGCAATCCCTACGACATCACGCGGGGAAGGGCTGAAACTGTGCGGATCGACGCCCGCCGGGGTCAGCGTCTCAACCTGAAAGGTATCGCCAGCCACATTCTGGACCACATCGCCCAGAATGCTGAAACTGGCAATCACGCGCAGTGGGGCGGTGTCCTGAGCGTGCAGGGTGTCAGCAGACAGCGCAGGCGAGATGATGAGAGTCAGCAGAGCAGGGTACAGGAAATGGATAAAGCGCAGACGACGATAGACCATGAATAACCCCTTATATCGTGTTGTAATTGAGACTTGGTATCAATTACGATAGCAACAGCCACACTCCATGTCAAGATCGGAAGCGCTGAACCGTCACTGCCGTTCCAAAGCAAAACCGGCTGATCAGGTGAGACCTCAGCCGGTTGCAGATGTGACATCATCTTCGTCTGGGACAGTGAAGCAGCGATCAGGCGAATTTAGCTGTTGGCCGGTTCGCTGACAGGGCTGCTGGCGAGAAGCTGCTCGATATCCGCCGCGATGACAGCGGCTGGAGTCTCATAAGAGTACAGCCGAATCCAGCGGCCTTCAGGGTCGAGCAGAAATGACGACGTCGTATGCTCGACGTTATAAGCACCACCTTCAGCCTCTGTGATGTAATACTGTGCGCCGAACTGTGCGACCGTGCTGTCGAGCATTTCATCCGGCCCGGTGGCACCGATAAACTCCGCGTCGAAAAAGCCAACGTATTCCGCCAGTGTTTCTGGTGTGTCGCGCTGGTGATCGACGCTAATCAGCAGAAAGTTGACATCCTCGGCCTTATCGTCCAGCAGCGTTTTGACCTGTACGTAATTGACCAGCGTGCCCGGGCAAAAATCCGGACAGTTCGTGAAACCGAAGAAGAACAGTGTGTACTTCCCACGCACATCTTCCCCTGTGAATTCTTCACCCTCGTGGCTGGTCAGGGTAAAGACGGCGGGATCACCCGGCGGTTCGACGGTGGTCACACCCTGTGGTAAAGGTGTTGGAGTCGGCGTGGGCGATCCGATGCCGGAACATGCGGTCAGGGCAGAAAGCGCGATCAGGATAAAGACGAACAAAAAGCGATTCACTCTGGACATGGAGTGTGGATTCCCCTGGTACATTTCTTCACAAGGCCGAATCATACTCAAGACTGCGCAGCCATGTACAGAGGCAGATAATGGTCTATCCTACCGTTTCCAGTCCGTGACGTTCCATCACATCTCGATCATGGAGCAGTATATGGGCTGGCCCGTCAGCGGCGATCTCACCCGCATCCATCACGATTACTCGTTCACACAGTTCGGCTGCAAAGCGCATATCATGCGTGCTGATCAGGATCGTTTTATCAGTAAACTGCCGGAGCAGGTGCGTCAGATCCTTACGAGCGCGGGGATCGAGTCCGGCGGATGGCTCGTCCAGCGCCAGAATCGGTGCGTCCATCGTCAGCACTGTCGCCAGCGCAATGCGCTTCTTCTCGCCGATGCTCAGATGATGCGATAGCCGCTGAGCATAGCCTTCCATCCTGACAGCATGCAGCGCCGCGCTGACCCGCTGTCCGACTTCCTCTTCAGACAGCCCCTGATACCGCGCTGCAAAGGCGACATCCTCATAGACTCGCGGCGAGAACAACTGATCGTCCGGGTTCTGGAAGACCAGCCCGATGGCTGCGCGAATCTGCGGGATGGTCTGATCCGAGAGGGGCATGCCATGAATCGACACCATGCCGGTTCTGGATCTTAAGATGCCGTTCAGGTGCAGCAGCAGGGTGGACTTTCCGCTGCCATTCGCGCCCACCAGCGCGACTTTTTCGTGTGGGGCGATGCTGAATGAGATATTCCGCAGGGCTGGCTGTCCGTCAGGGTACTGAAAGCTCAGGCTGCGGACATCGATGTCGGGGATAAGTGGCTGTTCGGTCATGAAGGGTCCGGTTAAAGATTTGCAATAAGCTGAATGCTCAGGACGGCCACCACCGGCAGACTTCCCAATGCGATCATCTGCCACGTCAGCGGAGGGGGCCGATGCTGGTGGATCAGGCTGCCATTATAACCGCGTGCCAGCATTGCAGCCGAGACGCGCTCACTGCGTTCGTAGCTGCGTAGAAACAGATTTCCGACCATCCCGCCGGTGATTCTGGCACGCCACAGCAGGCTTCCGCCATGCGGAGATCCAGAGACAGCACCGCTTCGGGCTGCCCGTGCCCGCAGCAGTTTCTCCGCCTCATCCCTGAGGATGAACAGATAGCGATACATAAAGCTGAGGATCGCGATCAGCATCGGCGGGACTCTGAGTACACCCAACGCTGAAAGCAGCTCCGGCATTGGCGTGGTCAGGATGAGCAGCAGCGCCACCTGCATCGAAAGCCAGCTTTTGCACACAATCCCGATAAACCGCGCCAGACCGGTATCCGTGATGGTCAGACCGGCGATACTGGCGACAGGCTGTCCGGGGACAGTCACCAGCAGTGTGATCGCCGTCAGCGCGAAGGGCAGCGCCAGCACTGCCTTCCGGTTGAGTGACCAGACACTGATTCCACTCAGCGCGGCCAGACAGCCGATCAGCGTCCACAGAAGCGGATAGGCTGTCCAGTGATAGGCGGGCGTCAGAACGATCCCCGTTATCATCAGCAGGGTAGTGACGATACGGACACGCGGATCAAGCTGTTGAAGGTATCCGGCGTACGTCTTGGGATCTGGTGTGTGATTCGCTGTTGCCTGTTCAGTAAAGAGTACCTGCATAGACTCAACCTGCCGCCGGATGTTCAGGCGGAGCCGATGTGCGACGGTTTTCCGCAGCACGGGCTGCTGCCCATGTCACACCGCTGACGACGATCACGCCAATCACACCTGCGAGGATGACGGTCAGGATCTCGCTCTCCACAAAGGGAACTGTGTAATCTGGCAGTAACTGATAAGCCGGTTCCTGCGCGGTTTCGATGAAGCCCTGATCTTCTGCCACACGCTCCAGCCCATCGGGATTAGGATCTGCCAGCGGTGAAGCGAAGGTCAGCGCGAGGGCGATCAGAAAACCGGCTGCGATGGGGCGTGATCCGTGCCGGGGTGCAGGCACTGCCGGATTCAGCAGATCAGGCCGTGTCTGATGAATAAACGTCAGCGCGGCCACCGTAATCAGCGCTTCACCGATGCCGATCAGCATATGCACGCCGACCATCGCCGGTAAGGTAATGCTGAGCGGTGATGTCCCGGAGATGGCGAGCTGCAGGGCGGTCGCGGCGGCAGCGGCAATCACTCCACTCCATGCGCCGATACCCGCAGCCACCAGCCGCATGACGGATGATGCTGGCCTCAGGCCGCTGATCCACGAATAAATCGTGTAACCGACCAATCCGCTGAGCACGCCCATATTGATGACGTTAAATCCGAGCGCCAGCAGGCCGCCATCCTGAAAGAGCAGGGCCTGCACACCGATCACACAGGTCATGACGACGATCATCGCCCACGGCCCAAGGATTATCGCCACCAGCGCCGCACCGAGCAGATGCCCGGAGGTGCCACCTGCCACCGGGAAGTTCAGCATCTGGGCGGCAAACACGAACGCCGCCATGATCCCCAGCAGAGGGATCTGCCGCTCATCTATTCGACTGCCGAGCTGTTTCAGTGCGCAGCCGGTCAGTACGATCAGCAGCAGCCAGCCTACAGCCGAGACTGGGACGCTCAGAAAACCGTCAGGGATATGCAGTGCAGGGATTGTCAGCCACATGATAGAGCTTTCTGCTTCCAGGCTTTTATCATTCTGAGGGACTGTAGTGACATCGTGATGAGGCCTTCTCTGGGCTGCTCATCTCTGACGTCATCATAACGGCGTGACACGGTCGCGGACTACTAAGGAACGGCAGGAAATAGCGTGACGAATATCATCACCTCGCTTGGAGCGACCCGCCTGTATTCCTCCAGAGCACACAATTGGCTCCACAGGAATCCTGAGGGGAGAAAAAGACCCTGATTTCTGGTCCACTTCGTTTGAAAATTCGAACCGTTCAATACGAACATCCGTGCTATGCTATAAGGTTCCTGCACCTTAACATCCCGAATGACCGCCTGAGAGCTGCAGCAGTATTCCGCTGCACATAAATTTTTTGTGCAGCAGCTTGTTGCGCTTTGTGGCGCATTACTGCATCTTCCAGCGCAACTTGTGGCGCCTTGTGGCGCATTGCTGCATCTTGCGGCGCGTTTACGCCGCAATTCTGCCATCGCCGCTGATTTTGAGGGGAAAATAGTTCCAGTGGCGCATTTTTTTCACGCCGCCGCCACAAGCGCCATACGACAGAAAACGCCTGTTGTCTGTAATGCCCTTAAGCTGCTGCATATGAGGCCGGGAGAATACGGCCTACACTGGTAATGAGGCCCTGGAGACGTTTTGAGCATCATATAACTCTGTAAGCGGTTCCTATCTTGACGCATGCCAGCCCTTCCCGTACAATTTTCAGGTTCACTTCGGCTTTTAAAGTAGAGAAAAAGCGCCCAGCATGTTCGGAAGTTTAAGCCAGCGGCTGCAGGATACGTTTGATCGCCTGAGCAGCGGCGGCAAACTCACGGAAAATGATGTTAATACCGCGATGCGCGAAGTCCGCATGGCGCTGCTGGAAGCTGACGTCGCCTTGCCCGTCGTCAAGGACTTTGTCGGTCGTGTGAAGGAACGCGCCATTGGTGCGGATATCCTGCGCAGCCTCAAGCCCGGACAGCAGGTTGTCAAGATCGTCCATGAGGAACTGATCGAGACTTTGGGTGAAGCCGGACGACTGAATCTGGTCGGCCCGAATAAGCCCTATGTGATCATGCTGGTCGGTTTGCAGGGTTCTGGTAAAACCACCACGGCGGCAAAGCTGGCGACCCATCTGCGCCGCGAAGGAAAGCAGCCTTTTCTGGTCGCTGCGGACACCTATCGTCCGGCAGCGGTCGATCAGCTTGTGACCCTCGCGAAGCAGATCAACGTCGGTTATCATCAGGAAGGCGTCAGTGCCAAGCCTGAGGATATCGCTGTGCGGGGGCTGCAGGCGGCCAAAGAAGCGAATGCAGCAGTCTGCATCATCGATACTGCGGGACGTCTCCAGATCGATGATACCCTGATGCGTGAGGTAGAGGAGATCAAGCGCCGCACGAAACCTGCGGAAGTGCTGCTGGTCGCCGATGCCATGATGGGTCAGGAAGCGGTCAATATCGCCCAGGGCTTTAATGATCGTGTCGGTATCACCGGCCTGATCCTGACCAAAGTGGACGGCGATGCCCGTGGCGGTGCTGCGATTTCAATGCGTGCGGTCACCAACGTCCCGATCAAGTTCCTTGGGACGGGTGAAAAGCTCGATGGTTTCGAGGTGTTCCATCCGGATCGCCTTGCAGACCGTATTCTCGGTATGGGTGACATTATGTCGCTCATCGAGCGTGCCGAAGATGCCTTCGACGAAGCGGAAGCCCTGAAACTTCAGCAGAAGTTGATGGAGAACAAGTTCACGCTTCAGGACTTTCTGGAACAGCTTCAGCGGATGCGTAAAATGGGGCCGATCAGCCAGATCCTTGGGATGATCCCCGGCATCAGCAAGATGCAGATGCAGAACCAGATCGATCAGCAGGACGTCGAGAAGCGGTTGAGCAAGGTCGAGGCCATCATCAATGCGATGACGGCGGATGAGCGTGACAACCCGAAGAAGCTCAACGCCAGCCGCAAGAAGCGCATCGCGAAGGGCAGCGGCGTCGAAGTGCGCGATGTCAACGAAGTGCTTAATCAGTTCCGCCAGATGCAGACGCTGATGGGGGAACTGCGCAAAGGTCGCATGCCGCGAATCCCGGGCCTGCCGCCGAATATGTTTGGATAACCAGCGCAGCAAACCAGCATGGCGATGCCAATGCGTTGCCATTAGTTCATCAGTTTTGATTTTCAAGGAGATACAGCAGCACATGATTCGAATTCGCTTTCAACGGATGGGGCTGAAGAGACAGCCAACCTATCGTCTGGTCGTCACTGATTCCCGCAAGGCCCGCAACGGTGCGGAAATTGAGATCATCGGCCACCACAACCCGCGCACACGTCCTTCGACAGATATTGTCAAGACCGACCGCGCACTGTACTGGCTGAGTGTTGGCGCACAGCCTTCCGATGCCGCACGTGGTGTTCTGGAACGTACCGGCACCATGAAGCTCTACGACCGCCTGCGTGGTGGTGAAGCGCTCGAAACCCTGGTTGCCGAAGCAGAAGCCGCACAGCAGGCCGCTACACCGGTCAGCCCGAAGACCCGCTTCCCGGCCCCGGTTGGCAAGCCCGGTGCTGGCGCTCAGACCGCCGTTGCCGGTGCTTCTGATGATGCTGGCGCAGTCGAAGACGCGAGCTAAATCGGATTCCAGGTCGGTTAATCCCGGTTAGCTAATTCACTGCTGGTCAATGAACTGATTGTGTTCCCAGCATCCAGGCTTATGAACACTGATCCATTCTGAGGAGTGACTGCCACATGGAAGATAAGCTGGTCGAATACATCGCAACCAATCTCGTCGATGACGCGTCGAAAGTCAGCGTCAGCCGCAAGGAAACGCACTCAAGCGTGATTGTGCAGCTTCACGTCGGCCCGTCCGATATGGGGCGCGTCATCGGCAAAAATGGGCGGGTCGCCAACGCGATTCGGTCCCTGCTTCGTGTCTCGGTCAAGGGTGGCAAGCGCGCCCTCCTTGAAATCGACTGACACGCTTTTCTGATTCCTCAAAGCGATTAAATCTGATGCCCGCAGCACAACCTGACTACCTGCTTCTTGGTGAAGTTCTCCGTCCGCACGGTGTGCTTGGAGAACTCCGCGTCCGCATTATGACCGACTATCCCGAGCGCATCGGTGAACTTGAGACGGTCTATCTGGCGCGTGATGTCGCAGGCACATCAGCGCGGGCATTCCGGGTACAGAAGGTGCGTCGGCATCAGGGGTATGCACTGATTACCCTGAAGGGCATTACCGACCGTGATCAGGTCGAGCCGCTGCGTGGGCTTTATGTGCTGGTCAGTCTGGAAGATGCGGTTCCGCTCGAAGAGGACGAGATCTATCTCTTCCAGCTCATCGGCATGACGGTTCAGACCGATGATGGCCGTATGCTTGGTCAGCTAACCGATGTACTTGAGACCGGCGCGAATGATGTATACGTGGTCCAGAGTGCGGAATACGGCGAACTGCTGATCCCGGCGCTGGATGAAACCATCCTCAAAACGGATACCGACACCAATACTCTGACCGTTCATCTGCTGGATGGCCTGCTGCCAGAGTAAACTCAGCGCGGGTCAACTCACCCTTACAAAATAGTTGAATATCAGCGATATTGTGCCAAAAGGCAGGATGCCCTTTTGGTTTTTACGCATTATCTCTTATCATGTTGAAATAATATTCTTAACAAAAGGAAAAACTAATGCGTGCGATGGTCTGTCAGCAGTGGGGCGCACCCTCCGCCCTTGAACTTGCCGAGTTACCCAGTCCGACGGTGAGTGCAGGGCAGGTGAAGGTTCGTGTCCACGCCTGTGGGATAAATTTCGCCGATGTGCTGATGGTGGCCGGTCAGTATCAGGTCAGACCACCGTTTCCCTTCAGCCCCGGCCTCGAAGTCGCAGGTGAGGTAATCGAGATCGGTGAAGGTGTCTCGACGCTGAGCGTGGGTATGCGGGTCATGGCACTGGCGGATTATGGTGGGATGGCGGAAGAAGTCGTCGTTCCGGCACACATGGTCGTCCCTATCAGTGATCAGATGGATATGGTCACCGCGGCGGGTTTCGCCGTCGCTTATGGCACGTCCCATCTGGCACTGGAACACCGTGCACGGCTCCAGCCGGGTGAGTCCCTGCTCGTGCTTGGTGCTGCCGGTGGTGTCGGACTGACTGCGGTTGAGCTTGGGCATCTGATGGGTGCAAAGGTTATTGCTGCCGCCAGCACCTCCGAAAAACTCGAACTGACCCGTCAGTATGGGGCAGATGAAGTGATCAATTACAGTGATGAGGACCTGCGCACCCGGCTGAAGGCCATCACCGGTGGCGGCGTCGATGTGGTGTTCGATCCGGTTGGTGGAGACCTCTCCGAACAGGCGACTCGTTCGCTGAACTGGGAAGGACGTCTGCTGGTGATTGGCTTCGCCAGTGGCAAGATCCCGCAGCCTGCCTTGAATCTTACGCTTGTGAAGAATTTCTCCGTTATTGGCCTGTACTGGGGTGGTTACGCTTCAAGAAAACCGGAAATCCTGATAACCTCACTCACAAAGCTGATGATGTGGTACGACGAGGGACGGCTAAAGCCGCATGTCTCGCATGTACTACCGCTGGAACGCGCTTCTGAAGCACTTGAGATGTTAGCCAACCGCACTTCGACGGGTAAGGTGGTGCTTCAGGTGACTGGCTGATCGCTACAGGATCACTTTTTGCAGTAAGATCTGTACAGGCAGGATGCTGTATAGATTCTATACAGACAGGGTTTGATGACAGGTTTGACGACAAAGGGCGGAGCTTTTCCGCCCGTTTATAACATCGGGCGTGTGTAACGCTTATGCCTTATGAAGAACGCCACTACTGGCTGGGTTTCAGCCTTATTTCAGGCATTGGGATTAAACGGCTTCAGCAGTTTCTACAGGCCTTTGACACGCTGAAAAACGCATGGCATGCCTCGGATCGCGATGTGTCTCAGGCCCGGATTGATGCGAATGTTCGCACTCAGTTCCTGAAAGCGCGAAGATCGCTGGACCTTGATACTGAAATCCGTAAGCTTGAACGTAAGGAAGCGTGGTTTATCGCCTATAATGAGTCGAACTATCCGGACAGCCTGCGACAGCTTCCGGATGCACCGCCTGTTTTATATGGACGCGGCCAGCTTACGGAGAACGATGCACATGCACTGGCAGTCGTAGGGACGCGCAAGCCGACCAAATATGGACTGGATGCCGCTTTTGATCTGTCGTTGCAGCTTGCCAGCGCAGGCCTGACGATCATCAGTGGGCTGGCCCCGGGGATTGATGCTGCGGCGCATCAGGGCGCACTGAAAGCCAATGGAAGGACGCTGGCAGTGTGCGGCTGCGGGGTCGATATTGTCTATCCGCGTGAGCACGAAGCACTGGCCCGCCAGATCATGGAGCGCGGCGCGCTGCTGAGTGAAGTGCCGTTAGGCATGCCACCGGATGGACGCAATTTTCCACGCCGTAACCGCCTGATCAGCGGCTTGTCACTGGGTGTGCTGGTGGTCGAAGCACCAGAAAACAGCGGCGCACTGATTACGGCTAATCTGGCTGCCGAGCAGGGGCGGGATGTCTTTGCCGTGCCTGCCAGCATCTATAACAATGTGGGACGTGGGGCTAACCGTCTGATACAGGACGGAGCCAAGCTGGTGACTTCTGCGGAAGATGTGCTGACTGAATTCAATATAACCGTACAACTCACGCAGACGCGAAAAGCGGTGCAGAAGGTCGTACCGGCCAATGAGACTGAAGCGCAGATTTTGAAACTAATAGGTACCGAACCTCTACATATTGATGAGGTGGTGCGTTTAAGTGGGCTTTCGACCGCAGTGGTCGGCAGCACCTTAACCATTCTGGAGTTAAAAGGGCTGGTGCAGATGGTAGGCCATATGCAGTACAGCCTGATCTACGACCGTTGACAAAAGGTGATACGAGTATGGAACACTATTACGCAATGATTGTGGCAGGTGGTGGCGGCACACGGATGTGGCCGATGAGCCGCAAAAATATGCCAAAACAGCTTCTGCCACTGATCGGCGACACATCGATGTTTAAAATGTCGGTGGAACGCCTGGCCCCGTTGTTCACGCCGGATCGCATCTATATCGTTACCGGGCCAGATTATGTTGAGATGATGCGCAAGGACGCGCCGGAGATCCCTGATCAGAATTTCATCGTCGAACCGTATGGACGAGACAATCTGGCGGCGTGTGGGCTGGGGATTTCAGTGATCTCTAAACGTGACCCGCAGGCGACCATTGCCATCCTGACCGCTGACCACCATATTGGTAAGAAAGAGGTCTTCCGCAGCGTACTGGAGTCTGCATATCCCATTGCCCAGCAGGATCATATCGTCACCCTCGGGATTTCACCCTCGTATCCTGCGACTGGTTTCGGTTATATTCGTCAGGGGCAGACACCGCAGACCATCAACGAGTTCACCTATTACGACGCTATCCGGTTTACCGAGAAACCCGACGCCGTGACTGCGGCGACGTTTGTCACTTCAGGTGAATATAGCTGGAATTCCGGCATGTTTATCTGGAAGGCGTCCAAAGCGCTGGCAGAGTTCGAACGTCAGCAGCCAGAGACGTACAAGCTGCTGCAAAAGATTATGTCGGTTGCCGATACACCCGAGTTTCAGCCAACCCTGGAATCCATCTGGGGCGAGATGCCAAAGATCTCCATCGACTTTGCCATTATGGAAGGGGCAGAGAATATGGTCATCATTCCGGTCGATATTGGCTGGAGTGATGTTGGAAGCTGGGCGTCTCTGTTTGAAGTGATGGCATTGGACGAACACGGGAATGCGTACCGTGGGAATATGGACCATAACATCACCATTGATACGCAGAAAAGCCTGATCCTGAGTGAACGGATGACGGTGACAATCGGGGTAACCAACCTTGTGATTGTCGATACCCCCGACGTGCTGTTTATCTGTCATCGGGATCGTACACAGGATGTAAGAGATGTGGTAAAGAACTTGCAGGAAATGGGCCTTAGCCATTATCTTTAGAAAAACAGGTAACTTCACCACAAACCAGATCGCACTGCTTACAGCGTTGTGAGCAGTGCGATCCACCATAGATCAGTCAATTATCAGGATATCGAATGAGTGATAACACGCAAGCCTATTGCGTAAAATGTCGAGAATCGCGTGAAATGCTCAACCCGACGCCGACCTATACAGAGAATGGGCGTCCGGGGACAACAGGGAGCTGTCCGGTATGTGGAACCAAAATGTTCCGTATGGGCCTGACCGCTGCTCATGACGGGCTGCCGAAGCCGGAAGTCAGCGCCGCCGCACCCGCAAAGCGCACATCGACGAAAAAGAAAAAATCAGCCAAGTCCAGCAAGGCCGGCACAAAAACATCGAAATCGGCTGGCAAATCCCATAAAAGCGCCGCTTCCAAGCGGTCCGGGAGCCGTGCTTCCGATGCACCGGCCAAGGGCCGCAGTGCCAAAGGTGCCAAGCTGGTGATTGTAGAGTCACCTTCAAAGGCGCGGACGGTGGGGCGGTTTCTCGGAGATGGCTATGTCGTCAAGGCGTCCAAAGGCCATGTGCGCGATCTGCTGGTGACACAGCTTTCAGTCGATGTCGAAAATGACTTCGAGCCGAAGTACCGTGTCCCGAATGATAAGCGCGATACGGTCAAGGATCTGCGCAAGGCGATGCAGGAAGCGTCACAGATCTATCTGGCGACTGACCCCGACCGTGAAGGCGAAGCCATCGCATGGCATCTGATGGAAGCGGCTGAGGTGGATGAAGCGCGTGCACAGCGCGTGGTTTTCCATGAAATTACCGATGCCGCGGTGCAGGATGCCTTTGCTCATCCGCGTGAACTGGATATGAATCTGGTCAATGCACAGCAGGCCCGCCGTATTCTGGATCGCATCGTCGGTTACAACATCACCGAACTGCTCTGGGATCGCGTGCGCAACCGCCTCTCCGCTGGACGTGTGCAGAGCATCGCACTGCGTCTGGTGGTAGACCGTGAGCGCGAAATCCAGAATTTTGTCCCGGTCGAATACTGGACACTGGATGCCGAGCTTCAGAAGGATCAGGCAAAAGGTAAAACCAATCCATTTGTTGCCCGTCTGGTTCGGATTAACAATCAGGATGTGGATTTTAAAAGTCAGGAAGATGTCCTGCCGCATCTCGATATTCTGGAGCGCAGTCAGTATCAGGTTGCTGAAGTCAAGCGTGGCACCCGTCAGCGTAAGCCGTCTGCACCCTTTACCACCAGCACGCTTCAGCAGGAAGCTTCGCGTCGCTTTGGGTTTAATGCCCGTCGCACGATGAAGGTCGCGCAGGAACTGTATGAGGGGATCGACATCGGATCGGATGGCGTGGTGGGTCTGATCACTTATATGCGTACCGACAGCACCTCGATCTCGGAAATTGCGCAGAAAGAGGCGCGCACCTACGTGCAGGGGCGTTTTGGGAAAGATTATCTGCCGGAGAAGGCCCCGGTCTATCGCACCAAGACCAAAGGCGCTCAGGAAGCGCATGAAGCGATTCGTCCGACATCTGTCCTGCGTGAGCCGGACAAGCTGAAGGCGCTGATGTCGCGTGATCAGATCAAACTGTATACGCTGATCTGGGAACGCTTTGTCGCCAGCCAGATGTCGAATGCCGTGTATGACACGATCCGCGTCGAGATCGCCGCTGGCCTGACGCAGAAGGATCGCCCGTATCTGTTCCGCGTCTCTGGCCGGACTATCAAATTCCTCGGCTTCCTCGCATTGTATGAAGATACAAACGATGAAGATGCCGCCAGTGACAGCGATGAAGGCCGCATCCTGCCGGATATGCAGCCGGACGAAATGCTCAGCCTGCTGCGTCTGCTTCCGGAGCAGCACTTCACACAGCCGCCGCCGCGCTACACCGAGGCGACACTGGTGCGTACACTGGAAGAATATGGGATTGGACGTCCGAGTACCTATGCGCCGACGGTCAGCATTATCCAGGAACGCGATTACGTCGAGAAGCAGGACAAGCGCATGATCCCGACTGAGACCGGTCAGATCGTCAATGATCTGCTGGTGCGCTACTTCCCGGATGTGATGGACTATCAGTTCACCGCCCGCATGGAAGACTATCTCGACGAGATTTCCGAAGGGGATATGGAATGGCGGCCAATGCTGCACAATTTCTATGACCCGTTCGAAAAGCAGTTACACGATGCCCGTGCGCACATGCCGCGTGTCCAGCAGGAAGAGAAGGTCGGGCGCGACTGTCCGGTCTCCGGTCATCCACTGGTGATCCGCTACGGTCGCTGGGGCAAGTTTATCGGCTGCTCGGATTATCCCGACTGCACCTATACCGAACCCTATCTCGAACTGACCGGGATCACCTGTCCGAAATGCGGTGAGGTCCACGGCGGAGAGCTGGTGGAGCGCAAGACGCGTCGTGGGCGGACGTTCTACGGATGTTCACGCTATCCCGAATGCGACTACTCGACATGGAAGCTGCCAGCCCGTCCGGGGCAGTCCACACCAGAAGGCGAAGATGACGCGATGGTGGTTCAGGACGAGTCCGCATAACGGCCACAATTAACCGTTTTCATGCGTAGCACAGCCTTAATTGTCACGTTGCGCAAAGTCTGTTATAAGTTATACTGAAAAGCGTGTTTAAACGAGAAAAGCTTAAACACGCTTTTGATTTATACGCTTTTATTCCTTTAAAATCCGGCGAATGAAATTGATACGTCTCGCCAATCGCGTACGAAAGGCAGCCGCTTTATGATAGAAAAGATACGTCAGTGGTTAGGGGATACGTACAACGGCCTGTACGTGATTGTATTGAAGCCTCATATGCCGACGTATGTGACGGTTCTGGCACTCGTCATGGCGCTGTTGTTCGGAATCTTCTGGGCGTATGTCGTCCGGCCAGTTGAGTATTACGATGGCTCGCCGCATCAGATGAGTGAAGCCGCACGCGATCAGTGGATCAAACTGGTGGCGGGTTCATATGTCGGTGGGCTGTATGATGAGCAGGAGACGTTCGGCCTTCTCCAGCGCGTTGAGAATCCCGCGCAGCGTATTGAGGTGCTGATCAGTGAGGAAACTGGCGCAGTCCAGAACGCGCTTCAGCAGACACTGTCAATCGCCCAGCAGGTCGGCGAAGGAACACCCGCGCCGCGTCCCGGTGATCTGCCTCGTGCCATCTTTGACATTGTCCTGGCCATCATTCTGCTGATTATCCTCGCCCTGATTATTTCACCCGTCTGGCGTCTGCTGTTCAGGCCGAATGTGGTGGATACCATTTACGATGCTGTGCGTCCGAAATCACAGCAGGAGATCGAGGATCGTAAGCGGCAGAAAGCTGACCGTGAAGTGATCCGTCTGCGTAAGGAAGAAGAACAGCGCCTGAAGCAGGATACTGCGCTGGCGGCGGCCTCTAACCCTTACGGCGCACCGGTGATGCAGAAGCTGTCTATCTACACCAAGGGACGCTCCTACGACGACTCCTTTGCAATCGAAGACAGCAACGATATGTTTCTGGGTGAGGCGGGGGCTACGATTGCCAAGACCATCGGCGATACCAATGAGCCGACGGCGATTGAAGTCTGGCTGTTCGACAAAGAAGACTTTGTCCGCACACTGAACAAGCTCTTCGTCTCGGAACATGCCTACAACGATCCTATGCTTCGAGCCGATCTCGAAGGCCGGGTAGATAACCCTGCAACCGATATTGTGGTTGCCCGTCCGGGGGCTATCCTGACGCTTGAGACTGGCGCGCTGCTGCTTCAGGCAAAAATCAATGAAGTGACCTATGGCAGCAACGCGCTTCTGCCGCCCAACAGCTATTTCGATACCATGAAACTTCAGATTGAAGCGTGGCCGAAGGCTGGTGGGGCAGTTGGTGCGGCGGGCGGTGTCTCGGGTGCAGCAGTGCCCGCAATGGACTATGCCCCTGTCAATCCGGCCCCGGCACAGCCCGCGACCTATACACCCGCGCCTGCGACGTATACACCGCCAACCTATACGCCGCCGCCTGCTGCTCCGATTCCATCCGCACAGCCGACGCAGCCCGCCGCGCCGATTTATGCGCCGCCGCCCCCTCCGCCGCCAAGTACACTACCTGAAGACGAAGATCCTTTCGGCGGTACCGGGGATTTCACTCCGCTGGCATAAGCGGCAAAATCTCTTGAATCAAAAGCGCACAGTCATCTGTACTGTGCGCTTTTTGTTTTCTGAAGTACGGATTTAAGACTGGTTATTACTGAATACTGCGGATCTTGAAGATCGTCGTCCCGGCTGGCGTCTGTACCTTGACCTTGTCGCCTTTCTTATGGCCCAGCAGCGCCTGTCCGATCGGGCTTTTCTGCGAGATCTTCCCTTCACGCGGGTTGGCCTCCGCCGCCCCGACGATCATATAGGTCTCGTCCTCGTCACTGCCATCTTCACGGATCGTGACTTCACACCCGATGCGAACTTCATCGCTTGGCCCATCGTTGGTGATGATCTTGGCGGAGCGCAGGATATTTTCCAAATACTGGATGCGACCTTCGATGAAGGCCTGCTGTTCCTTCGCATCGTGATAGTTGGCGTTTTCCTTCAGGTCGCCTTCTGCTACCGCTTCCTTCAGCTTTATCGCGAGTTCTGGCCGTTTGACGTTCACCAGTTCTTCCAGTTCACGCTTCAGGTCGGCTTCGCCTTCAGGAGTCAAATAAACTTCATCTGTCATGTTCGGTCTCTTTCACCATCATTTGTATACAGTCTACCCATTCCCGCAGGAATTTCGAGAGTCTGTCATGAGCGAAATCAGCGTTCGTCATTTTACGCTTTAGCACACTTTGAGTGCGATATGTGGGGCAAGATGCCCTCAATCCCGCATTTTTGCCATTATTTTCACTGAATGCTCATGCAAAACAGGCTTCAGCGTACCACATCGTATGACGAACATAATTCTGCACAGTATACTTAAAATATTGCGAATACTCTAAAGACTATTTTAACCCACATTTGTCAGCTTACTCTGCAATATTCAAGGAGGGCACTTATGTCTATGCAAAAAAGGTTGATACCATTGATGATGGTCATCATCCTCTTACTGGGGCTGGTAGGTATCAGCTATGGACAGGTTGAGGTTGATGTGCCTGTGTTCCGCATCGGGGTGATCGATCAGGAAACCGGGCCGATCAATATCGCCGCGCAGCTTGCCGTCAGTGAGATCAATGCTGCGGGCGGAGTCGTGGGCGCAGATGGAACCACCTTCCTGCTGCAAATCGTCACGCAGGCACCCTCGGATGATGGATCGCTTGAAGTGGCCGTCAACAACCTGGCGCAGGCCAATGTTATCGCCGTGCTGGGGCCGCTGACCACCAACCTGACGCTCGATAATCTCGATCTGCTGCAATCGCTGGCAATCCCGGTCATTACCCCCGCGCTTGGTGATACGATCCTGACCTCGGATCAGTTTGGGCTGCTTTTCCGCAGCCGCGCAGCCGAGTTCCTGCTTGGGCGTGCACTGGCATCCTATATCGCGGATGATCTTCAGCTTACCGAGATCCTCACCGTCCAGTTGGATATCGAAAGCACAGCCGGACTGGTTGGTTTCTCCACCGCCGCCGAAGATCTCGGTATCGCACCCTCCAACGCGCTGCTGTTTACAGAAGACACCGAAATCGCGGATCTGGCAGCCTCGATTCTCGAGACCAATCCGCAGGTTGCAGTCGTCTACGGTGATCCTGTCGGTGCAGCCAACCTCTATAATCTGGTGCGTGCACTCGGATGGATCGGGATCTATGCCTATAACGATGCAGAAGATCCAACGTTCCGCGATGCCATCACCCCGCGTGAAAATCTGACCGGCATCATCGCCGCGACGACGTGGTCCAGTGCGCTGCTGGATCTTCCGAGTCAGGAATTCGTGCTGAAATATGTGCATGCGACTGGCGAAGTCCCCAGAGCCGTAAACGCGGCTGCCTATGACAGCATCGCCCGGATTGCGCAGGCGCTTCAATCCCCCGGCGCACTTCAGGAAAATCTTCAGAGTGAAGACCCGCTTGAGGGTGTTCAGGGGCTTTTACAGCCTGCGGATCTGGGTGCTGGTGAACTGAGTGATCATGTCGTCATCGTTGAAATGCGCCGTCTGGGTGGGGCTGAGGTGGTCGCACGCTTTGCCGGATCTACCCGTGTTGATCTGGAAGTGGAAAGCATCACCGGCACACAGGCCCCGACTCCCACCGCAACACTGGACGGCGTTTTTGTGGAAATCCGCAGCACGGTGCAGAATGTCCGCACTGGCCCCGGCCTGGAATACGACACCCTCGGCCAGCTTCAGCAGGGGGAAACCCGCCGTGTGATCGGTGCCAATATCGATTTCAGTTGGGTCGTGGTTGAGTTCAGAGGCCAGAACGGATGGCTCTCCACCGCACCGAATCTGCTGGAAGTGATTGGCCGTCGCGAGACCGTACCCGTAATGCCTGCACCGCCCACGCCGACGCCGGTCGCATCCTCGACCCCGGCCACAACACCGCCTCCGGGTGGGTTCGCAACCAGTATTCCGAGCGGTGATCCTAACTTCCCGGATATCGTCATCGTTGCTGCATCTCCGCTGGAACTGCCATACGGCGCGAATGCCAATGTGTCGATCACCATGCGCAATAACGGTGGTCAGGCGGCTGGACCGTTCGCCGTCGCGGCCAGTTTCGCGCCCAATAACTTCTATTCGGCACAGAACTTCCCCGGATTGGCCGCCGGTGCGGAACAGACCTTCCTGCTGCCAGTTACCACAGCCGCACAGACCGGCAGCTTCGATGCCATCATCGTTGCCGACCTCAACAGTCAGGTGAACGAAGGACCTGCGGGTGAGGCGAATAACAGCAGCTTTGTCTACCGCTATCGCATTGACCGTCCCAGCACATCCTCATCGACCGTGATCGGCATAGGGGCAAGCCTCGACTTGGATGGCGATTCGGTGCAGGACCTCAGCCTCACACCCGAAAGCCTGAGCAGCGCTGGTGTATGTAACAATCTGACTTTCTGCGTCGGCGTTCTCAGCCCGGCACTGAATTTCAGCACTGCACACTATGACGCCATTACCGCCGGCGCAGGTGTGAGTTCCAACAACGTCCCCAATGGGTCGCTGGCACCCGGCACGCTGATCGGGATCATCACCAGCAGCGGCCGCCGCGCTGCCGCCAATGTCGATGCGTTTGTACCGGGAAGCTCGATTACCCTGACTTATCGCGTCTACCAATAACCAACCGCCAGTGAGTCTATCCTCGCTGACAGCAGCATCAGAAACCCGGAGCATCTGCCTTCGGGTTTCTGGTTTCACGCCTCGCATCAGGATTGTGGACAGTTCGCTAAAACGCGGTATAGTCGTTGCAAAATATGCAGGCCAATAAAGTCATTTTTACTTAGAGTTTCTTGCGGGCTGAACTCGATTGATGAACAAAATCAATATCGGTGTGATTGGGCTTGGCCGTATGGGTCAGGTTTACGCCACACATGTCGGCCATCAGATTCCACAGGCACGGCTTGCGGCGGTCGCTGATCCACGCCGACAGGTCGCGCTGGAGTTTGCAGGGCAGTTTCCGGCGGTCGAAGTCTATGCCGATTACCTCGAACTTTTACAGCATCCCGATTTACACGCGGTGATTATTGCGACACCGACCAATACCCACCGCGAGATTGTGATTGCGGCGGCGGAAGCCGGTAAAGCGATCTTCTGCGAAAAACCCACCTCGCTGACCTTGAGCGCCACTGACGAAATGCTCGACACCGTTGACCGCTGTCGTGTCCTGTTTCAGGTCGGTTTTATGCGCCGCTTCGATGCTGGTTATGCCGAAGCACAGCGCAAAATCGATCAGGGAATCATTGGTCAGCCGGTCGCTGTCCGCTCGATTGGGCGCGACCCCTACCGTACCAGTCTGGAATATGCCGATCCCCATATCAGCGGTGGTCTGATCGTCGATATGGCGATTCATGATATCGACCTCACACGCTGGCTGATGAGCGATGAGGTGGATCGTGTCTATACCGAAACCGCATCTCTGGTTTACCCGGAACTGCTCGACGTAGGTGATGTCGATACAGCGATGATATCACTGAAGTTTGTTCAGGGCGCGGTTGGACACATCGAAGTCAGCCGGACGGCGATTTATGGCTACGATATTCAGACCGAGATCATCGGCAGCAGGGGCACACTTCAGATCGGATACCTGCGTCAGACACCGCTGCTCGTGCTGACGAAAGAAGGCGTGCAGCATGATGTCGTCCCGCATTTTCCGCAGCGCTTTGGCGAAGCCTACACCCGTCAGATTGAGCATTTCATCGACTGTGTGGTGCGGGGCGAAGCGCCGATCGTCACGCCGCAGGATGCGAGAGCCGCTTTACAGATTGCCCTTGCCGCGACCCGTTCTCAACATGAGGCGCGGGTGGTCTATACCAGTGAGATCTGATCCCTTGTCGGAAATCGCCCATCGGGTGTGAGCTGCATATTATTTACCCGCATGTGCGCTGTCCTTGAAACCGCCTATTCAGTGCAGAGGAGGATAAAGATACCGAACAGCCCATATAACCTGCGGTACTTTTAATGAAATTATCGCCAGCGATTACCAGCAGTTACCACGAACGGAGAACAAACATGAATCGCATTTTGAGAGTCCTTCTGGTTACGGTTATTTTACTCATCCTCGGCGTCGCGCTGGTGGATGCGCAGGAAGCACGGCCTTACCGCATTGTGGTGGTCACACACGGGCAGGCCTCTGACCCGTTCTGGTCGGTGGTCAAAAACGGTGTCGATCAGGCGGCGGCGGATATGCGCGTTCAGGTCGAATATCAGGCCCCGGCGACCTTCGATATGGTGGCGATGTCACAGTTGATCGATGCGGCGGTTGCCAGCCAGCCGGACGGCATCGTGATCTCCATCCCCGACGCGGAAGCCCTCGGTGATTCGATCGGAGCCGCAATCGAGGCTGGTATTCCGGTGATCTCGATCAACTCCGGCAGTGATGTCGCACAGGAACTCGGTATTCTGGCGCACATCGGCCAGACCGAATACGAAGCAGGCTTTGGCGCAGGTCAGCGTATGGCAGAAGCCGGTGCAACCAACGCGCTGTGCGTCAATCAGGAAGTCGGCAACGTGGCGCTGGACCTGCGCTGCCAGGGTTTCACCGATGCCATGACCGAAGCGGGCGGCGCGGTGGAAGTTCTGGCTGTTGACCTGAACGATCCCACCGGTTCACAGAACCGTATCTCGGCGGCAATGTCAGCAGACGATTCCATTGACGCCATCTTCACACTTGGCCCGACGGGTGCGGCTCCGGCACTGGCGGCACTGGAAGAAGGCGGCATGCTCGGCCAGACGCTGGTCGCGACCTTCGACCTCTCACCAGAAGTCCTCGAAGCAGTGCGCGATGGCAATATGCTCTTCGCCATTGACCAGCAGCAGTACACGCAGGGCTATCTTGCCGTGATCTACATGACGCTGTATCTGGAAAACCTGAACACCCCCGGACAGTTCATCGTTCAGACCGGTCCCGGCTTTGTCACTGCGGACACGGCTGAACAGGTCATCGCACTGTCGGCTGCCGGAACCCGCTAAAGGGTAAGCTGACATTTAGAGAATAAGGCAGGATGTGGAGTGGGGCGGCTTTCGCCTCACTCCTTCACATAGACTGTATTTACACGTCGAGGGATTGGTGTTGTTCGTGTATGTGTATAGGACGTGAAATTGCAGGCGCTGGACCCTTCCCGGCTTATGGAGTTTGACATTATCTGCAAAGTATAGGGGTACGGCAGTGCCGTGGACACGGCCACAGGTAACGGTTTGTTTTTAAAAGGATGTATATGGCAGCATCTACACAAAGCGTGACGGATACCGCTGGCGACGAACGCCTCATGCGTGAAAATCGACTCAAGCGATTTTTCCGCCGGCCAGAGTTCGGCGCACTGAGTGGTGCGGTCGTCATCTGGATTTTCTTTGCCGTGGTTGCTGGTAGAGGCGGCTTTCTGAGTGCCAGCGGCACCGCCAATTATCTTGAGGTCTCAGCCGAACTTGGGATTCTGACGCTGGCAGTCGCCCTGCTGATGATCGGCGGGGAATTCGATCTCTCGGTGGGTTCGATGATCGGTGCGACCGGCATGATCACGACTATCCTGACCGTCACCCACGGCTGGAATATCTGGGCAGCACTGCTGGCGTCACTGGTTGCCGCGCTGGTGATCGGGGCGATCAATGGCTTTCTGGTGATTCGGACAAAGCTGCCATCCTTCATTATCACACTCGGTACGCTGTTTATCATTCGCGGCGCGACCATCGGCTTCACCCGCCAGATCACCGGTCTGACACAGGTGCGCGGGCTGAAGGATGCCGCTGGTTACGATCTTGCCAATGCGCTTTTCGCCTCTGACATTCATCTGTTCGGCGCACGCTTCCCGATTGTCATCGTATGGTGGATCGTTTTTGCATCGCTGGCGTTTGTCTTCCTGCGCTTTACCCGTGCCGGTAACTGGGTCTTCGGGATCGGAGGCGACCAGAATGCAGCGCGAAATGTGGGTGTACCGGTGGACCGCATGAAGATTCTGCTGTTTATGTGTACAGCGGCTGCGGCATGGTTTATCGCCCACACACAGATCATCGGCCTCGGCAGCGCAGACGTGTTACGCGGCACGCAGCGCGAATTCCATGCCATTATCGCCGCTGTGATTGGTGGCACACTGCTGACAGGTGGTTACGGCTCCGCAATTGGGGCGGTATTGGGAGCGCTGATCTTTGGCATGGTGCAGCAGGGGATTTTCTTCGCCGGTTGGGACTCTGACTGGTTTCAGGTGTTCCTCGGTGGCATGGTGATTATCGCCGTACTGGTCAACAATTTTATCCGCAAACGTGCTTCGGAGACGCGCTGAGATGACGATGCAGACTGCAGGTTCCGCTGAAACAACCCTCCGGAATGGGCGTACACCCATTCTGGAAGTGCGTGATCTCTGCAAAAACTACGGCACGGTCATCGCACTTAAGGATGTCAACCTGAAGCTGTATCCCGGCGAAGTGATGTGCCTGCTGGGGGACAACGGCGCGGGGAAGTCCACGCTGATTAAAACACTCAGCGGCGTCCATAAGCCGAGTTTGGGTGAGTATCTGGTTGAAGGCAAACCGGTCGATTTCAATTCTCCCCGTGACGCACTCGATCACGGCATTGCGACGGTCTATCAGGATCTGGCGATGATCCCGCTGATGAGCATCACGCGGAATTTCTTTCTCGGATCAGAACCCACACGGCGCTATGGCCCCTTCAATTTCATCGATATGCGGGCCGCCAATCACGTTGTACGCACAGAACTGCTCAAGATGGGCATCGATATCCGTGATCCTGAACAGCCGGTCGGGACGCTGTCCGGTGGAGAGCGCCAGTCCGTCGCTATTGCGCGTGCCGTGTACTTTGGCGCGAAAGTGCTGATCCTCGACGAACCGACATCAGCACTGGGTGTCAAACAGGCCGGGACCGTGTTGCGCTATATCGCACAGGCACGCGCGAATGGGATCGCTGTCATTTTTATCACTCATAATCCGCATCATGCCTTCCCGATTGGTGACACGTTTACCATCCTCAAACGCGGTCGAACCCTCGGTACTTTTACCAGAAATGACCTGTCCCGCGATGAGATGATCCACATGATGTCCGGGGGGGAAGAGCTGGACCGTCTGGAACATGAGCTGCGAAGTATCGGCGATACCAGCAGCCGCGAATTGGCCGATAACATTCATGAAGAGATCAGTACGCTGGGTGATCATTCACTTGGAGATCAGCAGTAAAGCACTGCCTTACTGCTGATTTGCGAGGAAATAGGTCAGGTCTTTCAGATCCTGTTCGGCAAGGTGCGTATAAGCGGGCATGTGATGATTGGTGTTTTCAAACCCGCTGACGATATAGGCCCCCGGCTGGATCAGACTCTCATAGATGTATCCGTAAGCATCTGAGGCCTCACCATTGTAGCGGTCTTCATTGATGCGTGCCGCCGCGGTCGTCCCCAGACCGTTATGCGCTGGACCAAATGTCCCGCGAGTCTTCACGCTGTCCAGCGTATGACATGAACCGCAGTACTGCTTGAGGTAGAGGCTCTGGCCGCGATCATACTGCCCCTGATCGAAGGCCATGCTGACGTTGAGGTTTTTGGCTTCATTCTGCGTTTTCTCCAGTTCATTGAACTGTTCGGCGGTGGACCAGGTGCAGCCGGTCAGCACGACGAGCACTGTGAGTAGTGCCATCAGGCCGAGGCTGGCGATCAGAGTGTACTTCTTCATGGATAAATAACCTCTTGTATCACAGGTCAGCGTCAGGGTTAGTCAGGATAAGCGAAGTGTGGAGAGCACCGCCCCCCACACTTCAGGAAATCTGTCTGAGTTTACGTTTAGGCGTTCAGGTCAGGCTTAGGCTTCCGGGGTGGTTTCGGGTGTTGCTTCAGCGTCCATCGGATCAGCCAGCGGTGCGCCTTCCATTTCGGTCATGGCGCTGTAGCGGATAACCATGCCCGCACCAGGGATCGACAACCCGTTGATTGCGACGAAGCCGTCACCTTCAGCATTGAACCCGACACCGGTCACGAAGGGCAGGCCGTCTACGACCACTTCCGGTGTACCGTCTGCCTGAATGCGGACGACAGAACCAGAGTTGAAGACCGGGCCGGTTTCGGTGAACATGCCGAACTGTGTGGCATACACCAGGCCATCCGGGGCGACCTTGAGGTCCGTGACCATCGTCAGGCCGGTAGCATAGTCAGTAACGGTGCCATCTTCAGCAACGGTGACGATCTTGGCGCTGCCGGGCAGGAACGGGGCACCCGACAGGAGCGAGACATAGATCGTGCCATCATGACCGAAAGCGACAGCGGTGGGCACGGGGTCAGTCAACAGTGCGCCGTCACGGAACGGGTCCGGGAAGACACCGGGCAGGGCTTCAAACGTAGCGACCAGTTCGATTTCACCGGTTGAGGGATCGACACGCAGAAGGGTATTCGCGCCAGCATCAGCCACATACAGCATGCCATCAGGGCCGGTTGCGATACCATAGGGATGGGTTTCGAGATTGCCGGTCCCATCGGGGTTGTTTTCGGCTTCGAAGGTCCATGCATCAGCAACGGTCACACCCTGACCATCTTCAACGCGGACGACCTGAGCGAACAGCGGGGCGGTCACTTCAGCGCCCATGGCTTCCTGCCATGCGCCGACGGTTGCATACAGCACGCCGTCAATGTCGGTCACACGGGCAGCACCGCTGGCTTCTTCACCCAGCAGAACCGAGGGAAGGGTAGCCACAACTTCAATTGTGCCATCCGGGGCGATTTTCGTGATCTGGGAAGTGAGGCCGAAACCAGCCTCGACGGCTTCACCGGTTTCCGGGCTTACAGCGGTGATTGTTTCTTCACCACCGACACCACCATCCACCACATAAACATTGCCTTCAGCGTCGACATAGAGACCCTGCGGGCCGGTGATGCCTTCTGCGATGATGTCGCCGTCAATCTGCGGTGCAGGGGGCATCTGACTCATGTCGATGGGTGCTTCTTCGGTCGCTTCCTGTGCGGCAGCGGCCATAACACCGAAGATGAGGAGCAGCATAACCAGTATTGCACGCTTCAACATAGGGTTTCTCCTGAGATATAGGTTGGCAATGGCAGCAGATTGTCTGTTTGCAGATCCTGCTGCTGTTTGCTATGCGATAGTGACAGATTAAGGGAAGACGGAGTGGGTGTCTTCCGCCTTAAGTCTGAAGTGGTGATTGGCCTATGCCTGATGCTCTGATGCTGATTTTGAATAAAATTCGCGCACGAGACCGCAAGGGTGCCAGTCCGTTTAAACACAAAAGCCGCTCATCTTCGAGCGGCCTTCGCGTTTACGTTGACTTTTCACATGACGTGACGGTGAAGTCTAAGGCGTGACTTCCGGCGTCGGTTCGGTTTCCGGTGCTTCTGCGACCGGATCTTCTGCCGCAGGCGGAGCTTCGAACATTACCCGCTGGATCGGGAAATCGGTGATCGTCTGCTCTTCCGCATTCAACTGCGCGTAGAGGACATAAGCTTCGCCATCCCGCACGGCTGCCGTCGTCGGGTTGACGATGCCGGTTTCAAAAATCCCTGTGACCACCGCACTGGCGAATGCATCCTCAGTCTCAAGGCGGAAGACCTTGGCTGGATTATTGGTCACCACCACCAGCGTGCTTTCGTTTAGCAGGACGAGGCCATCCGCGCCGGGGAAAAGCTGTGCGACGTTGATCCGCGTAAATGCGGCCGGGTTCTCAAGCGGGATCTTGATCAGATACGGCATCTGCACCGCGATCAGAAAATTCCCGACCTCATGATAGACAATCCCATTCAGCGTGAACTGTGTTGAGAAGCTCTCGTCCTCAAGGAAGATCGAGGCATTCCCCTGTGGATCGACCCGAAAGATCACGCCAGCATAACTGTCGGTCACATAGGCGTTGCCCTGACTATCCAGCGACATCGTTGATGAAGTGTTCGGGATCAGTCGGTGTCAGCGGTCGGAAGTCAACCAGATGGATGTTCTCGCCTGTGGTCAGATCATAGATTCCCAGGAAGCCTTTCATCTTCATATCGGTTGCCGCCACCAGCAGACGATTACTGGCTTCATCTGCTTCGATCCCTATACTCGGCGGCAGGCGATCATCCGCGACCAGCACCTCTAATGTGCCATCATCAGCCACCGTGCGAACCATGCCATCAGCGGTGGAGCTGACGAGAAAGCGCTGGTTCAGCGTGTCGTATTCGACCCCTTCCGGGAACAGTCCTTCACTCGAAACCACCACCCGATCCGGCAGGGCATCACCTGACGTCTGAGTAGCAGCCTCTTCTGTTGGCTCCGGTGTGACTTCCGGCGTCGCATCCTGAGCGGATACGGCACTATAAGCGGTCATCAGTGTGACCAGCATCACCATGTACAGAAACGGTCTGAACAGCTTGTTATTCATCATCATTCTGTCCCCTTAGTTTCCGGTGTATGCCACACGGTAGATGATGCCGTTGGTGTCTTCGGCGATCAGCAGTGAACCATCGGGTGCAACTGCCAGACCAGCCACACGTCCGAAATTGGCGATCTGCTCTTCAATCAGGAACCCGGTCATGAAGTCCTCGAACTCGGTCGGCTGACCGTTTTCGTCGAAGTGCAGGCGTACGATCTTGTAGCCAGACCGTGGGTTACGGTTCCATGAGCCGCGCATGGCGATAAACGCATCATTCCGGTATTCCTCAGGGAACTGCTCTGCGGTGTAAAACACCATGCCGATAGGGGCACTGTGCGCCGTATACGTCAGCACCGGCGCGATAGTCCGCTGACAGTATGCCGCCCGACCGATACCGCCGGGTGGGGGATTGGCGATAAACACATCCGGCTGCTGATCGGCAAAGCAGAACGGCCAGCCGTAATTGCTGTCTGGTGCCAGCAGATTCAGCTCCTCCGGTGGCTGTTCGTTACCACGCCAGTCGGATCCGTGATCCATCCCCCACATTTCGCCCGTCTGGGGATGCCAGCCGAAGCCAATGGTGTTACGAAGTCCGGTGGCAAAGATGACACGGTTAGAGCCGTCTGGCTGTGCCTGAAGGATCGTCGCATTTTCAGGGTTCGTCTCGTTACAGGCGTTGCACGTGCTGCCCACCGTGATATACAGCAGGCCATCAGGCCCGAAGGCGATCGTACGGTTCGGATGCTGCCCGCCGTCCGGCAGATCGTTAATCAGGGCAGTCATCTGGCCGAGATTATCACCGCCTGCCCAGTCCGCGACGAAAACCTCTTTGTCAGCCGCAAGGAAAAGCTGATTGCCATTGAAGGTGATCCCGTGTGCATAGGGGATGTCGGATGCGACGACGTTGACTTCCGGCGAGTCGGCCACACCATCGCCATCCTGATCCGCCAGTGCGATCACATCACCTTCCATGCGACGGGTGACAAAGATCGTGCCGTCCGGTGCGACCGCCATCCAGCGTACATTCCCCAGATTCTGGGCAAAGATGTTGACTTCGAATCCTTCCGGCAGTTGCAGGCGCTCCATAAACTGCGGATCAAATGGCAGCGTCGTCGTGATCACTGCTGCGCCCTCAACGGCATTGGACAGTCCCTGTGGCGTTTCCTGTGCTGCGGGTGGTTCCGGCGTCGGCGTAGGGGTTGCATCCTGTGCAGCTACCCCGATTGTCAGCAGTGCGCTGCAAAGCAGCATCAGGTTCAGCATGAAGCCTTTTACGAAACGTTGTGTTCTCATATCAGCCCTCTACCTGCTCATCTTCAAATATGATGCAATAAACCTCCACAGCACTGTAAAGGGCGCAGGTGAGACTGCTGAAAGAAAAGAATGAGTTCTCCAAAAGTGGTTGGAATCGTGTTAGGACGTGGTATGACAGAGGTTTACCCGCTTATAGGCTATCTGAAATTTGATTGTGGGCGCGGGCAGAGCGCCATTGCGATCAATGCGGCCCTGGCTCTAACTAACGTGTATTTTGTAGGGACAACACCTGCGTTGTCCGGCGTTTCCGTAAGATTCAGGCAGGTTTCCTGAATTTTCAGATACACGCTATCCACTGAAATAACGCGCCGCTTCTACCACGCTGCTATAAAGCGCCGCCGGTTCGATCACTTCGGCATCTTCCGCCAGCCCAAACACCATCATCTTCGCCAGTTCCATCGTATCAAGCTGGACCTTCACCACAAGCCAGCCGGTGGACTGGACTTCAGCTTCGGTCGAGAGGATTTCACTTCGGCTGGGGGCCAGCCACTGGATGAAGTTCAGGCGATGCGGGCGGACGCGCAGTGTAAAGCTGTAACCCGACACGGTGGTATTAAAGGCCTTCAGATGCTGCTGCCAGTAATCGAGCAGGTCAAAATCAGCTTTGCGGACAAAAGGCTGATCCAGCAGCCGGATTTCCCGAAAGCGCGAGACTCGATAGGTGCGAAACTCGCCCTTACGCCGCGCCACCAGATACCAGAAGCTGGACTTCGATACGAGGCTGTACGGCTCAAGCACATATTCTGATGCGGTTCCCTGACGGTTTTCGTAGATCACCGAGATGCACAGGTCCTCATAAACCGCCTTTTGCAGTGGCTCCCAGAACGGCAGGCTGTTTTCCGGCCACCACCAGTCAGGATCAATCAGGATGCGCTGACGCATGAAATCCACCGAGGGTTTGTGAACCGTCGGCAGGGCAGCGTACAGCTTCAGCACGGCGTTATCTGCGGCGGCAGTCAGGCCGATATCCTGCAGGCTTTTCGTGCTCTGGTTGATGAACAGGCTCAGCGTTTCCAACTCTTGCAGCATATTGAGTGATGTGCGGTACTGCTCATCCAGCGCGATGCCACCCCCGTGACCCCCTTCGGCGTAAATCGGAACCCCTGCTATCGATAAAGCCTCAATATCCCGCAGGATCGTCCGCTGCGAGACTTCCAGTGTCTCTGCCAGCGCCTGCGAGGTCATGCGCCCATTCTTCTGTAAGTGCAGCACAATCGAAATCAGGCGGTCGGCTCTCATTAAAGATATTCCTGTCGAAAACGGTCAACTTGACTGACAGAAGATGTCATCCAAGTGCATTTATACTAAAAAGAGTGAGACGTTGCACAGGGGATGAGGCTCGATGAACACAGAAAACGGCAGCATTGAAATCAATGGTGGAAAAATCTGGTATGAAATCGCAGGGCAGGGGCCAACCGTTGTGCTGGCACATGCCGGCTTTGTTGACAGTAGAATGTGGGATACACAGTGGGAGGCTCTCACGCAGCACTATCGCGTCGTGCGCTTTGACATGCGCGGCTTTGGCAGATCGGATGCAGCCTCAGGGCCGATCTCGCGCCGCGAAGAATTTCGTCAGGTGCTGGATGGGCTTGGTATCGACCGCGCTGCACTGATCGGATGTTCACTCAGCGGCGAGGTGATCATCGACTTCGCATTGGAATATCCTGAACGGGTGACAGCGCTTGTGCCGGTTTCTGCGGTGCCTTCCGGCTTCGAGATGCAGGGCGAGCCGCCGCGTTATCTTATGGAGATGATCGGTGCGATGCAGCAGGGGGATCTCGATCTGGCGTCAGAGCTGCAATTACGCATCTGGGTTGATGGCATGTATCGCGAACCGACTGAGGTCGATCCATCGGTGCGCCAGCATGCAGCCGACATGAACCGCATTCCGGTCAGCCGCAGTACATTTTTCGTGGCCGACAGCGAACCGGTCAGCCCGCTCGATCCACCAGCAGTCAACCGCCTCGCTGAAATAACAGCAGCGACGCTGGTCATCGCCGGATCGCTCGATCATCCGGAGATCTTACGCGCCGCCGACTGGATGACGCAGCAGATCCCATCCGCGCAGAAGCACATCATCGATAATGCAGCCCATGTCCCGAATATGGAACAGCCGGGGGAATTCAATCGGGCAGTGCTGGTGTTTCTGGCGGCGTCCCGGATCAGTTAGGACTGTATCGCTGGTTGCTGTGCCATCCCATGAAGGTGATACGGTAAGGGCCGGTTTCTTCCGGCCCATCAATTGACCTCAGCCTGACTATCCCGCGACCGTTTGATTCTCTCAAACGCTTCTGACAGGGAATCGACTGCGATGAAGGAATCTCGAAAGGCCGGGACCATGCGAACCAGCGTGTTTACCAGAGCACGGATGTACCCGCTTTTAGAAACCACCACCGTCATCCCACGGTTATACTGACGTGCGGTTTCGAGCGAACGGCGGACATGTCCAACGGCATTTCCCACCGGCACACTGGACGTCGCCTCGAAATCAGCGATCACATCATAGCGCTGACCACTAAAAGTCTTTAAGATCTGCTTTTCGGTTTCAAGTCCCGCGAAAAAATCGTCCCAGGTCCAGCCCGGTTTGAAGGTGAAGGCAATGACATTATGAAGCTCTGGTTTAAGGTCTACGATAATATTCATCAGCTTTTCCAGACACCGTAATTCACAGAATACCTGATTATCGCATACTTAAAGCGAACATGCACGACCGATACGCAGCAGCCGTCAGCATCGCACACAGCGGCGTCCCGAGTGCTTGGATCAGATCACGCACATGGGATGATTTGAAAACTCTAACCACAATATCCAGAACATTCGTGCTATAATTTAAGAGAGAAGTTGCAATTTCCAGCACCTTAACCTCGAGGCTCGATCATGCTTCCAGAGGGGCAGTTGCAGTGGCGCAGTGGCGCATAAATTTTCGTGCTGCCACTGCCACTGCCGCCACTGCAAACAGAATTTGAACCTGAACATCCGCCTGTATCGTCCTGATTGTGGCGTTTGCGGCGTAAATGCGCCGCAAGCGCCGCTGCTGCCGCGCCGGAAGCACATGCGAATATTCAGAAAACGCCTCACCAGCATCACGGTGAACCGTCGAACGGTTTCTGCGCATTAACTGCTGCTGCACATATTTTTTTGTGCGGCAGCAGCAGCAGCAGCAAGTTGCTACAAGCAGCAACCTGACCAATCACGACGACGGAAACAGCTTACTTATACAGCAGATAGGGCGCTGCATCCTGCCTGAACTGCTGATGGAATGCAGGCCATCCTGCGATGATCGCGTCAACCGACTCGCCAGAATCCAACTGTGACCGTACTTCCGCGCTTCCGATCAGGCGGTCGAAGTGTTGAAGACCGCTGGCCGTTTGGTCGCTGAAGGTTTCCTGAGGTAGCCATGCGAAGTCGTCAGGATATAACTGTTGAATCGTCTGGATCACATGCAGCCATACCACCAGCGGGCGATAGTCAGTCATATCGGTGATATGAACCTGAACACCGCTGCATGTCTCACCTTTATATTTGCTGGCATTGGGCTTGAACAGGTGCGGACGAAAGCGCACCCCGGGCAGTTCCAGTCGATGAAGTGCCGCCGCCAGATCCCACGCATCGATGAACGGCGCACCGACCACTTCGAACGGCAGCGGTGTCCCGCGCCCTTCCGACAGGATCGTACCTTCGACCAGACATGCCCCCGGATAGTGCAGTGCCGTGACAAAATGCGGCATATTCAGTGATGGTGGTACAAACGCTCTGCCGATTGAATCCCACCGCTGCTGCCGCTGCCAGCCGTCACACGGGATGACTGTCACATCAGCCTGAGAGGTATTCCAGCGGGCATTCACCAACTGTGCCATCTCGCCAATCGTCATCCCGTGCTGAATGGGGATTGGGAACCGTCCTACCAGTGAAGCGAGGGCTGGATCAAGTGTCCCACCGTCTACCGTCGCTCCCAGTGGGTTAGGCCGGTCGAGGATCATCACCGCTGCACCGTGCGCACCGCACGCCTCGAGGACATGTGTCAGCGTCCACAGGAAAGTGTAATAGCGCACACCGATGTCCTGCAGATCGCAGACCATCACATCGATCCCTTCCAGCATTGATGCGGTCGGGTGCATGGTCTCTCCATACAGGCTGTAGACTGGAAGACCGGTGCGCGGATCGGTGGTGGAACTGACATGCTCCCCGTCCGCTGCCATTCCGGCGAAGCCGTGCTCCGGGCCGAACAGGGCTGCCAGATTGACATCCTGCGCCTGTCTCAGCACATCATAGGTGCTTACCAGATCGCGATCCACGGCGGGCAGGTTGGTGAACAATCCCACCCGTTTGCCTTGCAGTGCTCTGAAACTGTTATCTTTCAGGCGATCAATGCCGAAGCGCATGGCTTACACCTGAACCGGGAGCCGACCAGCCGGTGTCACTTCGCCGGTCAGCGCCGTCACGACGGCTTCCAGCGAGGGCAGGCTGTCTCCGGCGGTACTGATCACCGTGCCGTCATTGATCAGGCTGGCATCATACGGATTGCGCAGGGCCAGCAGAACGACCTTTGCCGAGGTGTCACTCAGGGCACGGACCGCGCTGGTCTGTGCTGTGTTGAGATGGGCATTCCGCGTTGCCAGAATCACCACGTCGGCCTGACCGATGCGTGCATGGGCTGCTCCGATTTCGGCTTCACCGGGTGTGGTCGGCAGGGTGATGGTTTCCACCTTTGGCAGCCGTGCGCTGATGAATGCGCCGAGGCTGGTTTTGGTCTTTTCTTCCTGCACGATGCTGTCCACACCCGATGCGAACTCCACCAGTACCACCCGACGTGAGTCATCGGCGGAGATTGGCAGGACATCGGACTCGGTGCGCAGTGACGTCAGCGCGGCTTGTGCGGCGGATAAAACGGTCGCACGATGTTCTGGTGTGTAGACCTGTGTGATATCGGTCTGCTTCGCCGGGAAGCGGGCCTTCAGGGCGGCGACACGGTCATTCGCAGCATCGACCTGTGCTTCTGAAACATCGCCGCGTCTGACGGCTTCCAGCAGATGGTCATAGGCGGTGGACTGTTTATCAGCGGTATGCGAGAAGATGATGACATCCACACCCGCCTTTGCCGCACGCACGACCGAGCCGCTGACGTGATAGTGATCGTCGATGGCTTTCATCTCCATGCAGTCGGTGGTGACAACACCCTCAAATCCGAGTTCATCGCGTAGCAGTGGCCCGATGATTTTGTCGGACAGCGTCGCGGGATGCTCTTCATCCAGTGTGGTGAAGATGGTATGGGTTGTCATCACGGTTGCGAGACCGGCGGCAATTGCCTGGCGATAGGGCAGCAGATCGACCGCCATGAGCTGTTCGACTCCGGTATCGAGACGCGGCAGCGCGAGGTGGGTATCAATCGCGGTTGCGCCCAGTCCGGGGAAGTGTTTGGCACAGGCTGCAACGCCGTTGGCCTGAAAGCCTCGGACGGCTGCTGCGGCCAGTGCCGCCACACGCCGGTGATCTGATCCGAATGAGCGCGTCCCAACAGTCGGGTTATCAGCGTTATAGGAAACATCGACCGATGGCGCAAATGTCCAGTTGATGCCGAGTGCGTGCATCTCACGGCCCAGAATGCCGGATACTGCTTCGGTGACGGCTTCGGCATTGTCACCAATGCTGGACAGTGCCATCGCGCCCGGGCTTTCGGTAAACCCTTCGCGCAGTCGCGCGACCGTACCGCCTTCCTGATCGATCGCGATCAGCAGCGGATACTTGGAGGCTTCATGAAGCTGCGCGGTCAGTTCTGCAAGCTGGGCTGGGCTTTCGACATTACGGGCGAAGAGGATCACGCTGCCCAGCCGACCGGCACGCAGCCATTCGAGAAAGTATTCAGGGGCGGTCAGGCCGTGGAAGCCCGCCATCAGCATCTGGCCGACACGATCTTCGATACTCTGGATTTGGGTGTTCAAGGATATTTCACTCCTCTAGATGTGTTTCAGGCGTGCGCGAAACTTATAACGATCCCCCCGATAGGCGGACTCGACGTACTCAATCGGGCGCTGATCTTCGATATACGTCACTCGCACCATACTCAGGATCGGGCTGTTAACTTCGACCTTCAATAACTGTGCTTCTTCAGGTGTTGCCAGCCGTGCCCCCAGTTCCTGATCGGCATGCACCAGCCGGATACTGTAGTGTGTGCGCAGGACGTGATAGAGCGACTCACGTCCGAAATCAAAACGCTCAAGGATATTCGGGCAATAGGAGGCCACCAGATGCGAAACTTCCAGCGCAACAGGCTGTTCATTTGCCAGCCTAACCCGCCGCAGCATCAGCAGGGGAGCACCAACCGGGATCTGTAACGCCTGTGCCAGCTTGCCCGTCGCCTCGATGAGCTTCGCATCCAGCATTCGGCTGCCGGGGCGCTGACCACGCTTTTCCATCTCCTCGGAAAAACTGGTGAGCATATCCAACGCCTGATTGATCGGTTCATCGCTGACAAATGTGCCTTTGCCAACCTGTGTGTAGAGCTTGCCCTCAAGCACCAGTTCCTTGATGGCTTTGCCTGCAGTCAGTCGGCTGACGCCAAACTGTTCGGAAAGCCCGCGCTCCGATGGCACACGGTCGTGCGGTGTCAGCTCACCGGTATTGATTTTGTACAGGATGTATTCCTTGATCTGCTCGTAGTAGGGTTGGGATGATTTTGCTTTCAACATCAGTACGTTTTTCGCTTCCGGCTTATTCCGCCTCTTTTGTCAGACGCATGACCAGCGCTGCACCCACAATCAACAGCAGTCCGATACCGCTGCTGCAGATACTGATTACAAATTCGCCGCTTTCACGGGGCTGCGCGAGGGCTGAACACAATCCCACAGCAAAGATGAAGCATCCGATTTGTAAAAAACCGCGCAGTGCATCATGGTTCATCGTGGATGTCTCCGAACGCTCACGATGGGTATGGGATTAGTGTCCCGTTGAGCTGTAACGGAAGACAGGCGGCCTCCTGGTTAAATCCTTCCACACCCGCCAGTTCCGGGACTTCAGCATCACATAATCCGGGCTGGAAGAAGGGACAGCGTGGGTGGAAGGCACAACCTGGTGGGATCGACAGCAGACTCGGAATTTCCTCTGATCGCAGCTTCATCGGCTGTTTACGCCGCGTAATATCAGGATCAGCCTCCGGGACTGCCGAGAGCAGGGCACGGGTGTAAGGGTGGGCTGGGTTGGTGATCACATCCTGCGTGCGACCGATTTCGACGATCCGTCCCAGATACATGACGGCGATCCGGCCTTCCCATGCGAAATATTTCGCCAGCGCGAGGTCATGCGTGATCAGCACAATCGAGACCTGAAGTGTATCACGCAGGTTGTGCAGCATCTTCAGAATCCCAATGCGGATGCTGACATCGACCATGCTGACAGCTTCATCCGCCACGATCAGGTTAGGGTTGACGGTGAGGGCGCGGGCAATACTTACCCGCTGACGCTGTCCGCCGCTGAGTTGATGCGGGAATTTGTTGACGATGTCCCCCGGCGGTGTGAGGTCTACCAGTGTCAGCAGCTCCCAGATGCGGCGGCGAAGTTCGTTGCGGTCCTTGACCATCTTGTGACGCTTGAGTGGGAAGCTCAGGATCTGTCCGATCGTGTGCGCCGGGTTCAGCGATGCAAACGGGTCCTGATGGACAAGCTGCATCGAACGTCGGGCGACAGCCTGCTGTTTTGGCGGATAGCTTGCCATCGGCTGGCCGTTATACAGCACATCACCCCGTGAAGCGTCCAGAAGACCAGCGATGATCTTGCCTGTCGTGGTCTTTCCACAGCCGCTTTCCCCCACCAGACAAAGCACCTCTGTGGGGTAAATCGTAAGATCGATATCCTGAAGGACTGGGACCAGTTCCCGATCTTTTTCAAACGAACGATAGACGTTTCGAAGTTCAACAAGTGGCTGCTGCTCTATCACGAATAGATGACCTTTTCCCGTTCTGCCCGAACCGCTTCATGATGGTGGCAGGCGACGCCATGATTCTGGTTAAACACGATAAACTCCGGTGGTACATGGGTGCAGATATCGGTTGCAAACCGACAGCGTGGATGAAACTTGCACCCCGGCGGCGGATCGATCAGGTCTGGAGGGCTGCCGGGGATGCTGTGAAGCTCTTCTGCACCAGCACTCAGGCGCGGGGCGGCATTCAACAGACTCAGGGTATAGGCATGGCGCGGATGATAGAAGACTTCTTCCACCGGGCCTTTTTCCACGAATTCACCTGCGTACATGGTGGCGATGGTGTCAGCGATTTCCGCGGCAACTGCGAGGTCATGGCTGATGAAGATCACGCTGAAATTGAGTTCACGCCGCAGTTCCTTCAGGACATCGAGAATCGAGCGCTGCGTCAGGATGTCTACGGCAGTTGTTGGCTCATCCATAATCACGATCTGCGGACGCAGCAGCAGGCTTAGCGCCAGCAGCACACGCTGACGCATCCCACCGCTGAGTTCATGCGGATAGGAGCGAAACACGCGCATTGGATCAAGTCTCACTTTTTCGAACAGATCGAGGGCGCGCCGTCTGCTTTCTTCCTGACGCATACCGTGTGCTTTACCCGTGTCGTATACCATATCGGAGATGCGAAGCACCGGATTAAGCGAGTTCAGTGCCCCCTGAAAGACCATCGACATTTCCGACCATAAAAAGCGCCGCATCGCCCGGTCGGACAGGTTGAGCACGTTAATTGGCTTGCCGTTGCGATCCTTATACAGGATAGATCCTCCCTCAATCCGGGCGGATCGTGGAAGCTGTCGGATCAGGGCGAGGTTCAGCGACGACTTTCCGCAACCGCTTTCGCCAATCACGGCTAGCGTCTCCCCGGCATGCAGATCGAATGAGACATCCTTGACCGCACGTACACGTCCGCGCTCGGCAAGGTAGCTCATCGTCAGATTCTTAACACTCAGTACAACATCACTGCTGAGTTGCATATCATTCCTCTGATTACAGACTGCGCCGCAGGCGCGGGTTGAACATCTCTTCCAGTGAGCGCGTAAACAGGATCAGTGAAAGCTGGAAAAGGGCGATAGCCAGAATCGGTGCCAGCGGCATCATGATCGCGTTCGGGTTATAGAACGCACCCTGATTCTGAGCATTCCAGATCATGATTCCCCAGTCAGGTTCTTTCAACGGCGCCATGCCGAGGATAATCAGACCGACCAGTGAATACATCGCAGTACGGATGGCGAAAATGAAGTTGATGGCAATATAGCTGACCATGTTGGGGAAGATTTCCCGCGAGATGATATGCCACAGGCCGAGATCCAGCGTAATGGCGGCTTCCACATAATCACGTTCGCGCAGGCTCAGTACCTGAGCACGGACGGCTCGCATCAGCGCAGGCCAGCTTAATGCAGCGATCAGTACCGCCAGCATAAAGTTATTGTCAAAGGTAAGGATACTGGCAAGCACCAACAGCAGGGGAAACTGCGGAATCGTCAGGATAAAGTTTGACAGTGCCGACAGGACCTGATCCACAACGCCGCCCAGCAGCGCCGCCAGTGAACCGAGGATCACGGCGATGGCCGTCGCCATCAGGCCGGCCTGCACCGCTGTAATGATGATCGTCTGCCCACCGTAAACGATATGTGACAGGATATCTCGCCCCTGCCAGTCGAGTCCTAATGGAAATTCTGATGATGGGGGCTGAAACAACGTGCGTGCATCCTCTGCACGGCGATCCATTCGAGGACGGCCTTCATATTCGATGAACAGTGGGCCGAAGGCGGTCACGAGGATAAAGAATACGATCCCTAAAAACCCAATGAATCCGCCGGTATTTCGCACCAGAGACCGTACCGTCGTGCGCACACTGCGGCCTAATGAAGCCGTCTGGCGCAGGAAAAATTCGGTATTGGTTTCTGCGAAATCCACTTCATCAATCGACTTGCGTGACGTAAACGGGTCCTGCCGGTTGACGTAAACATACGAGACGACAACCGATGTGGTGAGAATCACCATTGGGATGCCACCCAGAAAGCCGCAGGCAAACCCGCTGAGCACACAGGCGACAAAACCAATCAGCCCGGGCACAAAATATCGGTAACGTACGCCAATTGCCAGTGGGATGAGGCCCAGCACCGCACCGATGATCAGGCCGGTGGTGGTTGCAACTGTTTCAAAACCGATCATACTGAGAACCTGTTATCTAAAACGATAATTTTTAAATGAACTGTTACGTTACTATCGGCTGTATCTCTTTCAGCCGTGTTTTCTAACGTTTATCAAGGCTCACACGCGGGTCCAGCCAGCCGATCAACAGATCTGCCAGGATATTGGATGCGATCACGCTGATCGTAATCACGAGAAAGATACCCTGCATGGTGGTGTAGTCTCTTGCCAATACGGCGCGTGCAAGCAGCAATCCGAGGCCCGGATATTCAAAATAGCGTTCGACGATCACACTGCCGCTGAGGACAAAACCGATGCTGATCGCCAGCCGTGTGACCATTGGCAGCATGGCATTTCGTCCCACATACGCGCTTAAGATGCGCCGTTCCGAGAGGCCGCGTGCCTTGGCGACATTGATGTAATCTTCACCCAGTGTCGAGATCGTGCTGCTGCGCATCGACAGAACCCAGACACCGATTGAGGCCAGTACGTAGGTTACAATCGGCAGAATCGCGTGTTTGATCACACTGCTGATGTATTCCAGCGTAAATCCCGGTGTGAGTGTATGATCGACACCGCCACGCATCTCACCCACGTTGAACCACTGTAGCTGAACCCCGGCGATCAGGATGATCAGCAGTGCGTAGACATAGTCCGGGATACCGGAAAGAATCGACGCGATGCCTGTGACGATATTGTCAAACAGACTGCCGCGCCAGTATGCGGTCATCATCCCGAGAATCACCCCCAGACCGAAGCTGATGAACAGCGCTGTGCCAACTGAAATCAGTGTCCACGGCAGATAGCGCAGGATCTGGTCCCGCACTGGAGTCCCGGCTGAGGTAATCGAAACCCCCAGATCGCCCTGAAGCAGATTTCCCATAAACGTCAGATACTGGTTGATGAGCGGCTCGTTTGGGTCGAAGGCGAACAGTGTCGCGGCCTGATTACGCGCCTCTTCCATTGTGTAACCCCGCTGCATCAGTTGATCGATGCGGATGTCTACCGGGTTGCCCGGCAGCAGGCGGATCAGGAAGAACGTAAAGGTTGTTGCCGCCCAGATCGTCACCAGCCCCTGAAGAAAAGCCCGAAAAGCATAGGAAGAGACAACCCTTTTAACGCGCTGGCTAAACTGTGATGGTTGTGGTTCGTAACGATCAGGCGCTGTCGATGAAGGCGAGGCGGTTGCTGCCATCAATAACCTTTCTATAGTGAATGGGGCGAACCAATCGGTTCGCCCCGGTATTACCTGACTTACAGCACTGCGTCAGGAAGCCGCAGGTGCAAGGGTCCCATTCAGGATGTAGTACTTCATGAAGTGATCGCGACCGGTCGGGTTGAGCAGGATCGGATCGCCTTCTTCGGGCAGGCCGCTGACCAGACTGGTGTTGAACGGTTCGGCGCTGAGGATGACATTCAGCGGGATGAACGGCATCGTCTGGTTGATGATCAGCGCAACTTCACCCGCACGGACCTTCTGCTCTTCCGCATCGAGGCCGACATTGACACCGTCGATCAACGCATCAAGGTCAACGGTTTCGCCGTTGTAAGGATATTCGTGCATCGGGACACCCAGACCCGGCAGTGACGGGTCCAGATCGGTTCCCCAGCGCTGAAGCGGGTTGGCGAAGTGGCGCGATGCGAACGGTGAGGCTGCACCCCAGCTCCAGATCGACAGTTCGAAGTTGCCTTCGCGGATCAGCGGGGGTACTTCAGCCGAGGGCATCGCACGGGCTTCGATGTCGAAACCGAAGGCGTTAAGCTGTGCCACCGCATCCTGTGTCGCAGCGGCGAAGTCCACAAAGTCAGACGGGAAGATCCACTCGCCACTGAGGGTGTTGCCATCAGCGTCGGCCCAGATACCATCGGCATTGCGGGTGTATCCCACACCTTCAAGCAGGGCGGCGGCGCGGTCGGTATCGAATTCATACAGATCGAGCTGATCAATCACATCCTGATTCAGCAGGGCTTCGACATTACCATCGAGGATGCCAGCCATGTAGTGTGTACCGGTGCCGCCCAGACCATTGGTCAGGAACGCATTCTGGTCCCGGTCGATCACCAGTGCGGCGGCCTGACGGACTTCCACGACATCCCACGGAGCGACTGCATGATTGAACAGCATCACCGGGCCATAACCACGCGGGATCGTCACAATTTCCAGACCCTGTGCGACAAACGATTCGACGGTTGCCGGGGGATAGACATTGGTCGCGTGGGCAATTTCACCGCTCAGGACCAGCGGGGTGGTCGATTCGGTTTCACCTGCCCACAGCTTGAGCTGACCGAACTGCACATCATCGGAGAAGATGCTGTTCGGCTGCCAGTGCAGGGTCATAAAGCTGTCGCCGACATCATCCAGCGTGTAGGTGTACGGGCCGCTGGCGATGTATTCTTCCGGACGATATTCGCGCAGTTCCGCCAGGAGTGCATCCCATTCTTCAGACTCTTTGGTGGCATCGGTGCCAAACAGGTCCAGTGCCCGCTGGGTGAACTCGCCATAGGTGTCATCGGCGACGATCGGTTCGCGCAGCAGAAGCTGTTCCGCCAGCAGCGACGGCTCACCGCTGAAGTGGAAGTGCACGGTCAGATCATCAACCTTTTCGACTTCGTCAATGTAGGTGAACTGTGACCAGCCAACCAGACGGCCCATGGCATAGGTTGTGACGATGTCATCAGCATCGATGGCTGAGCCGTTGCTCCATGTGAGGCCTTCCTGAAGCTTGATTTCGTATGCTGAATTATCTTCCGAGAAACCCCAGCTTTCCGCCAGCATCGGAACATAGCTGTTATCTGCCCACATGTAAAAGGCAGGGGCAAGCTCGACCATTTCGCGGTAAACGTTGCCCAGATTAGTCCCAGGGCCGCCATCAGCGAAGGCGTTAAGGTGATGATTGGGCGGAAGTACATAGGGCCAGGTGCCAAGCCAGACACCTTCAGGTGCACCTTCGACGGCATCCTGTGCGGAAACTGTAGCCAGTGATAAGCCACAGATTGAAAGTAAGAGGGTGAGGACCAGCAAGAATCGTTTCATTTTATGACTCCGTAAGTTTCATTCAAAACACGAGAAAAGCACGGGAATTAAGTTTTACAGTGGGCGCTCCTTTCACATGAGCTGTGAAACATCTCTGGTATAGAGTGGTATAGTCCACTTTCCAGGAAAGCTTAGCGTGATCTGGTGCATAGTGCAAGTGATTTCCTCCGAATTGGTTTGGAGGTTTTTCTGGCTGCCAAAACATCATTCAGTCATTCGACATTGGATAAACAGAACGAATATCAAAAAAATATATTCCATACAATAAAATACGTCATCATGGTAATTCTTCCATTGTCTCCAACTTTGAAATGGGCTGGTTACACCTGATCGCACCGTGCAGCGGGTCTGTTCTGGGGTTTTAACCTGTGTTATTCCGTTAGAAAGTAAAATCAGCGACACAACAGGCAGTATTTGTGAATCTTGCTGTAATATGTATAAACTAAAGCAGACCTCTTACCCCAGAGGGAGCATATTCCGGTCGTCGCGGTTTTATACATAGCGAATACTCGTATGGTTTTCACCTCCTGTAGAGGAAAGTGTGACAACGATGAGCCAAGTTGATCCCATCCACTCGCACCTGGAACGTATTCGGGCCTATCTGGAAGAAGAAAGAAACGAAGAAGCACTCGAGGTCGCGAATCAGGTTCTGGAGACAAATGAAAGCGCGATTGAAGTCCATCAGATCCGGTTGACGATCCTCCTGCCGGAACTGGTTCAACTGCATCTGATTCAGGCTACGCTGTCAGTTCTGTCCGGGTTGGATGGTACGGCCTATGAGGCTGCCCGGAAGCTGATCGAGCAGCCGCTTTACCAGAAACTTGAAACGCTTAAAAAGAGCATTGCACGCGGTCGAACCCGTACGGATGTCACCGATCATCTGCGCCATCTTGATGAGCTGGCTGCACTGGGGCGGTTTTTCCCAATTATCTACTTCGCTCAGGGAGTCGCATATCTCGAAGCGCGCAAACTGAAGCCGCAGTTTGCTTCCAGTACCGAAGGTAGTTCACCGCTGGACATCCTTAAAAATATTTTATCGTCGGACAAATCCTCACTCAGTCAGGATATTGTTCTGCCTGTCCGCGATGAACAGTACACCGCATGGACCTCGACTGCTATCGAGGCGTTGCGAGCGGCGCTGGAACACTTCGACGACTCACAGGCTTTTGTCGGTGAGATTTATGAACTGCTTGGTGGATTGTACGAAGAAGATGAAGATCTGTTCACCGCGCTGGATCAGTATCAGAAGGCGCTGGAACGCGGGCGCCCTGTAGAACCGTTGCTTGAGCGTCTAAGAACGCTTCTCACCCAGCAGGTGCAGCAAAAAATGCTGGTGCAGATTGATGAACTTCTCAATCAGAACGAGCTGGAGCAGGCGGCGCGTCTGCTGGAAGATTATGCGCCACAGCCTGTCACCGACGAGTGGCGACTGCGTCTGGCGGAAATCGCGCTCCTGACCGGCGATATCGATCAGGCAGACAGATATTACACGCATCTGGTCAGGAAAAGCGATGCTGATACGGAAGGGGATGAGGCATGATCAACTGGACAGATGTGCAGCAGCTGCAGACGTTGTTCGATCAGTTAAATACGCAGAACCCTTCGAGTGTGAAAGCGCCTTTTTCATACCCGGGTTATGAGATCACCAGCCGGGATGTCGAGGCACGGGCGCTTGTCGGATACATCACGCTGCTGAGGCAGAAAGGGGATTTATCCGGTCTGCTGGATCATCTTGAGTATGCATTAGCCTCCAACAGCCTGAGTGATGTGGCCCGCCGGATTGCACGCGCCGAGATCAGGACACTGGAGACAGATCTGCTGGCGCGATTCACCACGGCGATCAATGACCTGCAGGATGAGGAAACCGCTGCCGGGAAGGGCAGTCTTCCCGATACTGCGACTGTACCCGCTTTACTCACTGAAGTTAAGGAAGAGGAATGGGTCGATGTCCATCTGGCCTATCGGCTGGCACAGGTACGCATTGTCCGCAGTGGTAATATTCCAGTCGAATTCGAGGCCGCGACGTTTCTCAACACGCTCTCACAGACACTTCAGCTCTGGCAGGATCGCCTCAGCCTGGGGCTGAATGCGCACTTTCACTGGCGCTATGTGGGCACAAATGGTCAGATTTCGATTTACCTGATTGTAACGATTCATGCCCCCGAATCCGCGATGGGTCATACTGCCGCCAATGGCTTCAGCCGCATGTTGATACATCATCTGCCGTTGGCCGAAGTCTATCAGTTTGAACCTGTCACTGACGAAGGGCACCTAAGCGAACTGATTCAGCCTGTACCGGTGCGCAGTGCGGCCATCCTGCAAAAGCGTGAAGAGATCCTGACGCTGCGCGATCGCCAGCTTTACTGTGCGCTTCCGCTCAACGGCAATAACTACGCCTTTTATGATCTGATGCAGTATCTGGCACAGCCTGGTGGCATGAAAATCGTCGATATTGCTATTCAGCCCACCTGCCTGACAGCGCAGGAGATTACCGATATTCACGATATGCTTGCCTACGATGATCTGGCACAGCAGGATGATGTGGGGCTTATCCGGCTGTCTGCGCATTCCCGCGACGGTATGAGATACCAGCAGCTTGTGGAGATGTATCAGAATCTGATCAGTCATCTTGAGACCGAAGCCTATGAGGTTCAGGTCCGTGTAGCGGAGTCCGATCAGGCGGACATCACACCGCTGGCGATGATGGCAGGGCGCACATTATTCGGTGTCAGCGGCTTTGACACAACACCTTCTGCCTATGATGTGACCGGAAATGCCACTCTGCATCTGATGGAGCTGAATCCCCGGAGCATCGCACCGTCGAACCTGAAGCGGCTTCGTCAGCTTTTTACACTGAGTGAAGCAGCGGTCGTTTCGCGCCTGCCTCGCACCCATAACAGCGGCATCCCCGGTGTGCCGCGTTTGTCCTTACGCTATACCGATCTTCCTTCGGATCTGTCATCAGAAGGCTGTATTCTTGGGCAGGCTGTCGAGCGCCGATTTACCGCTAATCCGGTAAAACTCGCCTACCCGGATCGTACCCGTCATGTGTATGTAGTGGGGCGCACCGGCACCGGCAAGACAACGCTGCTTCAGAATATGGCGCTTCAGGATATCGAACATGGGCATGGCGTCGCGATTATTGATCCGCATGGCGACCTGATTGAATCGATGCTGGCGCGCATTCCGCCGGAACGGGCTGGTGATGTGATCCTGTTCGATCCGGGGGATGTCGAGCGGCCAGTCGGTATTAATCTGCTGGATGTCGAAGGGATTGTCGCTAAAAATATGGCCGTCGCTGACTTTATCGGCCTGATGTACAGCATGTATGATCCACACCATACGGGCATCGTCGGTCCGCGCTTCGAACAGGCGGTGCGCAGTGCCATGCAGACCACCATGTACCTCAAAGGGACCACTTTAATCGATGTGCTGCGTGTAATCGCAGATAACAAGTTCGCGAAAGCGCTGCGTGGGCATGCTAATGATGTGGTGCTTGAAAATTACTGGAAGACGATTTTCGAGCAGCAGACCGATTTCCATAAGAGCGAGGTGCTGGATTACATCACTAGCAAATTCAGCCGCTTTGTCACTGATCCTGTGGTGCGGCACATTATCGGCCAGTCTCGCACCACGCTGAATTTTACGGATGTGGTCAATAACCGGAAGATTTTGCTGGTGAATCTGGCGAAGGGGAAAATCGGCGCGTTTAACAGCCATTTCCTCGGATTTATCCTTGTGTCGCGTATGCTCATTTCTTTTTTCGAGCGGACGCAGCAGGCGGTTTCCGATCGTGTCCCGTTTTACCTCTACATCGATGAGTTCCAGAACTTTGCCACGACTGGCCTTGAGAGCATGCTCTCAGAGGGCCGCAAGTATGGTCTGGGACTGGTGCTGGCGAATCAGTATATGGTGCAGCTCAGTGAGAGTATGCGGGAAGCCGTGACGAGTAACGTCGGCACAATCTGCGCATTTCAGGTCGGGCAGCGGGATGCAGAATTTATCGCCCGTGAGATGTATCCGGCCTTCAGTGTGGATGATATGGTCAATATGCCTGCTTATCACATGGCGATCAAACTGCTGAATAACGGGCAGTCCCTGCTGCCGTTTACCCTTAAAACCTATCCTGAGCATCGCCCTTCCCGTCAGGATCTGGCACACGCTATCCGCCAGCACAGCCGTTATCGCTATGGACGCAGTGCCAGTCTGGTTTCGGATGAGATCCGCGAACAGTTCGAATGCTCTCCTGAAGAACGCGTCAGGCTGTCAGGCTCGCATTCCTGAGATCATGCGCCGTCATACCGCTGTCCGTCAAACAGTCTTGCCAGATGGACACCGTAAGTCTGGACATTTTCATAAGCAGGTGAGGACAGCGCCAGCCGGGTCAGCCGCTGCTGAAGCGTGTTGAGGACTGAGCGAAACGTCTGCTCGACATCTTCCGGCGTGGTGAATTCCCGCCGTGCTGCATCGATAATCACGGCCCGCCCGGCTTGCAGATCACTTTCAGCATAGCAGACGGCATCTACCAGATCATTGATCTGCGAGATGGTCGAAATACACTGGCGGATGACAGAGGGCACATCCAGCCGGGGGTGGAAATCTGCTGGCTTCGTCATCCCGGCGCGGCGCTGATCGTGGAGTGACAGGATTGAACTAAGCGTCTGAGCGTACAGAAAGTGATCTACAGCACGCAGTTGGAGCAGCTTCAGCACAGCAGATTCAGGGGGCATTTCTGTGGACTGTCTGGCGAAGTTCTCCAGCAGGGTCTGCTGATAGAAATAGATCTGCTGCTGCCATGTAACCTCGATGTCAAATCGTAACTGCGGCGTGTCCACAACTTTATACAGTTCGTTTCGAGCTTCTTCCAGATGCTCATGCAGGCTTTCTGCATCATCGTCGCCTGAGAGTGCCCGACTCTGTTCGGCGAAGGCGCTCAGCTTGGGGACGGCGCTAATCATCATTGTCAGAGACTCATCGTCGCCGTCAGTTATATCTCGTACCAGCATGAGATAAAACATGCGAAGGGTATTGAGTGGAAAGAGCGGTTTGGCGAGGTTCACACTGAATTTCTCGGCCAGCGGGATGAGGTTAAGCGGTGGATACGTTTTCATGAGGTTCATTTTATATCATCTGTATTTTTGCAATTGGATCACCGTATGGAAGCTGATCTTCGATAGGTCAGCTTCCATACAGTCGGTGTATTTTCGGTTAGCTTCTGAGATGCTTCAGACAATAGCTAACGAAGCAGTTGGATTTCCCTTGTTTCCATTTGCATCAGCAGTGGATACTCGATCCGGTAGCAGCCTGCACTGAGTGAAAATTCCACCTGATCACCGCGCTGTTCCGCTTCGTGCAGCGGCTCACCATTGATCCTGACATCGTCCAGCTGCGCGTGGGGCAGTACAACTTCAGCCGATGCGTTGAACGGGATGGTGATTTCGAGCGTCAGTTGATCGTTCTCGTCGATATACCAGCCGCTTTCGAAATAGCCAGCGGCGGACCGGTAGCGCGCCCTTGCCCATTGCAGTGACTTATCAGGCTTGGGTGCAATCACGGCCTGCCGGAAGCCCTGCACGCCATCCTCACCTGTGGACGGGTTCAGACCGCACATATCGCGGTACATCCACTCAACAATCGACCCGTAGGCGTAATGGTTCAGCGAGTTCATCCCGGTCGAACTGATTGAGCCATCCGGGTTAATCGAGTTCCAGCGCTCCCAGATGGTCGTCGCACCCAGATTGACCGCGTACAGCCATGAGGGAAAGTCCTCATTCAGCAGCAGTTTATAGGCCAGATCATTGGCCCCGATATTCGACAGGACACGGCACAGATACGGCGTACCGACAAAACCGGTTCGCAGGTGGGTGTTGTCGCGTTGAAGCCGGTCGATGAAATCATCCTGCACCCGTTCGCGGAAGCCATCCGGGGCCAGGTCCATGAACAGTGTCAGCACGTATCCCGTCTGTGTTGGCACCGCCAGTCGTCCGGTAGGGGTGAAGTATTCCTCATGGATAGCCGCCTTGACCTCATCTGACAGTCGGCCATAGTCGTCGGCTTCGTCTGTTTTGCCGAGGACTTCGGCGGCTTTTGCCACCAGCCTCGCTGAGTAACAGTAAAAGGCTGACGCGATGAAATCATGTGGAGTTCCACCTCGGCGTGAGACGGGATCAGAGGCATCGAGCGCCAGCCAGTCACCAAAGTGGATGCCTTCGGTCCACAGCCGCTTGCCACCAGACGCTTCATCAATCTCCCTGATGTAATCCACCCACGCCTGCATACTCTCAAACTGCTGCGCTAGAATATCGACATCGCCGTAAAATTCGTACAGGTTCCACGGCAAAATGGTTGCCACATCCCCCCATGCAGCCGACCCGCCTTTGTCCAGATTGGACATCGGTACAATATGCGGGACCATACCACCGGTCTTGCGCTGCTCTTTGCCGAGGTCATATCCGTACTTGGATAGAAAAGCCGCCGAATCCATATTAAAGCAGGCGGTGCCGGAGAATACCTGTATATCGCCGGTCCAGCCTAAACGTTCATCCCGCTGTGGGCAGTCGGTTGGGATGTCGAGGAAGTTACCCTTCTGTCCCCAAATCGCATTGCGGATAAGCTGATTGACCTTTTTGTTTGAGGTCTCGATCTCGCCTGTGATCTCCATCTGTGAATAGACGACGCATCCAGTGAAATCGTCGAGCTTAAGTTCACCCACCCATCCGGAGATTTTGACGTAGCGGAAGCCGAAAAATGTGAAATAAGGCTCGATAACAGCTTCAGTGCCATCCGCGATGTAGATATATTCCGCCTTGGCAGTGCGCAGATTGTCCCGGAAGAAGTTGCCTTCCTGAAGCACTTCACCGAACTGAAGATGGAGACGGGTGCCTGTGGGGGCATTCGTTCTGAAGCGGAGCCAGCCTGTGATGATCTGGCCCATATCCAGCACGGTTTCGCCAGCCGGGGTATGGATCAGCTCCACCGGCTTGATTTCTTCGTTGATGCACACCGGAAGTGATCTTCTCGCCTCCAGCAGCGTCATATCGATCTCGATAGCATTCACACCGAAACGTTGATCGGGTGATGGGACAGCTTTCGTGATCCGTGCATCATAGGTTTCGCCGTCAAAAATGTCACTGAAGATCACCGGGGAAGGCTGCGCGTTCCATGACCGATCACTGACAATCACCTGTTCGCTGCCATCTTCCAGTGTGACATGGATCTCGCAGAGCAGGGCGAAACGGTCTCCGTAGAAATCGCGGCTGCCACCGTTTGCGCCGTAGCGTCCCTTGTACCAGCCGTTACCGAGCATGACCGCGATCGTATTCGTTCCTGTGGTCAGATGATCGGTGATGTCGAAGGTCTGATACTGAATCCACTGGTCGTAGGCATTACAGTAAGGAGTAAGGTATTCATCTCCGACTTTCGCACCGTTCAGCTCAAAGTGATACAACCCCAGCCCGCAGAGGTAAGCCCGTGCCTTCACCGTCTGTGCCGGAAGATCGAACTGCTGATACAGGATCGGGTGGATCTGGTTGTCATCGAAATCCGGGGTGATCCACTGCGCGTGCCATGCTTCATCCATCTTTGCGGTCTCGAACCATGCGGTTTCACTCTCAGCACTTTCGGTTTCGCCCCATACCCTGACCTTCCAGAAATAGCGCGTGCGTGGGCTGAGGGTGATCTGCGGACGGTACGCCAGACTGTCGATCCCCGCGCCAACGACTTTGCCACTGTCGAAGATGACCTGCTCAAACTGACTGTCCTGACTGATCAGCACCTGAGCCGCGGTCTGCACTGGATCGGTGGTATCCTCCACAATCCAGGAAAGAGTCGGTTTTTCCAGGGCAAAGCCCAGAGGGTTTATGATATGGTTGGTCTTGAGATGGGTTATTTTCACAATTTACCTCGTGGTTCTGATCATCATAACGGTTGAAACCGGGTTTTCTCCAAGCATATACACTTTGTCAGAGAAAGGGCAAACCATTGATGGCTGTGGATGTAGAGGATATGCATTTCAGAGGCTTTAATCAGTGCTTCGCTGCACCAATAAGATTAAATAAGAAGGGAAAAAGATGCTTAAAAATATCGACATTCACATTCGTGATCCGTTTGTCGTATCCGTAGAGTCGGAGCATCGGTACTATCTCTATGGCACGACCGGGCCGGAAAGCTGGACGACCCATGCCACCGGTATTGATTATTACACCGGCTCGGATCTGCAAAATTGGGAAGGTCCATTTCCAGCCTTTCGCCCTCCGGCGGGTTTCTGGGCAGACCGTAATTTCTGGGCACCCGAAGTCCATCATTATCGCGGGCGCTATTATATGTTTGCGACTTTCAAGTCTGAAGGCGTCCGCCGTGGCACCCAGATTCTTTCCGCAGATCATCCTGGTGGTCCCTTCCTTCCCATCAGTGATGGTCCTGTGACTCCCCATGACTGGGAATGCCTCGACGGAACCTTGTATGTTGACGGAGATGATCAGCCCTGGATGGTCTTTTGTCATGAGTGGGTGCAGGTTGGAGACGGTGAGATCTGCGCCATCCGCCTCAGTTCTGACCTCACCGCGTCTGTAGGGGAGCCGGAGATCCTGTTTCGCGCTTCAACGGCCCCTTGGGCACAGGAGCTGAACTCGAAAGGAAGAAGAGGCTACGTGACCGACGGTCCGTGGATGCATCGGCTGCCAGGCGGTGAACTGCTGATGCTGTGGTCCAGCTTTGGTGAAGGTGGTTACACAGTGGGCATTGCCAGATCAATATCAGGTGACATCCTCGGTGAATGGGAACAGCAACCGGAACCGCTTTACGCCGGAGACGGTGGACACTGTATGCTGTTTCGCACCTTTGACGGCCAGTTGATGCTGACCTATCACCGACCGAATCCATCCCCCGACGAGCGCCCCTATTTTATCCCGCTGCGTGAGACTCAATCATCGCTGGAAATCCTCTGAAACACCTACCTGGTTAAGCAAAAGAGCAAAGATGGTGGACATTTGTCTGCCATCTTTGCTTGTGGTTCCACAAGCCGGTATTTGACACCTGCATGAGCTTGAATGTACAATTTAGACAAGTATCGTTATTTTGTCTATTTATGGGTGTGATGTGAAGACTGAAAAACGTATTCAGCAGGCCATGATCCGGCTTGTACTGAGACAGGGCTATGATAAGACCACGATGGAGGACATCGCTCGGGAAGCAGGTGTCGCCCGCAGCACCATCTATACCAAATGGAAAACCGGAGAAGAACTGTTCGCCAGCGTACTCAGGGCGGAGGCATTGCAGTTAGCCCAGACATGGTATGCACTGGTTGAGGTGGACCCGGAGGGCGGAAGCTTCACCGGAATTTACAGAAACGGGCTGCTCGCCATTCAGGGCAATGCCTTTGCGCGTGCCCTCTACACACAGGACCGCCGCGTGCTTGGCAGCTTTGTGAACCAGCCGCAGGTTGCTGAACTGATGTCGGATCGCCTGCTGTGGTTTGTCCGCCTGCTGGAAAAGTTACAGGCTGCCGGGCTTGTCCGCCCTGAACTTGATGCACGCACCACCGCGCTGGTGGCGATTACGTTTCGACAGGGCGTGCTGACGCTTGATCCGGACGCTCCGGCGCAGTATCAGGTGAGCTATGGGCAGATCATAGACGCATTTGTGAGAATGTTCCGTCAGTTTGTGGAGCCGGAAACGATCAATCGAACCGCGCACAGCGATCTTGGAAAACAGATATTACGCGAGTTTCTTGAGGAATTTGCGCAGGATTATCCCGCTACAGCAAGTAAAAATGAAAATCCAGAAGGGCTTACCGATGATCAGAACTGAAAACCAGTTGCACAAAGAGACATTCACACTTCCCGGCGGTGTACAGATCAATGCCTTTATCGCTGGGCCGGAAAGCGGTACTCCGGTTGTGCTGCTGCACGGTGGCGGCACCGATCATGCCATGCTCTCATGGGGCGAGACAATGCCTGTGCTCGCAACTGCTGGCTATCGGGTCTACGCCCCCAATTTCCCCGGATACGGAGACAGCCCACCTGATGAGAAGTCCGCATCGATGTCCGGATTGCTCGAGATCATGCAGGCCTTGATGGACCTGTGGAAACTCGACAATGCCGCCCTTGTCGGCCTGTCGATGGGGGGTGCGATTGCACTGGGTTATACACTGGCGCATCAGGATCGCGTGCAGAAGCTGGTACTGGTCGGGTCTTACGGCATTCAGGATAAAGTCCCGTATCAGTTCCTGAGTTATCTCTATCTTCAGATACCCGGTGTGGTGGACCTCATGTGGGCCTTGACGCGCCGTTCAAAGATGACAGCAGAATATCTTATCAAAGGGCTGCTTCATAACCCGGAAGCCCGTACCGATGCGCTGATGGCCGAAGTCATGGAAGCCCTGAAGAATTCGCACTCACAGCGGGCCTTCAGCCAGTGGCAGCGTGACGAGGTTGGCCGGCACGGTATGAAAACCAATTACACAGATCACCTCCATGAGCTGACAATCCCGGTCCTGTTGATTCATGGCGCTCATGATGCAGGTGTTCCGCTGGAATATGCTCAGCGTGCGGCATCACGTCTGAAACAGGGTCGGCTGGAAGTCATCGAAAATGCCGGGCACTGGACTCAGCGCGATGATCCTGAACGGTTTAATCAGAAGCTGCTTGAATTCCTGAAGACTGTCTGATGCTTCCGAAATCCATTCCCCGCCTTATATGAAACATCATAAGAGGAGCAGGACGATGCAACCTGCTGCCTCTTTTGTTTTTATCCCCAAATGCAGTCCCTCACAGCCTTTTAATCGCTTCACCTGAACTCTCAGCCTGCCAGTATTGTAAGAAGAAATTCAGGTTTCGATGTGCATTTCAGCGCCGTTAAGGAACCTTACGTTTTCAAAACGACACCCTATTTATAATAGATATTTAAATAGTTAATTGATGCTTGTCTGTCTCAACACATTGTTTATGGGTGTAACTAACCATTTTAACTGGATTGCAGGTGCAGGATGCAAGAGCTTAGAGGACGTCGGATTTTCATCTTTGAAGATAACATCGGCAATCGTGCTGTGATGCAAACCCTGCTGGGACAGGCGGGGGCGACTGTTGCATTTGATCGGTGGGGGCAGAATTACCAGGAAAAGCTGGAGAAATTCGCGCCGATTGACGTCATCCTGCTCGACCTGATGTATCCCAATAACGTCAGTGGTTTCGATATCTACGATCACATTACCAGTATCCCCAGCCTTGCGCATGTGCCTGTTGTGGCGGTCTCTGCTGCCGATGCGTCAACCGCAATGCGTAAGGCAAGGGACAAAGGATTTGCGGGCTTCATCAGCAAGCCGATTAATCTGCTGACATTTACAGACCAGTTGAATGATGTCATTGAAGGTCATTCAGTTTGGGTAGGATAGCGCGTCTTTATCAAGACAATAGACAGGAAACATAAATGACAGACACAATTCAGGCGCTCATTATTGATGACAATCCGGTGGATCAGAAGGTGCTGGCGAAGATGCTGACGATGGAGGGCGTAGAGCTTATTCAGATCTATGACCCGACAGACTTACAGTTGAAGCTCCAGTCACTGAATGACATCGATATTATCTTCGTCGATCTCGAAATGCCGCATTACAACGGTTATCAGGTGCTGGAAGTACTGATCCAGAAGTATGGCGCACGGGTGCCGATTGTCGCCTGCACAGTGCATACCAGCGAAGTCAGTGTGGCGAGAGAGCTTGGCTTCCACAGCTTTATTGCGAAACCCCTGAACTCGTCACGGTTTTCAGGTCAGATCCAGCGCATTCTGCGCGGCGAGTCCGTTTGGGACTTTAAATAAACCGATAAACCGGAGGGGACTCAATGCGCTGGTTTCAGAGTTTATATGGCAAGATCGCCTTCTTTGTAATCGTGACCGAGATCACGATTATGTCGGTGATTGGCTTCATCTACTACAACAGCTTCAGTAATCAGATTGATGCGAGCCTGAGAGAGCGCATTGAAATCCCTGCTCGTCTGCTGGAATCATCCCGTGGTCGACTGGTCAGCCTGAATAATGCGGATGCGGTCCGTACACAGGTCGGTGAGAATGTCGTCGATGTGATGGTGATCACGACCAGTGGCACGGTGATCTTTTCGCTGCGCAGTGAATTTAATGGCCGCTCTGTTGAACAGATCTCAGGGCTGGACTCCGGCTGGTTCGACTTTGAGAATCCGCAAACCCTGATTCAGGAAATAGATGAGCAGGGTGAACCCTTCCTCGTGAGTGTATCGCCTATTCGCGGTGTCGTCGGGGATACACCGAGCCTGTTTGTCTATACCAAAGTCGCAACAGCAGAAGCACGAATTGAAAAACGGGATATCGCCCATCTGATGGTGGTGGGTACGTTGGTTACCGTCGCCCTGACCTCTCTGACACTCTTCCTTGTGTTCTACCTGCAGATTTTTAAGCGTATCAGTGAAGTGATTCAGGTGCTGAATGCTGTCGCGGAAGGCAACCTGAAGGTACGTATCAAGAATGCGGACTCTAAGGACGAAATCGGCGAATTACAGCGTAAATTCAACGCCATGGTGGAACGCCGTGGTCAGGCGGAACAAACCATCTCGAATCTGAACAATGACCTGCGCGCCCTCAATACCGGGCTGGAACAGCGTGTTGTCGAGCGTACACATGAGCTTGAAATCGCAGTGGATGCTGCCGAGCGTGCCAATCAGGTGAAGTCGCAGTTCCTTGCCGCGATGTCACATGAACTGCGCACACCGTTAAACGCGGTTATCAATCTGGGGCAGTTTGTCGCGAACGGTGTGTTAGGTGAAGTCAATGAAGAGCAGTCAGAAGCGCTGAACCTCGTCGTCAGCAGTGGACAGCACCTGCTCGGCCTGATCAACGACATTCTGGATATCTCGAAGATCGAAGCGGGGGCCTTCAAACTGTTTGTGGAAGCCGATGCAGATTTGAATGCTGAATTGAAGGTAGTGGTTGCGACCGCGGAAACGCTGGTGAAGGATAAGCCGGTCGAGGTCATCACGCGTGTAGATCAAAACCTTCCGCGCATCACCGGGGATAAACGCCGCATCAGCCAGATTATGCTGAATCTGGTTTCCAATGCAGCCAAATTCACCGAAAACGGCAGCATTACCATTACTGCCAAAGTGCAGGATGACGATATCCTGTTGAGTGTTGAAGATACAGGGCCGGGCATTCCGCTGGAAGATCAGCAGGCAGTCTTTGAGCCTTTCCGCCAGTCAGACAGTGGCCTGCGCGTTGGTTCTGGGACTGGGCTGGGCCTGCCGATTTCGCGTCGCCTTGCCGAAGCGCATGGCGGAAAACTCTGGCTGGAAAGTGAACCGGGCAAGGGGGCGCTGTTCTCTGTACTGCTGCCCATCCATGCTGAAATTCTGGAAGCCGAATTACAGGCTGTTGCGAGTTAGTGAAAGAAGACAATGATGGTATCAAACCCGGTATTTCTCTATGTAGAAGATGATGCTGTAAGCCGGAGCATCATGAAAATGCTGCTGTCCCGCGTGATCGGATATGATCAGGTCACGGTGTTTCCTGACAGTACAAACTTTATGGAAAAGGTTGAGGCGCTGCCTGCGAAGCCGGACGTGATTTTCCTCGATATTCACGTTCAGCCTCACAGCGGCTTCGAGATGCTGGAGATGCTGCGCAGTCATGAGGCGTATAAGGACACCTCGATTGTCGCGTTGACAGCCAGTGTGATGAATGAGGAAGTTGAGCAGTTACATACTGCCGGTTTCGATGGTGGGATTGCCAAACCGTTGGATCAGTCCCGCTTCCCGGACCTGTTGCAGCGTATTCTGCAGAAGGAGAAGATCTGGCACATTCGATAGCAACAGCATCTCATAGCAAAATCGTTCAATAGCAGGATCGTTCGATCAGGCACTCGATTTCAGGCTGAATCTCTGCCCACAGCAATCCAGTAATCGTCCAAATGCAATATACAAAGGCAAAGCCCAGATGAAAACCAGTTTACGCCCACATTTTTTCACTTTCCTTGTATTAATGATGCTGTTGTTCAGTAGTGTCATCATGGCACAGGAAGAACGCGAACCTGTAACACTCCGTCTGACATGGTGGGGCAGTGAGACTCGTCATGAGCGGACCACCCAGGTGGTTGAATTATTTGAAGCAGAGTATCCGTGGATTACCGTGGTCAGCGAACCGATCTCGGCCTTTAATGACTACTGGATCGCGCTGGATGCTCAGGCGACTGCGGGCAATCTTCCCGATGTCGTTCAGCAGGATTACTCGCGTCTGGAACTGTGGGTCGATAATGGCTGGCTGCTGCCATTGGATGATCTGGTGGAAGACGGCCTGATTGATCTCTCCAATGTCTCCGAAGCGAATATTCAGGGCGGTATCGTCGATGAAAGTCTGTATGCCGTCAGTATGGGCACCAATTCATTCGGCGTGCTGCTTGATGTTGAGGCCTTTGAATCCGCCGGTATCCCGCTTCCGGAACAGGACTGGACGTGGACTGACTTTGAAAACATCTGCATGGAGCTTTACGAGAAGCTCGATCGCTGGTGCATCGGTGGTAACCTCGACAATGATAACGGTCTTGCATCATTGATGTTGGGCTATGGTGAACTGTTCTATGCTGAAGATCAGCAATCGCTGGGTTATACCGATGACCAGCCCCTGATCGATTTCCTCAATATGCAGCTTCGTCTTCAGAAGGCCGGTGCGATTCCGAACCGGGCTGATCAGATTCAGATTGAAGCCACAGCTGAAGATGAGCCGATTATCGCAGGTGATGCAGTCATGGCCGCGATCTGGAGTAATCAGATGGTGGCGATCTGGAACGCATCCGGGGAAGATCGCGAATTCATCATGGTCCACATGCCGCGTCCTGAGGATGGCTGCTGTTCCGAGAATTATGTCAAACCGTCACAGTTTCTGGCTGTCAATGCCAATTCAGAACATCCTGAGGAAGCGGCCCTGCTGATCGATTTCTTCACCAATTCCCTTGAGGCGAATCGTATCCTGCTGGCAGAACGCGGTGTTCCGATTTCAGGTCTCGTACAGGAAGACCTCACGGATTATGTGACACCCGCTCAGGTTGAGATGTTCGCATTCCTCAGCCGTGTTGAGAAGGATAGCAGTCCCCTGCCTCCGCCTGATCCTGCCCTGCATGGCAGCATCCGCGATACCCTGATTTATCCTATTCTCCGCGATGCGGTGCTGTTTGAGGAAATTACGGCAGACGAGGCTGTGATTCTCTTCCGGGAAGAAGTGGACGCCTTACTGTCCGCGCAATAAGACACTGTAACCTCGTATCATACCTCACGATTTAAATAGTGCAGGATGACGTACTGGCGTGGCTTCACGGGTTAGAATAACCGAATTGAAGCCACGCCAGTAATGTTTTACCCTCTAGGCTCAGCGTCTGGGGAAGAATGCAGCAGCATCAGGGTCCACAGACTGCACGCAATCCGCAATGCCGTTGAGATAGGCGTCCGGGCTGACAGGATCATAAGGCGTGAGCGCATTCACACAGGTCTGGAAGGTTTCAGCTTTGAGCTGCGCATCTTCCAGTGCGGTCAGCAGATCTGCATCTTCCAGCACGTACTGATCGAAAGCCGTATCCAGCCAGCGCCGGATGATATTCATCCCGGTTACAGAAGTCCCGCCGGTAAACGATGACGGGATGACGATCACATCCGGGTCCTGCATGACCGCATCATACTGCGTGTAGAAGTCCGCCGCATTCTGCCCGACGGTTGCCAGCAGCGCGGGATTTGAGAACTGTGAACGCAGCGCAGGCATGCCATCGAACAGTTCCGGATGCTGAGAGAGGAACTTGAACAGCCGATAGCAGGGGTCAGCATGTTCGGTCGTCGCACTGATATAGCCTGCGCCGATCTCATACGCCGTCGCGGTCAGTGTCCCGGATGGGTAGCCTGTGATATCGTACTGTGGAGCCGATTCATCCCCATCCGGGCCGCCAATTCGCATTACACCTGCACCGGCCACTATGTCGCTGTACAGCGGGACCGGGTTGGCAGAATCAACTGCAATCGACCGGAAAGAGTTGCCACCCAACTGCTGATAATCGAGCAGGCCGTTTTTCGCCAGGTCCAGCACCTGACGGGTAGCCTCAACCGCGGCAGGATCAGTGAAATTGATTGTCGGCGGGCTGGTGCGGAAATCGAGTGGAAGCCCACCGTAAGCCGCGATCAGTATCAGCAGATGCGTATCGCCAAATCCACGATTGGTGAACGGCATCTGTTCCGCCGGGATGACTTCTCTGAGTGCCTCAAGCGCTTCCACGAACGCGCTCGCCGTCCACCCGCCCGACGGTTCCGGAACACCAGCCTTCGCAAACAGATCCGGATAGTAGTGCAGCATCATCGGGTTGATGACGAGTGGGAATCCCCATGTGCGATTGTCGCGCTGCATCTGTGCCAGTGCATTCCCAGCCACATCAGAGCTGGCGAAATCGGCATCGGCGCTCATAAACGGGTCCAGCGAGAGCAGCAGTGAGAGATCAGCACTGGGGACTGCATTGTAATTCAGATAGAAGCAGTCGTTCTGCTGGGCATACATGCTGATATTACCACCGAGTGCCGGGTCCAGCGTCACCAGTCCGACTTCAGAGTCCGCTGCCGTAAATTCGGACAGCAGTCGTTCCCATTCACCCGTCTGCGCCGTAAAGCCCGCACTGAAACGCAGTTCGATTTCGCCGGGGGCAAGCACCACTTCCGGTACCGGCGTCGCGACGATCACCGGGGAGTTCCCACCCACATCGCTCGCAGTCTGAAGGCTGGTGATCACCATAAGTTCGGCGTCCTGTAAGGCGGTGAGGCTGTCAGTATCCTCGATAACAGCATCCACAGCCCGTGTCAATGCGTCGGAAAATCGCATCTCTGAGACAGGCACGGCCACCGATAGCAGATCTTCAACTTTTGCGGTCAGCTCCGGGGAGAGTGGCGTTGAAAGCAGTGTCATCCCACCAATCAGTTCAATCGGTCCTTTCTCCATATCTGCCAGAGAGTTGCGTGCGGTGCGCATCCCATCGACGAGATTAAGCATCTCTGGGCTTTCGGTCAGGAATTTCGCCAGCAGATACGCTTCCTGTGGATAGGCCGTGCCGCTGCTCACACCAAAGCCGTTCACTTCCATCCCGATGATTCCACCAGGCAGTGCAGCGGCATCAGTTTGTGTTCCCTCCGTTCCCGGCTCTCCATTGAACGGCATTGTAAACAGTCCAAAGCTGCGGTTGATGCTCATCGGTGGGATCCAATCGATTGCCGCCTGTCCAGGGGATGACGCCGCAATTCCTTCTTCGATCACATCCGACCATGCTTCGACCAGCGCCTGTAATTCCGGCGTATCGAGGTCGGGCAGGCCGCTGGCATCGTTCAGGCTCTGCCCGTACAGCGACCTCAGCAGCAGTGCCTGATTATCGTAGAAGATCAGTCCGGGACGCGTGATGCCACCGGTCGCATCGTATTCGGAAAGTTTCCGCGCAGCATTTGCCAGATCATCCAGCGTCCAGCTTCCGGTCGGATATGCCAGACCAGCCGCATCGAAGGCCGCCGGATCGTACACCATCATCAGCGGCTCGACCTTTGCCGGAAGCGCCCATAATCCGTTGTCCCAGCGGTACGAGTCCCAGACAGCGTCGGGGAAGTCCGCTGGATCAAGCGATGCATCAGCCGATGCCAGCGGCGACAGATCGAGGAGATAGCCTGCCCGCGTAGCTTCCGGCGTCAGGATCATACTGCTGACCTGTCCCACATCAGCGGCCTGCGCCAGCTTCTTGACTGCTTCCAGATGGGCTTCGATGTCGTCTGCCGCAGGCGGGACAAAGCTGTCCTCAAATGAGATGTAGACCGGCTGCACCCGGATACCGGGATTCTGTGCTTCAAACTCGCCCAGAATCTCATCTATCGGAACGCTGCGCATAAACTCACTGAGTCCGAGCGTAATCACGCGCTCGTTCTGGGCCTGTGTTGGCAGCGGCATTATCGTAATCAGCAGGGTTAGGCTTAAAAACAGAAAAAGATGTTTCAGACGCATAGGTTTAGTCTCCTACAGGAAAGTGACCAGACAGGAAAATTTTCCAACATGCGTCAGATTGCCATCAACGGGTTTCAGCCGCGTTGCGTTCCGATTACGGAGTCGTAATCACATAGATACTGCGTGATTGAAGATCAGAGAACGGCTCTGAGTGCTGATGAAAATGGTAGACACGGCGTCTGTCAAAAAGTAGGGACAGTAGTGGCCGGCTTCTGCCGGCCCAATGACTGTAACTAACTGCATAAGCGGTAGCCGACACCCGGCACTGTGAGGATCAGAGAGGGATTGCCAGGGTCTGGTTCGACTTTTTCACGCAGTCGGCGGATATGGACGTTAACGGCGCGTTCGCTGTCCACATCGGCATCATAACCCCACACGGCGTCGATGATCTGGGCGCGGCTTAACGCCTGACTGGGATGCTGTGCCAGGTAAACCAGCAGTCGGAACTCCGTCGGCGTTAGCGGAACAGGCTGCTTCCCGCGCCATACCTGTCCCCGTCCCCGGTCGATCATCAGATCCGCGATGTACATCACATCTGCATCTGCACTGGAGAATTCGCCATAGGCACGTCGTAACTGCGCCCGCACTCGCGATAGCAGTTCACGCAGGCTGTACGGTTTCGTGACGTAATCGTCCGCGCCCATCTCCAGCCCCAGCACCTTGTCCAGCTCGTCGCGCTCCACCGTCAGCATCAGAATCGGCTGCCGCAGACCAGCGACGCGCATCTGCTTGCAGAAGTCAAAACCAGAGCCATCCGGAAGCCGTACGTCGAGGATGATCAGGTGCGGATTGTGGTCCCGCGCAAAGGTTACACCGCTGGTCCCCGTCTCTCGCCATGTGATACTATAACCTTCGCGTTCGAGGCCGTCGGTCAGGGCACGGGCCACTGCCGCGTTATCTTCGATAATCAGAATATGGGTTGCTTTCATACTGCCGCTGCTATTGTTGTACTCGCCGGAAGTCGCATCGTAAATTGTGTAGCACCGGGCCTGCTGAAGACTTCGATCTGTCCTCGATGTCCATCGACAATCGCCCGGATGATTGCCAGCCCCAGTCCGCTGCCTGGGACATGACTGGCATTGCGCCCCCGGTGAAAACGGCTGAACAACTGCGGTAGTTCATCCGCCGGGATGCCGATGCCGGTATCATTGACCACGATCTTGACCGAGTTTTCCACCGGCTGCACAGCAATCCCCACCGTGCCGCCTTCTGGTGTGAACTTGATCGCATTATCCAGCAGATTGCCGACAGCACGCCGAAGCTGCATTTCATCCCCGATGACATAAACCGGTGTATCCGGTGCCTCGATCGTGAACTGAAGGTTAAGCTGTTCCGCACGTGATGCCGCAGATTCGCTCAGGGCGTGCACCATCTGCGTCACATTGACCGGATGGAAGGGCATCTGCCGCGTTTTCGCTTCCAGCCGGGATAAATCGAGCAGGTTGTCTGTCAGTTGCTCCAGTAGATGCACCTGAGCGCGGGCACGGGCGACATACGACAGCCGCCGCTTTTCATCACTGTCAGTCATCGCCAGTTCGAGGTCAGCGTACAGCGCCGTCAGTGGAGTGTGAAGCTCATGTGCAGCATCCGCGACAAAGCGGCGCAGCGACGCAACCGTCACCTCGACCTGTTCCGCCATCTCGTTGAAGGTAAGTGCCAGCTTGCCGAATTCGTCCCGTCCGCTGACCTTCACCCGGGTTTCCAGTTGACCCCGTGCCATCTGTTCCGCCCCGACTGTGAGTGAGAGCACCGGTTGGCTGATCTGTCGGCTGATGATCCACCCGACCAGTCCGGCGATCAGAATGGCAAGTCCTTCAGCGAAGATCAGCGCGATGGTGACATTTTCCATAATCTGTGCGCCAAAGCTCGCACCTTCAGACAGTTCAACATAGCCTGCGATCATGCCGTCCAGCGCATTCAGTGGAAGCCGCACCACTTGAGTCGAGCGCATATCGAAGTCCATCTCGCCGATCAGATCAAACCCGTATGGCGTTGCCGCGAAGCTGAATGAGTAGGGGCGATTGATCAGCCTGCCAGCGGGGATCGGCTCTGGTCCGTTGTCAGGAGGATGTAATGGCATCGTGATAGGTTCGCCATTACCTTCGGCTGCGGAAGACATCCACAGTGTCATCCCATCCTCGCTCAGGCGGATGGTCCTGCTGCCTGGTCCTATGATGTCACCCACAGGAGCGGACAACAAGTCAGCAGTATCCGCGCCATTCACAGGGGCAGTTTCACTGCTGCCCGGTTCATTTGCACTTCTTATGTCAATAGTGCCATTCGGGTCACCATACACCATAAGTTCGCTGACAGGGCTGTCAGGCAAATCCCCGGCCATATCGCTGACCGGATTATCGACCGGATTCCCATCCGGGATGTCTTGAGCCGTAATCGTGACAGGGGCTGAATCAGGTGCGTCCGCTCGAATATAGCTGAATGTCAGCGTGTTCGAAGGGGAGCCGGTATCAACAATCGTTTCGTTCTGTGGAGTGACAACGCGGATCCGTGCCTGCGTGATAAACGCCAGATTCCCGATTTGTGCGGCCATCTCATCGACCGACGCGTCATTGGTCTGGAAGCGCTGCACCAGCCTGCTGACAGCCAGTGCATTATTTTCAAGGTGCAGGCGTTCGCGCTCCATGTAATAACTGCCCAGAGTTGTCAGCAGGGCAACCCCCAGGCAGGCCGCGGCCAACGCCGCAATCGCAGCATAGGTAAGTGGAAGTTTCCAGCGAATCGATTGTGAAAACACGTCCCAGCCTCGTTTTTGATTATCCTACCAGATCATGTGATTACCATGATGACGATCTGATTACAGAGTCGTAATCTCACCGCATTCTAGCGGAAAAACAGTTTCTGTTGATGTTTCGAGCATCATGCAGCTCTGCAAGCCGATTTTGCGTAGGTGACGGCCTGTGTGCCGTCCCGCCGCGATGGGGAAAGGGCACAGTATTGCTTGCACAATGTCGGATAGGGTAGGGGCTTTTCGCCTCGGGCTTCCTTAAACTGGCCCAACAGGGACAGCGCGGCTTTTTGGTCCACTTCGTTTGAAAATTCGAACCCTGAAGTTAGAACATTTGTGTTACAATATGAGGTTCCTGCACCTTCACATCTCTATTGCCTGTAGGGGGCATTGAATTCTGCCCGCTGGCTCACCAATTGCAGCAGCACTTTTTTTTCGTGCTGCTGCCGCTGCTGCTGCAACAAGAGTTTGAACCTGATCCTTCGGCAAAACGCTGCAATTGCAGCACAATGCTGCTGCAAGGTGCCGCACTATGCACCGCCTACCAGCTATGTATGCAACTTGTAGGGACACGGCACTGGCAATCGAAGTGCCAAGCATGTCCGCTTTGCCACGAGATATAGAACAGGTTCCTGAAGTTTTAGATATGCTCTATGCACGCTACCGCAAAACGGAAGATCTCGTCGGTAGAGAGCACAGGCTTTGTGTCAGCCACATCGCCACTATTTCCCAGAGAGTGCATCGCCTGTGAACGCAGATACTGGTGTGTGTAGGATGGCTTCATCTGGCTCTCAAGATAATAGGCGTCCAGTCCACGCATGAGCTTTACCGCCTGATCCGTATGGCCGCTGTGTGCCAGTACCGAGATGATATGTTCAATCCCGGTAGACAGTAGGAAGATATCCAGCGCATCAGTGGACTGCCAGCCGCTGTAGGCTTCCTGATAAAGCTGACGAGCGATTGCAGTTTTCCCGGCCTGCCATGCCAGCATTGCCTGTCCACGCTTGACCAGTAATCTGAGGATAGGGGTATCGATCTGGTCGGCTAACTGCATCGCCTGAGCATAACAGGCCGCCGCCCGCCCATAGTGCTGTAGGCAGAACAGCAGATCAGCCGCTTCGATCAGGCTTATTGTCGCCGCTGCATAGTCCTTCATCTCGATGCCGACGGCTGCCGATTCTTCAAAGGTTTTCAGGGCAAGCTCAAGCTGATTGGTATCGCGATAGGCACTTCCCAGATTGTTCAGGTAGGCTGGTTCCACAATTCGTATATTCAACCGACGGATAATGTCTAATCCATCATGCAGGACCGTAATAGCTTCTTCGCCCTGGCCTAAATGCAACAGGTAATTACCCAGGTTACAGAGGATATCGCCTACCAGATAATTATCGCCGGTTTCACGGGCAAGCCTGAGGCTTTCGCGGGTCATTTGCAGCCCTGTAGTCATATCCGGCTGATGCACGGCTACGCAGAACAGCATAAACGCTGTCCCATGCGGATCGCCTAACGCCTGATAACGCTCCAGTGCTTCTTCATGGAATGCCTTCGCCTGAAGATAATCACCTGAGCCGAACATCAGGTGACCTGCAGAAGCCAGAACATCAGCATGAAGCTGAGGCGGGTACTGTTGGCGATGATCCAGTACGTAAGCAAGTTGCGGCAGGACCTTCTGAAAGTATCCACTTCGATACAGGCGCAGTCCGAGTGCGGCGATGATTTGGGCCATCGGCTCGATGCCGCGATCCTGCTCGCTCTCAAGGAAGGACAGCGCCCCGTGCAGATTGTCACGTTCGGCTTCCATCTGTGCCAGCCACAGGGCCTGTTCTCCGGTGCGTGTACCCGCTTCGACCGCCTTGGCAAACCGGACGAAATAATCGGCATGTGTGAATTGGATCTCGCGTTGTTTGCCAGTCTCCACCAGTTTCTCCCAGGCGTGCTGGCGGATGGTTTCAAGCATCGAGTACCGGCTGTGAGCCTCATCTACCGGATAGACAAGGCTTTTGTCGACCAGGGCCTGAAGGTGACAGGCGGTGCTGCCACAGACCGCTTCCACAGCCTCAGTTGTGAAGCCGTTAATGAACACAGCCAACCGACCGTACAGTGTCTGCTCTTCGGCCTTCAGTAAGGTATAGCTCCACTCGATTGCACCGCGCATCGTCCGCTGACGCTCCGGTAGATTGCGGAATCGACTTTGCAGAAGCTGAAGGCTCGAATCCAGCCCCGAGAGGATCTCATTCAGTCCGGTATTTCGAGCGTGCATCGCGGCAAGTTCCAGTGCCAGTGGCAGGCCTTCCAGCCGGTCACAGATCCGCCGTATAACGTCGATATTGGCCTCTGTATCCACCACTGTGCTGGTAAACTGCGTGAATAAGGTAACTGCTTCGTTCTGTGTCATCACCGGCACCGGATACACATATTCGCCGTAGAGTTCCAGCGGTTCACGGCTGCTCACCAGTATGCGCATATCAGGCGACACGCGGAGCAAATCATCCAGCAGAAGTCCGGCTTCCAGTACATGCTCGAAGTTATCCAGTACCAACAGCATGCGCTTTTTACGCAGGAAGTCTTTCAGGGTATCGATGATCGTGTGACCGCCGATCTCCTTTAAGGAGAGTACCCTTGCGATGGCATCCGCCACCTGATCTGAACTTCGCAGTGGAGCAAGCTCGATAAAGAAGACCCCATCGGGATATTCCTGGAGAAGCTGCCCGGCAACGTGTAAGGAAAGCCGTGTTTTCCCGACACCCCCTGCACCCGTCAGGGTGAGCAGTCGTGCTGTCTTCATCAGTTTCAGGACTTCGGAAGTGACTTCCTGTCGTCCGATAAACGGTGTCAGTGGTGCAGGTAAATGATATGAAGTTTCAGTCACCATTCGCATAACGGTGGTGGTTGTCATGGACTTCGGCGTAAACGCCGTTTGCCGTGCCACTGTCACCGGTGTATTGGATACTAACTGCCCATCCGCGATCTGTTCATACAGGGCAAGGGTTTCTGGTTCAGGCTCAACCCCCAGTTCCTCATGGATGATGCGCTGGCAATGTTCGAACTGTTTGAGGGCTGCACTGCGATCCCCTGACAGTGCGAGTAAACGCATCAGTTGTCGATAGGTTTCCTCACGCAGTGGATCTGCGGTCAGGAGATGCTGGGCATGACGAAGCCCCAGCGCGTAATTGTGCGTTTCAAGACACAGAGCAACGAGTGTGTCTGCAGCCTGGATAAACTGCGTACGTAAGCCAGTGCGCTGGTGATTCTGCCAGCTTTCGAACTGTTCCGATTCCGATACATACAGGTCGGAGAGAAAATCACCCGTATACCACTCAGTGAGCTGTTCCAACTGCTGGATCTGAGGTTGTGATAACTGCTTTTCGCGCTGAAAGCTGCCTCGAATCACACGCCACGTATCTTCAAAGATATTGGCATCGACCCATGCATCAACTTCTACGGTGCTCCGTGTGATCTCGACCTGACCACCGGCGGCTTCCCGCAGCTTCATCAGTGCCATGCGCAGATTGCCATTGGCACGTTCCTGCGTCTGATCCGTCCAGAACATCTCCGCCAGTACATCACGGCGCAGCGGACGCTGCATACAAGCGGCGTAAACCAGAATCCCTTTAGCTTTTTGAGGTAGTGAATTTGTAACGGGCTGATTCGAGACCTGAACGTGGAAATTTCCGAATGTCGTAATATACAGCGATGCAGACACCAAAGAATCTTCCCTGATAAAAAGTCATGTTTTGGTCATTCTAGCACAGGGTTCCGGTACGGAAACCTTGTGAAAGTCTGTCAGATATCAGAGAAGTGGATGTGTATGATGCTGTAAATAGTGAATCAAAACAGCCAGCACGAGGCTGGTTGCTGGCTGTTTGTAACTCAGATGATCACTCAGGCCATGAAATGACTGCGGAAGAAGACGAGTGGTTTCACATCATCACTACCCATACGGATGTCCCTCACCCGGCCAATCACGATGTGATGATCGCCTGCGGGATAGATCTCGTGCGGGATACATTCCATCGCCGCCAGCGTATTATGCAGATGCAGGCCGCCGGTACTGCTGATGGACCAGTTCACATTTTCGAACTTATCCTCAGCTCGCGAGGCAAACTGCATCCCGATCCACTCCTGCTCAGATGTCAGCAGGTTAATGACGAATGTCGCGCCGGACTGAAACACCGGGATTGTGCGCGAGGCGTTGTTCACACAGACCAGCACCAGCGGAGGCTCTACCGACACACAGGTCACTGCTGTTGCCGTGAAGCCCATTCGTACCTGATGATGATCCACCATCGTGATGACGCTGGTGCCAGCAGCGAGACGGCTGTAAGCCTGTCTTAACTGCTTCGGATCGAAGGTCGAGGTCAGTGTATCCGTTAATGTATCGGTCTGTGTTTGGGTCAGTGCATTCGTCATCGTGTTCATCGTTCACCTTTCAGGGCTGAAGTTCGTGTTTTCGGTCTGTGGTCTGATATTTAGACAACGGCGTAAGCGTTCAGCATTTTCTCCGCTTCAGCCGGATCTGCCAGCCACGGGAAGAAGGTGCGCGGATCATCAAACCCATTTACAAAGCGGTGTGCTACTTCCGGGATGCTGCCAGCCGCTCCGAGGATGGCCTGGACATGCGGCGGGGGCGGCATCAGCATTGCGTTGGTCCAGCCGGTGACCCACTGGGCATAATCCCAGAAGATGTCGAAGGTCTCCTGCATCCAGCCAGAGTCGAAGCTGCCATGACGGTTTTCGAGGATCCGATCCAGATAAACCGCTGCACATTTGGCCGCATTATTCGAACCCTGACCGGTGATCGGGTCATTTATGACTACCACATCACCCATGCCGAGGACCTGCTTACCAGAGGGCAGTGTCCCTACCGGGAATTTAACCGTCGGTGTCAGGCGGCCACGCAGTACGGCATTCGCGTCGGTCAGCTCTGCATTACGGCAGCGCTCGGCTTCCCACGGGAGGAAGGTCTCAAGGAGTTCCTTGGTGCGCTTCAGGTGTTCTTCCGGGGTATTGACATCGCTCCAGCAGTCCAGTTTGCCGCCGGGGATTGCCTCGATGATCAGGAAGTGACACGGGCCGCTGGTGGTGATACCGTTCATGATGAAGATCTCACCCTCACCCGGGATAAGGTTGAAGGCCACCGCATTAAACGGCTCGGTCACTTCGACCCCGCGCAGACAGCTTAACGCCAGCACACGCTGCGGTTTGTCATATGGAGAGCGGCTTTCATCCCGTGTGAAAAGCTGACCGATCGCGCCCTTACCCGATGCGACAATCGTCAGATCGCCGTCCATCTGCTCAAGATCATCGATGTCCACTGGCTTGATGACCAGCTCACCACCCAGTGATTCAAAGAGGCGCATCCATTCCGGCATTTTCAGGCGCTGGTCCACTGACTGCGCAGGATGATTCAGATGAGCGCCCCAGCCCAGCCCCAGTTGTCCATCCGGTGTGGCGATGCGAAGCATAATACCTTCGATTTCAGGAGCGCTGTCATCCCATAGGTTCAGATTCAATGCGCGTTCGGTGTTCAGGGCGGCATCAAACATGCACTGTGTGGACATCACGGTGCCGTGATAGATCTGCTCTGGTGTACGGTCACTGTACAGGGTTACGTCGCAGCCATTTTTCAGCAGCCCCAATGCAAGCTGAAGCCCGGACTGTCCTGCGCCTACAATATTCACCTTCATGGTCTGTCCCTTCGTTTGTGTCAGCTTCGGAGTGTGATGTTGGTAAAGTTGGGGCGTTTTCTATCGCCCGTCTGTTGATAACTTCACCTTATCCGTGTGTCGTCAATTGATCGTCAATCGACTGTCAAAGCAGAACAAACCGGTGATTTTTTTTGCAGGTTTTTTACGATTGATCCTGAATTGAGCGTAAAACAGTGCGACGTTTATATAAATCAAAAATGCGTGTACTGGATTTGTACCAACACACGCATTTAGCTTTCAGAGCGACTCCGTATTTAAAGGGCAGCCTGATTTGCGATCGATCGCTTATTCGTCGGCTGGGTATTCACCGACCAGTTCCACGGCGTCGATTTCATTCCAGTTTGCGATCTCGGTCTGATCGAGATAGATGATGACACCGTTGACCGGCACCTCCACATCTTCGATGTCCAGCGTGAAGATACCGGGGCATGGTGTATTCCCCAGAGGGTCAGCACTGTCTTCCAGTTCGATGATCTCACCCGTTTCCGTGACCAGCTCCACTGCGACGATCGAGCCGGGATTATAGGTCTGGTAAATATTGATCTCCCACGGGATCACCGCTTCATCGAAGACCAGTTCAAGCATCTCTTCGGTATCGCCGCCTGCTGCCGTCCATGCCTTGTCATTGTCACCGCATGTATCGACATCAGGCGAACCCGTTGCCTGCATGAAGCTGTAACCTTCTTCGCCATACTGACTGCTTCCAGTGGCTTCAGACGCCCACTGACGGGTTTCTCTCTCATGCAGATCAGTCGTCGGTTCACCTACCAGTTCTACCGCGTCGATCTCATTCCAGTTCGCGATTTCGCTCTGGTCAAGGTGGATGATCACACCCGTGACCGCTTCGTCCACACCCTCAATCTCAAAGCTGAAGATACCGGGGCATGGTGTATTCCCCAGAGGGTCAGCACTGTCTTCCAGTTCGATAATGTCACCGGTTTCGCTCACCAGGTCCACCGCGACGATTGAACCGGGGTTATAGGTCTGGTAGATGTTGACCTCGGTTGGGATCACCGGATACCGGAATTCCAACACAAGTTCTTCAACGCTGTTGCTTTGTGCCGATGCCCACGCAGTCACATAATCACCACATTCCTCGGTATCCGGCTCACCCGCAGCCTGGGCGAATGACCAGCCTTCTTCACCGTACTGACTGGAACCACTGACTTCCATGGCCCACTGACTCAGAAGACCGTCCTCATCGAGATCCTCGACGGCCACTTTATCCGACGCAGTCTGACCGTCGAAGATCACGGCGTTCACCAGATGATCGGTCAGATCCATGTAATACTCGATATTGCTGTCGAAGTCCGCCCCATATCTAAAGATCATCAGGACGGTACCCGTCTCAAATTCAAGCGCGATTAACTGTGCGACCATGTCATTGGGTTCGATGATCACGGCTGACAGACCAGAGAGATCTGAGGTTGCATAGGCTGTAACCTCATCTGTCAGTTCCACATCTTCAGATGTCAGCACAGCTTCAATCGCTTCATCAGGCGTGGCATCTTCGTTCAGGCCGACGTCAGCGAATATCGAAGGTGTGAATACAGCCAGCGCGAGATAACCATCGGGGATCGGTTCTTCAGCTTCGACAGCGGGCAGGGCATCCTGATGGGTGACGATTACGATATCATCTTCGAGTGCTACCCAGTCCGCCGGGTGATAAAGCGTGAGGCGTCCGTCCTCAGAGGTAAATTGCTCAGTCAGCGCGGGTAAATCTTCCTGAGCAAATCCCGGTATGACAGAGAACACAAGTAAAAATAAGGCTGAAACAAAAGCGAAAGGTTTCATCAATCCCTCCTTAAGGATACTTTATAACCTTAGGGGGTTTCTATGGGTTGATCAACGCCTCATTATTCGGGGTTTATTCAGGCGAAACTGCTGCCTATGGAATGTAGGATCTTTACAGGCAGAAGCAAGTCTCATTCCCCGCAATATGATATGGACAAGACCCTTAAGGCCTTTGAACGGTGTCTCTAGTGTTACTCATCCTCAGCCTTTATGATGGGTGAGAGTAAAGCCCCATAGTGAGCAGGTGGTTGTGATATGTCCAAACGCAGAACATCTCCCGTCAGAATTGAGCCAGTGAAAACCCACATGTGCGATCTGAATCTGCGTTTGTCGATTCTGCATCAGGTCCCGTTTTTCGTGCATCTGTCCCATGAACGGGTCGCTGAGATCAATCAGTTGTTTCATGAATACGGCTACGAAGCTGGAGAGAATATCTACTTCAGTGGAGATCGGGCCGCCCACCTGTACATCGTCGCCAGCGGACAGGTGAAGCTGCTGCGGCATAGCGTTACCGGGCAGGATGTGATGGTCGATGTGCTTTCTGCAGGCGATTTCTTTGGCACATTCTCCGCCCTGGAAGAAGCTGATTACGTCGATACTGCACAGGCACAAATTCCGGTCTGCGTCCTCCGAATTCCGGTTGAGGATTTTCGCAGTCTGTTGATACATGATCCACAGGCGGCGCTGAAAGTGCTCGACATCACGAGCAGACGGTTACAGGATGCGTATGAAATGCTGCGTCAGTTGAGCGCCCATTCGGTTGAAAAGCGCATCGCCTATGTACTGCTCAAACTGGCCGACAAATTAGGCGAGGCCAGCGAGGAAGGCCTGCTGATCCAGATGCCGCTTAACCGTGATGACATCGCCCAGATGACCGGTACCACTTCGGAAACCGCCAGCCGCGTCATGAGTCAGTTCCAGAAAGACGGCCTGATCCAAAGCGGCAGACAATGGGTTGCGATTGTCGATCAGGAACAACTGGCCCGTACTGCGGCGGCTGAGGGCTAACGCCGACTGTCTGCTGCAGCAGTTTGCAGCACAATAGTGCAGCAATTGCTGCGTTATGCCGAAGGGTCAGGTTCAAAATCAGCTTGTTGCTGCTGCAGCAGCAGCACAAAAATTTTTGTGCTGCAAGTAGCAACCTGCGTTGCTGCAAGTAGCAAGTTACATTGCTGCAACTGCTCCATTTCCGCGATCAATCCAAAAAGCAATGTTAAGGTGCAGGTTTAAGTGCAGGACTATCTAATCATAGTACGGATGTTCGATCTGTGCGGTTAGAGTTTTCAAATAATGCGAAAGTATCCAGAGGCTATCTGAAAAGTCGGTCATGGTTGGCCGTAAGAATCCGGCCTCTACATGCTGTGTGTTGGGTGTGACGCATATATGCAGCGTATATGTATGAAGCCTGTAGGGACACGGTGATACCGCAAGTCTGTCCTGTATCAAAAATGATT
>JAEZAF010000263.1 GCA_023430545.1 Chloroflexota bacterium
GATCATCCCCACCTGCTCCGTGCAGGAATGAGACGTTACTGCTCCTGTTGTGACAGCACCCACATTATGAGATCATCCAACGGGGCGGAGTCCATCGGAAAAAAGGCATCTTCTGCGAGGACTTCAGCTTCACTCAGGGCATGACCGAGGCCGGGATAGAGGTTGAGCGTCACGAAGTCCGGTGCGGCATCCGCGATGGCCTGTGCGCTGGCAGCCGGAACCCAACCGTCATTTTCGCCATGCAGCAGCAGCGTCGGAATTTCGGCTGCTGCGATCAGTTCCCCAATCAGATACGAGCTTTCGACCTTCGGTGCGAACTGCGCGTAATTTGACAGATACATCTCGACAGTGGGACGCAGTTCCTCTTCGATTGAAATCAGGCCGTCCCTACTCTGATCGACAAAGCTGTTGATCAGCGGTGCATCAGGCGTCGAGGTGCGATCATAGAGGAAATACGACGCCATCAGCCCGACCGGACCGGATGGGACTGCTGCCGCTTCTTCGATTGAGAGCGCACCATCGCCATCTGCATCGATAGTCTCGGTCAGATACGGCAGACCGATCTCCAGCCACTGATCGTCAAGGATGGTCTCGATGGCGTCATCCGGTGCGCCCTGAAGAATCAGACCGGCAATTTCCGGATGAGACTGCGCGGCATTGGCGGCAACCCATGCGCCTTCGCTCCAGCCATAAAGATAAAGCGCATCGCTATCGACTTCGGGCAGGGCTTTTGCCGCCTCAATCACGGCATCAGCATCCGCCACCAGTTGATCCAGTGACGATGCCTGCTGTACCTGTTCCATATCATAGTCATTCAGGCCATTGACACCGCGCTTGTTGAAGCGCAGCACGGCGATTCCGGCTTCTGGCAGGCGTTCGGCCATCAGACGGAAGTTGGCGGACAGCGGCTCACTGCCTGTCGCGTTGAAATAGGTCGCATCCATGTCATAAGGGCCGGTGCCGTGAAACAGGATGAGGGTCGGGAATGGGCCATCTCCTTCGGTGGGAGTGGTCAGCTCAGCCTGACTGACGAACCCGCCGAGGTCGATTTCCAGTGAATGCGCGTTATACACCAGTCCATCAGATGTGGTTTCATAGACAGTGTCTGCGTCTTCCTGTGCCGCGATGGGCAGCACGGAAATCAGGGTAGACAGAGTCAGGGTCACAAGCAGCACGAAGCTGCGGTAGAGGCGATTCATCGCGTTCTCTCCTTGAGATTTGGTTTTCGGTTGTGGATAAAAATTGGATGGTGTTGGCTATTAGCGGTTGAGGTCGTCTTCGGTTGGCGTGAACAGCTCCTCGATTTTCATATCAAATAAGCGGGCCAGCTTGAAAGCCAGTGCGAGGCTTGGATCGTATTTGCCAGTCTCGATCGCGTTGATCGTCTGGCGAGAGACACCTGCACGTTCGGCTAAGTCCTGCTGCGAAAGATTGAATTCTGCACGTAAGACCCGAAGTCGGTTTTCCATCTTCAGATCACCGGTTACGAGTAGCGCCGGTTGGCGATTGCAAGGCCGAAACTCCAGAACAGGATGATGATCGGCATCACCCAGACCATGCCAAGCGTTTCGATACCTACGCGCTCCAGAAAGCCCAGAATCAGCGTAATGATCGAAGTGAGTGCCAGACTGAAACCCACCGCTTCCAGATGAATGCGGCGCTGAAGTTCATCAATCCCGCGCAGAAAACGCAGGTAGGCAAACATCGCGTACATCACCGGGATCACAGGCAGCACCGAGATGACTGCCCGTGCGACCATCGATTCAGGATCATCCTGACGAAGAATGTACCCGGTTGCAATGACAAGTGCCGTGTAGCCAATGCCTGCGATGAGAAATCGACGGAAGTAGGTTCTACTGACGGCTGAGGGTATCTCTGACATCGGATCTCCTTTCGATCATTCATCAATGACTCACACTGTAAAGCATCATTGTCATTATGTCAAGCAAGCTTTACATTTCTAGATAAAAGAAAGAGGCATTGCGCCTCAGTTTACGGTCACATGAGATTGGGTGAGTCTAGGAATCGAGTCGCACGGCGGCACGCATGATGCCGATGATGGTCTTGGAATCGATGATCTCGCCGCTGTCGATCATCTTCAGTGCATCCGCAAAAGGCATCCGCACCAGTTCAAGCTGTTCATCGACATCCTTCGGCAGCACGGACTCGGTAAGCTCCGTACCGAGATAGAGATGAATATACTCGGTCGTGTAACCCGGCGCGGCGAAGAATCCGCCCAGCGGCTGAAGGGATGCGGCCTTGTAGCCTGTCTCTTCCTGAAGTTCGCGCATGGCGCATTCTTCCGGCGGCTCTTCAGGATAGAGTACCCCGGCGGGGAGTTCGAGCAGCACCTGATCGGCGGCGATGCGGTACTGCTTCACCAGCAGCAGATTCTGGTCAGCATCCAGCGCGACGACTGCCGCCGCCCCTGGATGCTGGATCACCTCACGTTTGCTGTGCATGCCATCCGGCAGCGCGACTTCATGGACATCAAGCTGGACAATACGCCCGCTGTAGATTTTTCGGGTGGCGACGATCACTTCACGCATGAGGGTTAGCCGCTTTCATCTTGCTTCTGATTCAGAATTATCAACATGTCTGAGACAGGGATACGATACACAGCACAAGGGCGCATGTACTGCGCCCTTTCGGTTTTACTGAGTATAATCGAAATTCGCCGCTGTAAAAGCTGGTTTCAGGTTAGGGAATGGTCAGCCGCTGGTTGAAATAGATCAGATTGACGTTCTGAATGCCATTGGCCGCCGCGATATTGCGGATCGGGACGTTATAGCGCACGGAGATCTGATAGAGCGTCTCGCCCTGTTCGACCACATGCGTGATGCCGCCTGCACTGCCGCCGCCAGTCGTCCCACCACCGCTTGTCCCGCCGGAGCAGTTGGGGATGGTGAGCGTCTGGCCGACGATGATCAGATCCGGGTTCGCCACGCCGCTGGCAACCGCGATATCGCGAATCGGGACGTTGTACTGAAGCGAGAGCCGGAACAGGTTATCCCCAGCGCGCACGACATGCGTACACTGTCCACCGCTGAGGACCGGTGCAGATGTGGCGAAGCCGCCGACGCCGAATTCAGGCGTTGGCGTCAGTGTTGGGATGGCGACTTCTGGTGTATCCGTAGCGGTAGGAATCAGATAAAGGCTTTCAGCAGTCGCTGTAGCATCCAGCACTTCCTGCGTCACTGTTGCAACAATATCCGTCGCGGCCTGAATCATCGGGTCTTCATGGGTCGGGAGCTGACCAGCGTTAAGATCATCGAAGAACGGATCTTCGGGTGTAAAGTCGATCTGAGCGACTTCCGTCAGACCGGCTTCAGGCGTTTCGGTCTCTTGGTCGAAGAAAGACTCCTCAGTTTCTGCCGCCAGCGAATCAAACTCCTCGGTGACGATTTCTTCGGTCTCGGTCGGTTCCGGTGTGATGGTCGCCGTGGGTTCAGGGGTAAAGGTCGATGTTGGCAGGTTCATCGAGACCGGCGTTTCCGGGTTTTCGTTACTGGCAGGAATCCAGCAGCCTGTCAGCGCGAAGATCAGCAGCAGGCACATCGCAGGAAGGCGAAACAAACTCAGGCGACTGGCAGCGGTTATCATGGAGAGCCTCGCAGTATTCTTGGGAACAACCCACCACTCCGGCGCACTCGGAGATCGGGCAGGATGATAACACGTTCAAAATAAGCTGTTTCCCATTATAGCGAGATTTGAACACACTGCACAAAAAAAGTGCGAGAAACGCATTTTGCACATGGATTATTCAGCTAGCCGAGGTCTCAGCCAACGCAGGTGCTGTACAGATAGGCGGCATTCCTGCCGTCCCCATATGCAGCACGTTAAGGGCAATACAAACCACAGGCGTTTTTCCGTCGTCTGCGGATTGTGGCGGTGGCGGCGGCGCGAAAATTTACGCCGCCACAACCCTTTTTCCCCTCAGAAGGGGCGACGATGTCAGGAATTGTGGCGTATTTACGCCGCAAGGCGCTGCAAGAATGCCACAAGCGGGCGCAATATATTGCGCTCTACGTTATCCCGGCGATTATTGCAGGGTCCGCGCAGATGTTGTTAAGGTGCAGAAGTCTCACAGTATAGCACAAATGTTCTAGTTTCGCGGTTCGAATTTTCAAACGAAGTGGACCAAAAAACAGGGCTTTTTGTCTCAAGATTCCGTAAGCTGCTACGCAAATGGGCGGGCAGCAGTGCTAAAGCGTCACCGCCATCCGCAGACGCTGTTCGAATTCGCTCAGCATGATGGCCGTCGCGCCCCATACCTTGTGACCGCACAGCGCGTAATACGGCACGCGCATCTGCATCGTCTCGCCGCGCACATGAAATTCGCGCATCTCTTCGCGCTTGTAGGCGGAGTCCAGCAGGGCTTCCAGCGGGACGGTGAACACTTCAGCGACTTCGTCCTCATTCGGGCGGAAGTAAGGCGTGCTTTCCCGATAACCAACGAACGGATACACGTTGAAATTACTCGGGGGGATATAAATCTGGGTGAGGTCACCGAGGATCTCGATCTCATCGCAGATGCCCAGTTCTTCGCAGGTTTCGCGCAGGGCAGTCACCACAAAGTCAGCATCTTCAGGGTCTCGGCGGCCACCGGGGAAGCTGATCTGCCCGCTGTGGCCGCGCAGAGTCTCCGTACGGCGTGTGAGCACCAGATGGAGCTGTCCGTCATCATGCGGGAAGATCAGCGCCAGCACGCCGGCTTCACGCGGTTGAATCCCCTGCGGCATCGGCCCACGTGGATCAGGTGACATCAGTACATGCGCCTGCAGCGCATCAAAATCAGGCAGTGCGAGCGCCGCCCGCACCGTTTCCAGAGAGAGTGTCAGTGAGGTCATGAGGATATCAGTATCGACTTACTTCTTTTTAGAGCCTTTGTATCCGGAAAACACACCGGATTTCGGTTTTATGGTTTTTGCGATGCCCCCTCGTCAGCCGATGGTGTATCGCCGGTCTGCGTCTCAAACCATGCATAGAGGGTATGATCGCGGCGCTCGTAGACCCGCCCATGTTCCAGCAGCGTCGTGGTCTCGCCTTCTACTCTCGGATGCAGACGAAGCCGCAGCGCGTCACTGCCTGGTTTCCCCGCCTCAACCCACTGATTAAGCACGCCATCGACCATCATGAAAGCGTCGGCCCCGGCAAAGCAGTACGTCTGGCCGGAGTCGGTATAGGGGATGAGACACGCGCTGCCGGGTGAAAACAGCGCAATTCCCGCCCGTTCGATGCCGTAAGCCTTCTGATCTCTCAGAATATCATAGATCACAAAGGTGGCGTCGGGCGGATGGTTCAGCATCAGATACGGCGCAAAGCCGCGCCACAGTTCATCGATCTCCGGGATATAGGACAGATAGCACTGATCCTGATCCGCCGAGAGCAGTGCACTCAGCGCGGCAGTATCGATATGCTGGGTCTGTTCGCCGTAGAGGAACATAGCCGTGCTGCCAACCTGTTTCGAGATCACTGGTGGAGACGCGATGCCCTGCATCCGCACAAATCCGCATGACAGGTTGCTGGTGCTGTACAGGTCGCCATTTTCTGTACACCGGAAAGCGGCGCTGTACTGGAGGCCGTCGACCGAGATGGGCGCGACGATGATGCCGTCGTCCTTAAGCTGACGAATCCATGCCGGTGGAATATCCCAGACATTCGCCGTGCAGATAATGCGGTCGTAGGCGGCACGCGGAGCATAGCCGTAAACACCGTCCCCAGTGACAATCAGCACCTGTCCACTGTGAGCACGGCGCAGGTTGCTTACGGCCTGCTGTGCGATGGATTCGTCATACTCGATACTGGTCACGGTGCCGGTCGGCCCGACAATGTGCTGCATAATCGCAGCGTTATAGCCGCTGCCTGTGCCGATCTCCAGCACATTATGCCCCGGCTGAAGTTCAAGCTGTTCCAGCATCAGCAGCATCATGGTAGGCTGGCTGGACGAGCTGATCACCTGTCCGTCATGGGTGCGCTTGATCGGCACAGCACTATCCGCATAGACCTGTTCAGGGGCGACATCAGGCAGAAAATGATGGCGTGGCATCGCGCGGAAGGCGGCCTCAAATTCAGGACGACGCAGGGAACCATTCAGGCGCAGTTGTTCGATCATCGCGTCAACGGTCTGGCTAACCGGTGTATTCTGCTGACTCGATCTTTTTCTGGGCAATTCGCAGCCTTTTAAACTACAGGTTATTCATGTTGCAGCAGTCATGCTGGTGAATGTTTATGGCATGATCGCAGTCTGATGCGCAGTTATCGTCTCTGGCCGTACCATGCGCGGCGCTTACGCAGGGACACACCCGCATCGGCAGATGCATCGCTGCGGCGTGCAGTGCGGACGCGACCGCGTTCATCGATATGTACCTGACCCGCCTTCTGCAGACGGGCAAATTCCTCTGGTGTGATCACCGGCGCAGGTTCTCCGCCAAGCCGTTCCAGACGGCTTTCCATATTCTGATCGTCTGCCGGGGCACCTGCCGCAGGTGTAGCCGCCGCAGGTACTGATGCCGCTGGCGCTGAACTCACAGGCGGGGCACTGGCAGGCGGTGCTGCTGCCGGTGGGACCGATGCAGCCGGAGCCGCACTTTCGGGCATGGTGGTCGGTGCTGCCGGTCTGGAGGTACTACCGGTCGGGGTGGCGCTGTGCGGTGTCACCGCCCCCTGCGGATCTTCGATGAAATTGTCTTCATAGTCATCATCCGGTGCCGCACTGCCGGGCAGATCGCTGTTCAGGACTTTTTCACTGCCAGTGCCAGCGTTGGGACTGGTCTCGATGTCCTCGGCATTGATGTCGTCTTCAGGTGTATTGGAAGTCAGATGATTCTGATCGGTCATGTCGTCTGGTTACCTCGTATCTCAGGGGCATACGTTCGTTAATACTGCGCAGAACGTGCGCAATCCGCGATGGCGCATACTGTAACGTACTGTGTATCCTGCTGCACCGCCTGTCTGATATTGTGAATTACAGCTCACATCCATAACAGGCGTCAGTACACGGTTTCACCTTCACAAGTATACATCAGTCTATACGAATTTTGGGCTGGATGGTCTCAGGTCTGATGGAAAATTAACGGCATGGTGGAATCTCTGGGCGCGCTGGTCGACTCCCGCCCTACTCGAAAGGCCCGAAGCAGGCTAAAGTTGAGCCGATCTGAAAGTGAACGCTGAACCCTGACTGGGCTGTCGAATCAGACAAGAAGGCTGCATATGGAACTGATTCTGCTGATACGTGTACTGCTGCGGCGCTGGTATCTGGTGTTGATCCCCGTGCTGATCGTCAGCGCGGTCTCGCTGCCGCAGTTATTAAGACAGGAAACCACCGCCAGCGTCGGTTATACAACCGTCGTGCGCTATACCGCTTCCCAGTCACTCGACGCCATCCCGAATCGCGACGGTGACTTTCAGGATGTGTGGCTGGCGTCTGAACTGGCGGTCAATGCGCTGACGGAGTGGATTCGCACGACCGGCTTTGCCGACGCCGTCAATGCGCTGCTGTCCGAACGCGGCGTCACCGGCACGGCAGGTGAAGCCGTCGATGTACGCGGTCGGCTTAATACCGATAACGAACGCAGCATCGGCACCATTCAGGTAAGCTGGACCGATGCCGACACCCTGCCACAGATCGTCGATGCTGTCATCAGCGTCCTGCAGACCCAGAGCGCCGAGACCTTCCCGCAGTTGGGCGGGACCGAGGCGAATATCCGCCTTCTGGACGAACCGGTGATCTCCGCCGCCCCGCCGCCCATTACCGACCGCCTGCGTCCACTGCTTCAGATCGGGCTGGCGCTGCTGGCCGGAATCGGGCTGGCATTTCTGGCAGATTATCTCGATCCCATTGTCCGTCGGCGCGACCAGCTTGAAGCACTGCGGCTGCCGGTGGTGGCTGTCATCCCAGGCGAACGGTAAGCAGGCACAGGCTATCCGGGCTTTTGCGATGCATGTGTCGCAACGCCATGTCCGCCGCGAAACGACCATATCCGACATACACACACCGATCCGCAAGGAGCACAGATTGTTCATCACATTTGAAGGCATGGACGGCAGCGGCAAGACGACACAGCTTCAGCACCTGGCCGCTGCCCTGCGCGAAAACGGCTATCACGTCATCACCACTCGCGAACCCGGCGGCACGCCATTAGGGGATCGCGTGCGCAGCCTGCTGCTGGACAAAGCCGATGACCCTGCACCGATGGACCGCCGCGCCGAGCTGCTGCTGTTCTGCGCATCGCGGGCGCAGTTGGTGCATGAGGTTATCCGACCGCATCTGGCGCAGGGCGGAATTGTCCTGTGCGACCGTTATATCGACTCGTCGCTGGCGTATCAGGGCTTCGGACTGGGCATTGACCTCGATGTACTGCAAACCCTGCTGGAGTTCGCGACCGGCGGCCTGCTGCCGGATCTGACGCTGTACCTCGACATCTCACCGGAAGAGGGACTGCGCCGTCGGGCGGCGGCCTCGCTGTTCGGCGAGGAGTTCAACCGGATCGATGATCTCGAACTCGATTTTCATCACCGTGTTTATGAAGGCTACCAGTGGATTCAAACGCAGGCCGGCGACCGCTGGCATCCCATCGACGCACGCCAGACGCCGGAGCAGATTCAGCCGCAGGTGCTTCAGGCCGTGCAAACACGTCTGCAAGCACACGGGATACAGCCTTCCACCTCCGTCAGAAAGCGCCGCACCCGCCAGACGCGCTCTGGTTCCTAAATCAGATCCAAACTCAGAGAGGACCACTTCATGGTCGAGATTGAATTCCAGTTCGATATTCAGGGCGATACCAGCGCGGACAGCCTGTTTGATCCGCACGAGATCGAAGAACTGCTGGACACCACCCGCACCCAGATCCGCCATCATATCCTGAAGCGCCTCAGTGATCTGGAAGCAGACGAGCATGATCAGCCGGTCAAGGTGCTGGTCGTCGGCCATTACGACGCCGACACCGAACAGATTGAATACAGCTACAACATCGACGCCTGCTGCAATCTGATGACCATGCGTGCCGCTGCCCTGCTCAGTCGCGTGTAAATCAGTATAGAGACACTTCGCAGGGGATGGCCCGTGTGCCATCCCGCTATCGTATGAACGTTAACGCAGCGCAGGCCGCGCAGGTAATGGAAACACGCCTTCGACCACCGTCTGCCGTTCTCCGGTGTCCAGCGTGTACAGCCCGATCACGGGTAAGCGCGTGTCTTCGTTACGATCAAAATACAACAGGGTTTCATCATCCACTACCTCGACAAACCTCAGGTTGGATGATGCGATCTCAAATAACTGCTGGTCGCTGACACGATAGTAAAAGGTCGTCGCATCCCCGCCCGTGTAACTGACGGCGAGTGCGCCTTCGGGGAAGAAGAGCACATTGGCAAAGTTCGGCACGGTCTCCGCGTCACTGCGGATAACCGCCTCACCCGTTTCGGTATCGATCACAGCAAAACCACCCTCATCAGGGTCAGGGACGACCGCCGCGAAACGCCCATCACTGGAGATCATCCCGCTGCCATTGGTTGTCAGGGACTGATAGCTGATGTTCCCCAGAACCTCGATCTCGCCCTCGGTTGTGATCTTCACGATCTGATCCGGGTCATTCAGCTGACCAAGCAGGCCGCCATCCGGGCTGAAGCGATTGGGATAGAAGAGCCGTGCCGATCCTTCACCTGCATCCGGGAAGGTGACAGGGAAAGTGATTGTTTCGCCGTCCCTGGTCTGTAAGGTGAACTCGCAGTTTTCCTCGCACAGCGCGTCGTTCGTCAGGAGTGCATCTCCAATCCATGTTGTGCGCATGGCAAGGGGCGCAGTCGTCCGGCTGATCTCTTCACCATCCTGCCAGACAATCGTCGTCCGTTCCTTTGCATCTGGCTGATTGACAAATAACAGCCACTGATCCCCACTCTGATTCACAAAGCCCATATGACGGTTTTCATCGTCGAACAGAATACGCTCTTCACCGCTCTCAGGATCAAGTTCAATGAACGCATCCTGTCGGCCATCATCGGTCAGCATCTGCGCATAATATCGGATGGTTCCCGCTTCGGTCACCACACAGCAGTTGGTCAGGCTGTAGACAGCGCCATGCTCTGTCAGGCGTGCGGTGTGATTTTCCAGATCGATGACCACCAGTCGATCACCGATCCGCCCTGATGAGAGAAGCGCATAGGGCGCACGGTAGCTGATCAGCACACTGGCGGCAAAATACTCCGGATCGTCACCGGATTCGATGTCAATAGATGCTGCATCAGTGCCAATGATCTCGTACCAGGTATCAACCTCATCCTCTTCCACAAGCGCCAGTACCTGGCTTTCCCCAAGATTGAACAGTCTCGGCTCGTCATCGAGACCTTCAATCACCGTCGCGACCTCGCCGGAAAGGGTGTAGGCGATGAGATCATAAGAGTCTTCCAGGACTTCGCCGGGTGTCTCGCGATAGCCATAGCGCCATACTTCTGTAGTCTGGGCGGTAATGAGTCCAGTCAAAACGGAGAAAAAGATCATCAGAAGGGCAGCCGTCAACGGCTGAAGGAAAGATTTCTTAATGTACATTTTGCACTCCTCTGCCTGACAATACCGGTAGTGAAATAACGAATGGTCTTCTCTTGTACAGCAGCTTGATGCAGGATGCCAGTCACCTGCCCTGATTATCATCACACTCTCAACGTCAGTGCACGGTACAAGGTTCCGACCGAGCAATAACACGGACGGCTGAAGGGCCTTCACCGCCCGATCTGATATAAACACACAGACGCTATGCCTCAACCCTGCGAAAGGATCACCTCATGGACCTGATGGACGCCCTGCTGCCGGTTATCGCCATCGCCTTTGAAAAGCAGCTTCATCTCGCGGAAATTGTGGGTGACCGGTCATGGTCATTTTCAATGGACAGCGGCGAACTGGGTTTCGACAACGACTTCGCCTTCAGGGTCCAGCTTCTGGGCACAGAGGCAGATGCAGGGCAGACATGGCTGTGGGCATGGGCCAATACAGCCAGCGGTATCCCGGTGGAGCTGCTGGACAGCGCCAACCAGATGCGCGCCTACGGCCACCAGACCCAGATCCAGGCACTGACCGAGACCGAAGTCCCACTGAATAACCTTCACAATGGGCATATGTTCAGCCTGCTTGCCAGCGGCCTGCTTGAATCCAGCGGAGGTTACTATCGGGGACCGTATCCGGGCGGGGCGCTCTTCATGCTGATCGATGATCCCGATTTCCCGGCAGACCAGCGCGACCCGGTCCAGAGGATCGTGATGACCTTTCCGCAGTTGATTAGTGCGATTACCCTGCCCAGTCACCTCGAAGCATTTCTCGGATACCTGCAAGGCCATCAGCTTATGATTGAGCAGGAAACCGACTCGCAGATCGTGCGCGCACAGTCATCCAGCGGGCAGATCATCACGGCGGAGTTCGACGCCAGCGACCGGCTGATCAGCCTGAATGCCAGCCTGCATCCCTGATCCGCGCCTAAAAGAACTCGTCCAGCAGGCGATAGAACGCGAGTTTGGCTTCATCGACAGCATTCAGACCGTAGGCATATAGAAAATGGTGTGCCCAGCCGGTGCCGAAGTTATAGAGAATGCTGCGGGTATGCAGCGCCAGATCCTGATAACGGTCGGCGATGCCAGCCCGCCCCCAGTCGATCAGACCGGTCAGCGCGAGGGTTTCAGGGTGGAGCAGGATATTCGGCGCACAGTAATCGCCATGCGTAAACACCCGATCCTCATCGGCTGGCCGCGTCGCAATCAACTGCTGATAAACGGCCTCCGCGCTCTGCCCCTGACGCTCCGCATCGAAGTCACTTTCGTCCACCCATCCCTGTGACAGATGCCGGTGCGCCTGTGCGATTTTCACATCCAGCGTCATATCGAAAGGACATGTCCCCACCGGGATCTCATGGATACGGCGCAGGGTCTGTGCGGTGATGGTCAGCACATCCGGCAGATGATCGCGCAGCAGTTCGTCATGGATGCCCACACCCGGCAGTGACTCGATCAGCAGATACTGCCAGTCGCCGCTTTCGCCGTAGTACTGCACCCGTGGGACTGGCAGTCCCTCGCGGTATGCATCCAGCCATAACAGACGCGCCAGCTCCGGCTGAAGGTCATCTGCCGTGCCCCGACGTGCGATCTTCAGATAGGCGACCGGCTGGTGGTTATACTCGACCCGAAAGACCTGCGAACCTGAAAACCCTTCGTGTGTCTCATACAGCGCTGCATCCGCTAACCTCGCCTTCAGTGCGCCACTGACTTCACCGGGCACCATCGAGAGTGACATCAGCGCGGGCGAATCGACCACTGGCTTTCCTCGATCCCGGCCTGATGATTTTCCCACCGTGCGAGTGTAAACAGCCAGTCCGACAGGCGGTTGAGATATTTCAGCACGTGTTCACCGATGGGTTCATGCTCACTCAGGGACACAGCGATGCGCTCTGCACGGCGACAGATCGCCCGCGCGACCTGAAGCTGGGCAGCGGCGGGTGTCCCACCCGGCAGGATGAAGTTCTTCAGCGCGGGAAGGTCAGCGGTCATGGTGTCGATGGTGGTTTCCAGCCACGCGACGGTCTCGGCATCCATGCGGACCACCCATTCCGCCTTGGCATCCAGCGGCGTTGCGAGATCCGCCCCCAGATGGAAAAGCTGATTCTGCACCTGTTCCAGATACGAATCAGTCTGCGCAGAGGGCTGATGTACCCGCGCCACACCCAACACTGAATTCAGCTCATCGACCGTGCCGTAGGTCTCCACGCGCAGATCGGCTTTGGAAACGCGCCCGCCGGAAAACAGACTGGTCATACCACTATCGCCGGTTTTGGTATAAATCTTCATCAAAAATGGCCCTCATCAAAAACGCCAGGTGCCTGTAAGTTTAACGGATACACATGCGCGATGCAGTGTTGATTCAGATTTAAGCCGATTTTGAGCGGGATAACCTACCGTGAAAACATCTATCACTCACCAGATCATCCGCAGGACCAGCACCATTACGGCTGTGACCCTGATCATCTTCATCCTGACCGCCTGCCAGCCCGACATCGAACCCACCGTCACCCCATCACCGGTCCCGCCGCCTTTAGAGGCAAGCCCGACCATCAACCCTGCGCCGCCGACGCCGATGGCAAATGATTTTTCCAATCTGCCAAGCGTGGGCATCAGCAATCCGACCGCAGCCGCACAGGCCAATAACGCCGATGTCGGTGTGGA
>JAEZAF010000291.1 GCA_023430545.1 Chloroflexota bacterium
ACACCGTGGCGCTGTGTCAGCAACTGAGTGGTGCGCTCGATCTCCTGCTGGACTCTGGCCTCGTCCCATTCGAGCGCTTCAGCAGCGATTTGCGCAATCTCGCGCAGTGCAGCCGCTGTAAGCTGCCCCATCCAGCCGATCAGCGTACGCCGCAGCAGCAGATCGTCCAGCCGTTCGACGCGCTCGAAGTTGGCGAGAAACAGGATTTCGCGCTGGCTGTAATCATCAAGGCCGGGGATCGGGGCATCTTCTCCAGCCGCAATATACTGGATGATAGCCTCTGCACGCGTTCCATAACGCTCCAACAGGACGCGCACCCGTGTACGATCAATATTATGCAGATCGCTGACCTGTTGAATCCACTGTTCCCATGCTCGCTGATCGGTCGGGAAGTTGCGACCACCTCCAATCGCAAGATTTTCAGTGGTCTGCCTGCGCGGACGATTTAAGCGTTCAAGGACTCGGTCTGTCGCCTGTTCCGAGAATGCGCGGAAGGTGGTCCATTTACCACCAATCAGTGAGAATACGGGAAAAGGCAGCTTCTCGTCCGGTTCCAGCGTCGAGATATGGTGATCACGGCTGACATTGCCTGTAAAGGACTCATCACTCGATGGCAGTGGACGCACACCGGAGAATTTATAGATGATCTGGGAACGATCTACTGTGATAGAGGGGAAGACTTTTTTAACCAGATCCAGCATGTAAGCCACTTCCTCATCGGTGCAGTAGGCTTCATCAGGATTATCGATACGAATATCGGTCGTGCCGATCATCACCTTACCCAGATACGGAAGGATCAGGACAATCCGCCCATCATCATTTTCGAAGAACATCTCGTGACCGGCGGTTGCTTCATACAGCTCGGGGTGATCGAGGATCAGATGTGAGCCTTTGGTCCCACCAATCAGACGAGTGGGTTTTCCAAGCCGGCCATTGGCAAAGTCGATCCACGGGCCAGCCGCATTCACCACAATCCGAGGTCGGACGGTCAACGTCTGTTCAGTCAATTCATCGCGCAGCGTAACCGTATCCCCGCTGCTGTCGATCGCACTGGCGTAATTCAGTGCATGGGCCTGATCGGAAGCGGTTTCGGTATCCAGCACCAGCTCCAGACAGAGACGCTCGGGATAGGGCATCCATGCATCATAATAGGTCGCCGTGCAGACGATCTCCGGGTTCAGCTTCGGGTACAGCTCCAGTGATTTTTTGCGCAGGTCAAAGCTGTGGGTGGGCATCACACGGTAACGCCGTGCGAACATGTCATAGAGAATGAGGCCGATTTTGATGACTGCCGCGCCACGCTCGCTGGGCTTGTCTCGCAGTTGCAGAAATTTCAGCGGCGCATTGAGAAAACCCGATGTCCAACTGAAGATCGGAATGGTTGTCGGCAGAGGCCTGGCGTAATGCGGTGCATTCTTTAACATCAGATTGCGTTCAGTCAGCGCTTCCCGCACAAGGCGGAACTCACCGTTTTCCAGATAACGGATACCGCCGTGCAGCATATGTGAAGACGCTGCACTGGCCCCGGAGCCGAAATCACCCCGTTCGACCAGCAGCACACTGACGCCTTGCAGCGCAAGATCGCGGAAGGTGCCGATACCGTTGATCCCCCCACCAATCACAAGCACGTCAACCTCTGGATTAGCCTGTATCTGTTCTAAAATGCGATCCCGTTCCATCGTTTACATCCATTGGTGAAAAGAAGCCGAAAAAGAACGCGAAAATAACCCGATCCTGACACACAAACGCTATTCTGACGAATCCGGCTGCACACGCCGGTCCAGCAGCGGTTCCGTATGAATGGTGATGCGATCCAGGCCGCTGATCTTCTGCCTCAGAATCCGCTCGGCTTCTGCCGCCAGATCATGCGCTTCGGCAACCGACAGTGATTCAGGAAGACCAGCGTGCAGGGTCAGGCCAATGCCACGCGGCTGTGAGTGAAGCTGGAGATGATGCCAGTCGATCGCGTTGAAATGATCGCGCAGCACATGATAGATCCGATCGCGCAAGTGCATGAACTGTGCCGTCTGCTCGGCGGAGACATCCGGCATATCAGTCACCGGTTCGATATGGGTAATCACATCGACAATCTCCAACTGTGCACGCAGCAGTACTTCAAGTCGGCTGACATTCTCATGCGCCTCGGCCAGCGTCTGCTGGGATTCCACCTCGACATGCATTTCCAGCACACTTCCGCCCTCGGCATGATTCATATAGATATGATGAGCCGAAAGGCCAAGTGCCGCCGCCAACCTCACCACGATCGTGCGATAATCCTCGACATCCGACAGTGCTGCCTCAGCCGGGGTGAAATCAACCCTGACTTCCTGCACACCGGGAAAGGAATCACGCAGATGATTTTGCAGCATCCTTGCGGTCAGGGCAGTTTCCTCGGCGGTGGTTTGCGGTTCCGTGATGACCGCCATATCAATGTAAGCCGCCTGCTTTGATCCTCGGCTGCGGATCTGCTCGATGCGGTTCCCGTGAACAACTTCCTCGGCTGCCTGACGGATTGTTTCAGGGGCGAAGGGTGCGGTATCCACCAGAATGCTGCCGGTACGCCTAACAATCTGCCATGCAGCGCGTGCAATCAAAACGGTGACCCCGAGGGCAGCAACAATGTCGATCCAGTAAAAATCAAAGAGCAGCATCAGCAGCATGCCTGTCAGAACCGACAGCGTGACGAAAATATCAGCGCCGGTATTTGCAGCATCTGCGGCCAGTACCTGCGAGTTCAGGCGATCACTTTCGCGCATCTGATAACGATTCACGCCGATGTTAATAAGCAGGGTGACGATCATCACGACCAGTGCAGGCGCACTCAACTGTGGCGGCTCACCGCCCTGCAGACGCTCCACCACACCGCCTAATGTCTCCCATGCTGTAAAGAACAGCAGCAGGCCAATCCCCATTGCAGCGATCGTCTCAAAACGCTCGTGACCGTAGGGGTGCTGCTCATCCGGTGGACGACTGGCAACCGCACTACCGACGAGCGCGACGATATTGGAGGCTCCGTCCGCGAGTGAGTGAAAACCATCAGCGGTAATCGAAAGTGCACCGATCAGCCCACCAATCGCGATTTTTGCCGCCGCCACAAGCAGATTCAACACAAGCGTGATGATCAGCACGCGGCGCACCTGCCGCTGGTTATCTGTGATATGCACTTCAGAATGCCTTTTCGAACCAGCCTGACAAACGGAATAAAAACACAGGCATCAGCCTCATGCTACTTTCTGCTGACGGCTTTCGACAACACGGAAGTCCGTTTTTAGAGAAACCTTATTGGGATTTTGGACGTTCTACACTAAAATTTCGTGTGGACTTCCAAAGGAACCCATAACAGGAAAATTCACTTCAGTCTGCAATCCGGTATAATGCCTATTCTGGCTGATGAATGAAGGCAAGGACTGTGCGTGGCACAACATATCATTAAGGGTCTCACATCCGCTGAAGTCGCCGAGCGGGTCAAACACGGCCAGACAAACGACTTTGAAGCGCGTGTGGGCCGCACCTACTGGCAGATCTTCCGCGATAACATCTTTAATCTGTTTAATATTGTCCTTTTCACGCTGCTGCTGATTGTGCTGCTGCTGCGGGACTATGGAACCGTGTTTTTCTCTGGTTTCAGCGTCGTCAGCAATGCCTTTCTCGGCATGATTCAGGAAATCAATGCCAAGCGCAAACTCGATCAGATGGCATCACTGGCGGCGCAACAGGTGCGTGTCTGGCGGGATGGTCAGCTTCAGTCTATCCGACTGAAGGAAATCGTACTGGACGATGTCATCGCTATCGAACCCGGTGACCGCATCGTAGTCGATGGCCGTGTGCTGAGTGCAGACGCGCTGGAACTGGACGAGTCACAGCTCACGGGCGAATCGGATGCCATCCTGAAGAGTGTGGATGATCCGGTCTATTCCGGCTCATTCTGCATTGCTGGCAGTGGGACGATGGTCGCTACACAGGTTGGCAAAGACAGCACTATTAACAAGCTGTCAGTTATCGCCAAGGCCTATAAAAATGTCCTCACCCCCACCCAGCGCAAACTGGTCATTATTGTCGAAATCTCGGTACTGCTGATGTTTATCATGGCTCCGATGCTATTTGTCGCGGGCTATTTGCAGAACCTCAACACGCTGAGCCTGATCCGTAACAGTGTGGTGTTCGTGACGAGCCTCGTCCCACAGGGGCTGGTGCTTGTCGCAATCCTGTCTCTGACGATTGGCGCGGTCAAGATCAGCCTCCATAAAACCCTGATTCAGCGCGTCAACGCGGTGGAGTCGATGGCAAATGTCTCCGTGCTGTGCTTCGACAAAACCGGAACGCTTACCCAGAACAAGCTGGCTGTGACGGAGATCATCCCACTGAATGGAGCAGGCCTTCAGGAACTGCATCACGAGCTGTATCAGTATGTCGGCAATCTGTCATACCAGAACCGTACGGCCAATGCCGTTGCCTCACATGTCGCACGGGAACAGATCGGCCAACCGCTAAAGCATAAAGCCCGCGAAATCCCATTTTCATCCGCCAGAAAATGGGGTGCGGTCAGCTTTGAGGATATGACCTATGTGCTCGGCGCACCTGAACGGCTGATTCAGGACGAAGAAACAAAGGCTACCGCCTACGAGTTATCAACACAGGGGATGCGCGTCATCGCGTTTGGACGTATTCCGCAGATGCCGGAACGCCCTCCGACGCACCTGAATGGACAGGTGCATCCTCTCGGCCTGATCATAATGAGTGACAGCCTGCGTGAGGATATTCAGGTAACTTTACAGGACTTCCGCGAACTAGGTGTAAAGCTCAAGGTCATCTCCGGTGACAATATCGAGACGGTGCGCTCAATTGCCTCGCAGTCAGGGATGAATGCGGAAGTCGCCTATACTGGCGCAGAGCTTGAAGCAATGCCCGAAATGGACTTCGACAAAGCAGTTGCACAGGCCAGCGTCTTTGCCCGTATCGAACCGGACACCAAACAGCGCATTGTCAATTCGCTACAGAAGCAGGGCGAATATGTCGCAATGGTCGGTGATGGGGTGAACGATGTACCGGCGCTGAAAGCGTCTCAGCTTGCGATTGTCATGAATGATGGCACACAGATCAGCAAGGATGTGGCCGATATTGTGCTGCTGAACAATGCCATGTCCACCCTACCGCTGGCATTCCGCGAGGGGCGTGAAATTACGCAGACGATCTACGGCACGACTAAAGTCTTCCTGACCAAGAACATGTATAACATGCTGCTGTTCCTGTTCGTCGGCTTCATGATGCTGCCCTTCCCGATCACGCCGGTGCAGATCAGTTGGGCCGCCTTCGGCACGGTGAACATGCCTGCCGGCTTCATCGCACTGAATATCATCCGCCCGAAGTTCATTCAACGCTTCCGCCGCGACGTGATCGATTATGTGATCACCGGCGGGCTATTGGGGGCCGTCGCACTGGCGCTGCTTTTCCTGGCCGCCTATCTGTACAGTGGACAGGATCTGGCGTATGCACGCAGTGCCATCACAATTTTCATCTGTCTGTACAGCATGCTGATTGTCTGGAATGTACAGGGGGTCGAAGTCTCGCAGCCGCGCTCATTCATCCGTTACTGGCGCGTCGTCCTGATCAGCGGGGTCACTACCGCCCTGACGATCCTATCATTCTATATGCTGCCACATCTGTTTGAGTTCAAACCTCTGCCAGCAAATTCACCGATTGTGTATCTGATCGTCTCGCTGTTCCTGCTGACAATGGTGCTGGTCGATCACAGTATGCGCTATCCGTATCTGCTTGAGCGCCTATGGTCACTGATCGACCGCGATAAAGAGCTGTAGAGAATCCCAGACCATGCCCAAACACTACCGCCTGTCCAATCCTTAGAAAGAGTGGAGATCATCATGTCGATACGCACGATGCAGCAGGGCCTACAGGCCATGAAGGACGGTAATCTTGACGAAGCGGGGCGACTCTTTCGTATCGCCCTGCTCGATACAACCCTGACGGCATCGATGCGGGCCATGATCTATGTTTCCCTTGCGGAGACTGATCCCAATCCAACCTTCAAAATGCAGTGCTATAACGAGGCACTTGCACTGGACCCGAATAATACCCAGGCGAGACAGCGGCTGGAAGCACTGATGGCAAGCACCCTTCCAGGTACAACACCACCGCCAGCGCAGCCTGTGATCGTCACACCGCTGACGACGCCATCAGAGGCGGCTGCCCCAACGCTGATGTCTCCACCAGTCCCGCCGGGGGCGTCTCCACTGACACCGCCACAGACCTTCCCGCTGACCGCACAAACCGATATGTCTCGACAGAATCCAAGCTTCTTTCAGACAGTTGGCATTCTCGACGGCCCCAGTGGGATGGGGACCGGCTTCTTCATCACACAGGATGGCATGGTCGCGACGACCCGTCAGGTGGTCGGCGGACTGGAAAATGTGACTGTCAGCCTGAATGGCAGCCGCCAGATGATCGGCAGGGTCGTTCGGTCCTACAGTGATGTCGATCTCTCGCTGGTGCGGGTGGACATCACCCTGTCACATATTCTGCCGATGTCCACTATGACGATACTGGCGGACAACTCCGAGATCAGCGCAAGGTCACATCAGGGCGGGCTGATACGGGGACGGGTACGGGCTACCCGACGCGAACTGAAACCCTACTGGATTCCAACAACGATCCGTGAACTGCCGGATATCGGCGGCGAACCGGTCTTCGATGAGCGCAACATCCTGGTCGGGATGCTCACCCGTAATGCTGGCCGAACATCGACCGATATGTATGCCCTGCACATCAGTGAGGTTATGGCGCGGCTGAACGATTATCAGCAGGCGCTCCAGGTCGATCCACAGCGCACTTACTGTTCTGCCTGCGGCTATATCAGCCGTGCGCCTAACTTTCACGCCTTTTACTGCGAACAGTGCGGAACGGTACTCCCTCATGCGCGCAGCACGAACAGGTATCCCATCCCGCAGATGGCAGCACTCTACGGTGAAAATCTGCAACCACCCTGCCGAATCTGTGGTGCACGGGTGGGGATTTATAACGGCGGCTGCCTGCGCTGTGGTGAGTATCAGGGGTATTGAGGTGTGAAAAACCATACCATCCCCAAACCATCACCTACGTTGCGCATGGGGTTAACCATCGTATAATTTCTGTATTGTCCATAGCAGCGCCCAAGAGGTCAAAAATGGTCAGGCATCATCGCTTCCTCACTCTCCTCCTTTCACTGGTGTTTCTCCTGCTCGCGACGACCTTTCCAGCTCAGGCGCAGGAGTCCTATACCTATGTGGTTCAGCAAGGCGATACACTGGCAAAAATCGCCGCACGCTACGGGACCTCATGGTATGACATCGCCGTCGCCAACAATATCCCGAACCCGAACCGGATTTACGCCGGACAGGTATTGGTGATCCCCGCCTACGTAACTTACACACGTCCGGCACAGTCTTACACAGTACGGCAAGGGGATACCGCTACCAGTATTGCCACTCATTTCGGTATCACTGTCACACAGTTGGTAGAAACCAACAATCTGGAAGCGGGTGGCGCATATATCTATGCTGGGCAGGTGCTGGTGATCCCCGGCACGACCGTCACCGTGCCGATCCCACAGCAGCCTGCACCGCAACCCCCTACCCCACAACCGCTACCGCCAGCCAATAATCAGTTTTATTTTGTGCAGCGCGGTGATACCATGTTTCGCATTGCACGGACATTCGGCGTCAATATCTACGATCTGGCGGAAGCCAACGGCATTCTGAATCTGAACCGCATCTACGTCGGCCAGCGCCTGCGGATTCCGTAACTCCAGCCTGTAGGTCTGAGAGTACAAAAAGCCGGGTCCGCATCGTTGTACCCGGCTTTTTAGTTGTATAGTGATGCTGTTTGGGTCTATCCGCATTTTTACTGGGCGATTGCAAAACGATTTTTAGTGTTCCGTCAGGCTGAGCTGCATATTTATGAATGAACAAACTCATGAGGTAAATCCTTTATTTCCAGAAGAGATCACCTCAAAGAAGGAAACAGCCTCCGTCCCCTACTACCGCCCGACATGGATTGAGATCGATAAGGCAGCACTTGCTTCCAATGTACGTCACCTGAAAAAGATAGCAGGTGATCAGGTGACGCTGATGGTCGCGGTCAAGGCAAATGCCTATGGTCATGGAGCGGTGACCGCCAGCCGTGTCGCACTAGCGAACGGGGCAGAGTATCTTGCGGTCGCCAACATGGACGAAGCGCTGGATCTGCGACAGCATGAAATCAGCGCACCGATTCTCGTGCTCAGTTATGTGCCACCAGAAGGCGTCCGCGAAGCCGTCCTGCAGAAGATCACCCTGTCGCTGTATGATGTGAGTCTGGCGCGGGTTTATCAGCGGATCGCAGGTGAGCTTCAGCAGACCCTCACGGTGCACCTTAAATTCGATACCGGCATGGGACGACTGGGGATTCTTCCACATGAAATACCAGATCTGATGATGGCGCTAGCCCAGTGTCCATCTCTACAGATTGAAGGCATCTATACCCATTTCTCGACCGCAGACGAAGACCCCATATACACGACAGTGCAGTCCGCAAACTTTGAGGCGGTTGTACAGCGTCTGAAAATGGCTAATATGGATTTTCGCTATATCCACGCGGCCAACAGCGCCGCTACACTTTCTTCAGCGTCCTATCACTTCAATATGGTGCGCTGTGGAATCGCCACCTACGGCCTGAACCCTTCAGATCAGGTCCGTGTACCTGCACAGCTTCGCCAGGTCATGCAGTGGAAGACCGTCATCGCACAGGTCAAGACCCTGCCTGCTGGTCACGCCGTCGGCTATGGCAATACCTACCGCACTGCATCTGATGAGAGGATTGCAGTGCTTCCCATCGGCTACGGGGATGGCTTCCGCCGCGCCCCTGCATCATGGCGTGAGGTGCTGGTTCGCGGACAGCGTGCCCCGGTAATCGGTCGCGTCAGTATGGAGAAGACGACAATTAACGTCTCGCATATCCCCGATGTCGCCATTGGCGATGAAGTGGTTCTAATGGGGGTGCAGAACGGCCAGACAATCACTGCTGAGGATATTGCACAGCAGCTTGGAACCAGCAATTACGAGGTCGTTTGCAGTGCGCTGCCTCGTGTCCCGCGAATTTAGGGGCCGATGTATCAAATTCAATCTTGCGAGTAAATTTACCCTTCTGCTATACTATCGCCATGATGAAGCGCCACCCTAGCTCAATGGCAGAGCAATCGCTTCGTAAGCGATAGGTTGTGGGTTCAACTCCCACGGGTGGCTTTAAATATTATGGTGAAACGCCTGCCTTTATTGCTGAAGGTAGGCGTTTTGCTTAGTGTGATCTGTCAGTCTCTCGCTCGTCATCGCCATCGTCCATCGTTCTCCGCTTCTGCTATCCGCTATTTACTTTCACCATCTGCTGACTGTTGCTCAGCAACCAACATCAACGGGAGCCAATCATGACTAAACAGCCGCGCAACCATGCCCCTTTTACAATCGCTGTTGCCGGGGGCACCGGCTCAGGCAAGACTACGGTCTCACGGGCCTTACTGCAGCGCATCGGGGCAGAACATATCGCCTATCTGCCACATGATGCTTATTACAAGGATCTGAGCCACCTCGACGACAATCAGCGCCGTGCCATCAACTTTGATCACCCCAACTCGCTCGACACCGATCTCATGATCCAGCACATCCTTCAGTTGCAGAATTATCAGCCAGTCGAGATCCCCGTTTACGACTTCACCCGTGATGCCCGCACCTCCGAGACGATCCGTGTCAACCCTAATCCGATCATTCTGGTCGAAGGTATCCTGATCCTGTGGGAACCTAAGCTGCGCGAATTGTTCGACATCAGAATCTTCGTCGATACCGATGCCGACCTGCGTTTTATCCGCCGTCTTCAGCGCGATATCGCCGAACGTGGTCGCACCGTTGACTCGGTGATTTCACAGTATCTGAATAACGTCCGTCCGATGCACATGGAATTTGTCGAACCCAGTAAACGTCATGCGGATGTGATTATCCCGGAAGGCGGCTTTAATACCGTTGCAATCGATATGGTCTCGGATCGTGTCCGCACCATGATCGGCAGTGCGTCCAATCCGCAGGCTGCCCGACAAGAAAACAGCTAGATTCGACCCATGAAAACCAGCGGTGTCAGAGGCTGTTTTCGCCGAAGCTTCACCTGCCAGCTAAATGAGGGCTAATAGGTAGGTGAAAACTCACTCATCAGACGTTTATCAGATGCATCCTGTGATATGATGACAGCATGTTCTTAGCACTGCTAACTATATTCACAGGAGAACTCCACTATGGGTCGTATACCAGCGCTTCGGATCATCAATCTGATCGCTTTTCTGATCACTGTCGCCTTTAACACGCTGTCGCAGATCCCGTCACTTGGATTTGGGGTCGGCACAAATGCCGAAATCGCAAATCGCTACCCGGATCTGCTTTACTTCCCGGCCAATTCCGCCTTCTCGATCTGGGGTGTGATCTATCTGTTCCTGCTGGGCTTCTCAATCTATCAGATCCTGCCCGCACAGCGCGATAATCCGCATATTGAGCGTCTCGGATGGCTGTTTGTGGTCACCTGTATCTTCAATATCGGCTGGATCGCCAGTTTCCAGTACGAGCAGTTCGTCCTCAGCATGATCATGATGCTCGGCCTGCTTGCAACGCTGATCACCATCTACCTGCGACTGGGGATCGGACGCACCGCACTGACCTTACGTGACAAGCTGCTGGTCCATGTACCATTCAGTATCTATCTCGGCTGGATCACTGCTGCCACCGTGACCAATGCCGCTTTTATCCTGCGTGATGCGGGCTGGGATGGCTTCGGCATCGCGCCGGAAATCTGGACAGCGATCATGCTGGTGATCACCGGCGTACTGGGGCTGATCATGATATTCCGCAACCGCGACATCGCCTATGCACTGGTGATCGCATGGGCAACTTTCTGGATCTATTCGCGTCACAGTGAGATTCAGACCGTCGCGCTGTTCGCGATTGGCGTCGCGATTATCATGATCGTTGCGCTGGTGCTGCGTCTGATCATCAATCGTCCTTCTGATCCTATGCCGCTTGCCAGCGCTGCCTAAATCAGCCACGCCTACAAAAAAGAGGTATACGCTGAAAAACTGCATACCTCTTTTTTTTTGATACACTCGGCCCAACCCATCTATCCTGCTCTGCGTCGCTGGCGCAGTATATAGATAAGTGGGGACACTATCCAGCGGACAGCACGGGTGAGAAGCGCCAACCCTCTGACCAGCAGTTCTGGTGATCGAGGCTTCAGGATGGGGTATGATTCCAGCCCCTGCGCCCTCAATACGACGTTGGCTGCTGCGATCCCGGTGACCGTGGAACGTTCCATCCACAGGGACGGCGTATCATAGCCAATCCAGTCTCCGCAAGCCAGCAGACCCGGCCACGGTGTTTCCAGCCAGAGTGAGTCTTTTGTCGGCACACGCAGTTGGGTGTGAATCCGGCTGTTGCGCCGCACCACGCCATGCACAAATGATCCACGCAGTTCGGGGAAGGCATGCTGTATTTCATTGATGGCGAGGATCAGCAGGTTCTGATCAGGCTGATCGAGCAGCTTTTCTGATCCATAGATATGAACTTCAACCGCGCTTCCGCCCTGTGCTTTCCACTCGGCAAACTCACCGTACAGTTGGTGCAGCCAAAAGAAGTTATCGATCTGAAAATCACCGGTGCACATCCCGCCTGATGCCCCTGTGCGCGGCTGTTTACTGAACCACAACCGGACTACGCTGGTCCTGAGTGCAGATGGAAAACGGAGCTGGCCTGCCACCGCCTTTAGAGCCGGACTTTCGTCAAGCAGACGCCTCGCACCAGGGGCGTGCAGCGCCATAATCACCTGATCGGTATAGAGGCTTCGCTGACCGCGCTTTGAATCATCCTCAAACACAACCCGCCACTGCGCAGCATTGGGTTCCAGACGCACAGCGGTCGCTCCGTAAACCATTCTGCCGCCATTGTGTTCGATGAAATCGATCAGCGGCTGAATAAGCGCGTCATCGGAATTCCCTGGAAAATACTCGACCGTCCATGCATCCTTGCGCAGCATGGTGTAAAACCGCAGTGCCGCCGTAAAACCTGCCAGGGTGATCTTCTCTTCTGGCGCAGCGAGCAGATTGGTCGCCAACCCGGTAAACGTCGCCCGCAGATTGGGCGTCCACCCACGGAAAAAATCCGACAGCATCAGGCCATCCAGCGCACGTTTTTCCCGAAACGGGTCGAATCCAACCGTCCACAGGATGCTGAACAGCACCCCCGGCAGTGAGAGGAAGTCAAGCGGGTTGATCGTCAGCCAGAAACGCGAACGAAATAACAGTTGCAGATAGTGAAACGGGGCTGGAAACCAGCGCGAACGCACCGCACTGCCTGCCTCAAAGACGCGCACTGCCCTACCCCACCGGTTGATCCATTCTTCACCCTGCGAGGGGTGCAGTTCAACCGATGTGAAGCGCTTCAGCATCGCCCGAAAGTTGACATAATTTCCCCAGACCGCATGAACCCCGTGATCGGGCTTGAAGGACCAGAGGCGGTCGCCATATTCGAACTGGTCATTGTCGCCGCCGCACAACCGGCCACCGGCCCAGAGCGATGAGGCTTCCAGCACAATCACCGGGATACCGCGCTCGCTGAGATGGGCCGCTGCAACCAGCCCTGCCAGCCCCGCACCGATAATGACAACGGCAAAACGGTCTGAGGTTTGCTCTATGTTCTCCACGCTTCTGATGCCGCCTACTTCGGACTGCGGATCTGTATGCGCCGACCATTGACGATCACGTAACCGTCAACATCGCCTACAAACGCCCAATCTTCACTTGAGATGCGCTCCAGCCAGAAATCGGCACGGGTACGCAGTCCGGGAAGATTTTCGCGCTCCGCCTGAGCATACAGACCACGTTTCCGGATCTGCGCGACTTCGAGAATCAACTGCTGTTCACGCAGACCGTTATTGCCCAGTTCTGATTTACTCACCACGCCTAAATTCTGCTCGGCCGTGCTGATCAACCCATGCATGACGCCATACTGAATACCAATATCGAACAGCATCGCCATCGCAAGCGGGCTTTGAATTCCACGGGGACGAACGCTGACTTCCATTACCCGCTTCCAGTAAAGCTCGGCTGCCACTGCATCCTGCACCTCGCGCATCACTTCATCTTCTGCCGCAGCGATCAACAGTTCACGCAGGCGGATATCCTGTCGCAGACTCTCATCACGAGCACGAAGGCGAGCCAGATACATCCCTAACTGCTGTGCCGTCAAACTGCCAGACTGCATCACATAACGTTCCACGACGGTCGGCAGACCGCCAGTCAGGGCAAACTGAAAGCGCCCATAGCTGATGATGCCTCGGTCGTAATTCTGAAAGGCAGCATAACCATGCCCTTCAAAAGCGGATGTAACTTCGAAAGCCGCCTTGCGAATGCGCTCAGGATTATCGACCCACTGACCAAATGAAGGTCGTTCGCCTGCAGGGGTCGTCCCGGTTTCAGGCGGTGCTGCCTGTGCAGATGGCTGATACACCAGTGTGAAGGCGAAGGTATACTGTGGCAGCTCGCTGTATCCAAAGGCGGCACACGGCCCTGCGATTTCGAGCAGGTCGTCGCGAATCCAGCCCTCGCGCTGATCGGGAAAACGCAGCCGGAACCACTGATACACGCGGCCTTTGAAATTTCCACCGGCTGTATCCTGAGTGACTTCCAGTACTGGCAGATCTGACAGCCCGACAGGTGATTTAAACAGCAGCGCCGCATTGATGTGAGCTTCCGCCCGAACATTTACCTCGTGGATGGAAGGCATTTCGGGGATACCGCGAATTCTTGCACGACAGTTCATTTTGACTCTCCCTTGTGTTGGTCATGCTGGCAGGATGTATTCAGAGGTGGGTTCATATATGAGAGGATCGTCACAGGAGTTGAAAGAAAATTTACATTTATCGTCATAATTGTTTAAGATGTTGAAAACACCGAAAGGAAACAGGATTTCAATGAAAGCATTCGCACTGTTTTGCATTGTAAGCGCATTTTTACTCTTCGGCACCCCCGATACCTATGCGCAGGACCTTCCGCCTGCTCAGGTGATCAATGATGAAGGTGGACCGGTATCTATTACAGGCGAGGTCGTTTACACGAATCCCTTCTTCACCAGCGGTGTGACTCAGCCAATGGTGATTCTGGAAGATCAGGCTGGTTTTGTGGACCGCGACGAGGGTTTCCTGTTCCCGCTGGCTTCACAGACACTCGGTCAGATCACTTCCAATTTTTACGAGTCCCCCTTCACCTACAGTATCGCGCTGCCTATCGAACCGCAGGGTACACTCCGTGATGTCGATCAGGACAGTGAGCAAGATACCGGCGTCATGGTCTTTGCCATCGCTTACTGGGATAATACCTGGGGCGATCCATTTCTGGAAGAACGTGACCAGAGCGGCGGCGGATGGTCCACAGCGTATGCCTCAACCCGCATCAGTGAGGACCCCGAAAAACTACGGGAAATCATCGGCGGAAAATTCCTGATCTTTGCGCCAGACGACAATCAGGCGTTCCCGTCAGGATTTGGCGAAGATGGGTTGCTGTTTACCGAAGATGATCCTATTGTCGCAATCCCACAGGGTTACAGTGTGGTCGATCTCGACAGTGATCCCTTCACATTTGACCGGTCGAGCCGTCAGGTGGTGGATCTGATCGAACCGGAAGGCAGCGTTCTGACTGATTTCTCGGAGATGTCGTTTACCGAGGCTTTCGATGCGATGATCGACAAGTTCCGACGGGAATATGCGTTCACAGAACTGAAGCAGATCGACTGGGATGCGATTTCTGCAAAATATCGTTCACGATTCGAAGAAGCCGATGAAAGTGACGATGAGCAGCTTTACCTCGATACACTGGCAGACATCATCTGGTCCCTGCCAGATGGGCATATCAACATTGGACCGTTTTCACCCTATCAGGAACGCTTCCTGTATCAGATCGGTCGCGGAATTGGAATCGTCGTTGCCGAAACTGATGAGCAGCGCGCCTATGTCGTCTATGTACAGTCCGGCAGCCCTGCTGACCGTGAAGGGATTACCGTTGGCACCGAAATCCTTGAAGTCAATGGACTGGCTGTGAGCGATCATATCTCACGGGTGAAGCCCTTTGCCGAGACCTACAGCACGCCGCATAACCGCCGACTGGCGCAGGCCCGTTATGCTATGCGCTTCAACACGGATACTACCAGCGTTGATATTACCTATCAGAACGATGGAGACAGCGAGCCAACCTCAACCAGTCTGCGCACCTCAGACGAACTGGACAGCCTCTTTTACATCTTCGAAAGCGGTCCCAACCAGACCGGGTTTGAGCTTCCGGTTGAATACCATCTTATGGATAACGGCTATGTCTACGTCAAGATCTACAGCTTCTTCGATAACCGTGCCCTGAGCATTCAGCTCTGGGAACGCATGATCGAGACGCTGAACAGTCAGCAAATTCCGGGGCTGGTGATCGACATGCGTGAAAACGGCGGCGGTAATGGCTTCCTCGCCGACCAGATGTCTGCCTATTTCTTTGACGAACCACTGGTGCTGGGTTATCGCAGTGCCTATAACCGCGAGACAGGCGAATTCTTCCTCGATCTCGACAGCGAGTCGAAGTTCTTCCCACCGCCGGAGAATCTGCGCTACGACGGAGCCGTCGCCGTCCTTATCGGGCCGGACTGCGCCAGCGCATGTGAACGCTTCGCCTATAATCTAACCCTTGAGGACCGCGCCGCGATTGTGGGTTCATACCCCACCGCAGGCCTGGGTGGTGGTGTTGAGGACTTCCTGATGCCACTGGGGATGACTATCCGCTTCACGGTCACCCGTTCAGTCGATGTCGATCAGGAAATCCACATCGAAGGCAAAGGTATTGCCCCCACAATTGATGTCCCCATCATCGAGGAAACACTGTTCACCGATGAGGATCTGCTCCTTGAAAACGCGGTCGAATATCTGGATGATGTAAGCTAGCTAATAAATTTCATCTATCTAAAAAGACCTTCAGGTGAAGGTCTTTTTAGATTCTTAATGTCCACTTTACACTCAGCAATAGTGAATTTATAATTGAGATTAATCAGCATAGCGCCAAGGAAATTCTGTAAATTTCTTCCGAAATTTTGGTTTCATCGGTTGACAAACCTTAACTCTTACGGTCTATTTAGTGAGAAGTAATATTTCGTTCTATTGCCTGATTACATATTACTCTTTATCTCTCTGTGATTATTGACTGAAATGTCCTGAAGAATGAACGCTTTTATCGAGATTCATCACCCCACTGCTATTATCTCCATCGAAGGTCGGCTTGATGCCGCCTCCACCACCAGTATCCAAAGCCCTATTCTGCAAGCTGCCAGTGACGGTCATCATGTCCTGCTGGATATGAGCCGTGTCGGGTTCCTGAGCAGTGCCGGCCTGAGGATGCTGCTCCTGCTTTATCGTCGTGTCAGGGAAAACCAGCGTTCCATGGTCCTCATGGGCCTGACCGAGGAAGTACACGCCATCATGGACATCACCGGCTTCCTGAGCCTGTTCACGATTGCGGAAAACCGCGAACAGGGGTTGCGCCTGATTGCGGAAAGAGCAAGTTAAGGTAATCGTGCTATGACAACTGTATATTCGGATCGCATCGATAGTCATCCAACGCATGTCTATGGTAATTTCAGGCTGCGTACTGGCCGACCCTACCCTCTCGGTGCGACCATTGTGCCTAACGGTGGAGTCAACTTCGCCGTTTTTTCGCATCATGCCACTGCCTGCACACTCGTCCTGTTTGAAAAAGGCGCGGACCAACCCTTTGTCGAAATCCCATTTCAGGAAGGCTTTAAAGTCGGGACAATCTTCGCCATGACGGTCTATGGGCTGGATCTGGCCGAACTGGACTTCGAATACGGTTATCGTATGGATGGTCAGTTTGAGCCGCATAAGGGCCACTGGTTCGATCCGAGTAACATCCTGCTGGACCCGTATGCCAAGGCGATCAGTGGACGTGATACATGGGGCAGCCAACCTGATTATGACCGGCTTTATCCACACCGCGCCCGCCTCATCTTCGATGATTACGACTGGGGAGACGATCGTCCACCCCATATCCCAATTCAGGATCTGGTCATCTATGAATTGCACGTGCGCGGATTCACAGCGCACCCTTCATCCGGTGTGCGGTTCCCGGCCACTTTCAGCGGTATCCGCGAGAAAATCCCCTACCTGAAGTCACTGGGCGTCAATTGTGTCGAGCTGATGCCGATCTTCGAATTCGACGAATGGGAATACGACCGCCATAACCCGATTACGGGTGAACGGCTGATCAATTACTGGGGATACAGCACGGTTGGATTCTTCGCCCCTAAAGCGGGTTATGCCGCGACCGGGGAAATGGGGATGCAGGTGGATGAGTTCAAGACACTGGTCCGGGAACTGCATCACCACGGCATCGAAGTGATTCTCGATGTGGTTTTCAATCACACCGCTGAAGGAAATGAAAAAGGTCATACGATCTCTTTTCGCGGCCTTGACAATAAGACCTATTACATGCTTGCACCGGACGGTTCTTACCTGAACTTCAGCGGTACGGGCAACACCATGAACTGCAATCACCCGGTGGTGCGCAACATCGTACTGGAGTGCCTGCGCTACTGGGTCGCAGAATATCACATCGACGGATTCCGCTTCGACCTTGCCTCGATTTTAGGCCGTGATCAGCGCGGCCTGCCGCTGGCAAATCCACCTCTGCTCGAAATGCTGGCCGCTGATCCGGTGCTGGCAAATGTCAAACTGATTGCGGAAGCATGGGATGCGGGTGGACTGTATCAGGTGGGATCATTCCCAGCTTATGGTCGCTGGGCCGAATGGAACGGGAAGTATCGCGATACCCTGCGCCGCTTCCTCAGAGGGGATAACGGCATGGTCTGGGAAACGGCAGAGCGTATTCAGGGTTCGCCCGATCTCTATCACACCCGTGGGACTGCTGCCTCCATCAACTTTATCACCTGCCACGATGGATTCTCACTGATCGACCTGTTTTCGTACAATCAGAAGCATAACTATGCCAATGGCGAAAATAATCGTGATGGCGCGAACGATAACTACAGTTGGAACTGCGGCATCGAAGGTGAAACGGACCTCGAAGAAGTCAGCCGCCTGCGCAGCAAAATGGTGAAGAACGCGGTCGCCCTGCTGATGACCAGTCAGGGGGTGCCGATGATCCTGATGGGAGATGAAATCGCCCACAGCAAACAGGGCAACAACAACACCTACTGTCATGATAACGAGCTGAACTGGTTCGACTGGCGGAAAACCGAGCAGAACAGCGACACCTTCACCTTTTTCCAGCAGATGATCGCCTTTCGTAAAGCGCATCCGGTACTGCGCCGACGGGCACATTTTCTCCACCGCGACAGTGTCCAGAGTGGGTATCCGGACATCAGTTGGCACAGCACACAGGCATGGCAGGCTAACTGGTCCCAGGATAATCACATGCTGGCATTCATGCTATGTGGCAGGCATACATGGGAACAGCAGGGTGAAGACGATTATGTTTATGTCGCGGCCAACATGGATTGGCAGCCGTACCTGTTCGAGCTGCCGATGCTGCCGCGTCACATGCGCTGGCATCTGTTTGCTGATACTGACCGCCCTCACCCACACACGATCTGCACTCCCGGCAGTGAAACGCTGCTTGTGGACGAGCGCAGTTATCAGGTAGCGGCGCGGTCGGTCGTCATTCTGGTGGGACGAGCTTAGACGACCGGATACAATCTACTGGCTTTAACATACTGCTTTGCAACATCCGACTGCACTGCTATTATTGCCGGTAGTCGTCAGCATTCGATCATGGCGTGCTGGCTTCTAATGGATTACTGAAAACTGGAAAAAGCAATCAGCATGCCTGAACTTAATCTGGAGAATATCAACAATATCGTCCTGATCGCGCTGATCTACGGGGGTGTGGTCGTTGTCGCCTTCTGGCTAGCAATGGTGGTGTGGACCTTTCGCGATATGCGTGCCCGTTCGCGGGATCGGCTGGCGCAGTTACAGGCTGCGGTGTTCGTCGCCATTCTCATGCTGCCGGGGCTGCTGATCTATCTTCTGCTGCGCCCACGTGAAACCCTCGGAGAGGCGTATGAACGCTCGCTCGAGGAGGAAGCACTGCTTCAGGAAATTGAAGAGAAGCCAAATTGTCCCGGCTGCGGACAGCGCACCCAGACTAACTGGCAGGTCTGCCCGAACTGTCATACCAAGCTGAAGAAACCGTGTGTCGCCTGTGGAAAAACGCTTGAACTGGCATGGAATATCTGCCCCTTCTGTGCGACCGGACAGCCCACATATAACACTGATCCGATTGGCGCTGACCTCGGGGCTGGATACGCGGACACGCTGGCGGTATCACGACCGAAGCGGCGGAGTGTCACGCGAGACTCCGCCAGCCGGACCACTAGCTCTTCGACGCAAGCCTCTCAGCAGACAGGCTCTCTGGAATTCGTGGACAGCGAAGATTACTAAACAAACAGAAGGCACAGGTGGCGCGCACCTGCCGGTTGCAGCAGTTTGCTGCACTATACTGCTGCAATCAGGCCCGTGTCATCAGGCTTTCAGGTTCAAAAGCTACTTGCTGCTGCTGCTGCTGCTGCTGCACAAAAATTTTATGCTGCAACTGCTGTACTTCTGGAAATATGACCTGATACGATATTAAGGTGCAGATTTAAGGAACGGCACCTTATATTGTAGCACAGGTGTTCGATTTACGCGGTTAGAGTTTTCAAATCATCCAGAATTGGCTGGGAAAAGGTGTGGAGTGGCCGCTGCGCAATTGATATCAATCGTGCTTCAGGTAGGTACACTTACAAAGGCCGGACTTGTCCGGCCTTTGTATCTTATAACGCGTAGTGCAACCGCAGTGGATATGGCGATCTATCGCAGGTCCGGCCCGACACCGCTAGACGGTCTTACCGGTTTCCTCAATGCGGTGCAGCTTCAGCAGATTGGTCTGGCCGCCGATGCCGAATGGCACGCCGGCGATGATAAGGATGACATCACCGCGCTTGACCAGTTCTGCCTCTGTGACGGCGCTCACGACGGTTTCGATCATGGCGTCGATCGTGTGGAATTCCGGGATCAGCAGCGGCGTGACACCCCATACCAGCGACATTCGACGGTAGGTGGTCATCATCGGGGTTACGCAGATAATCGGCGTGCTGGGGCGTTCACGGGCGACACGCCGTGCGGTATACCCGGTCATGGTCGCTGTAACGATAGCCCGTGGTGAGAGCGCTTCAGAAATATGATAGGTCGCCTCACTGACGGCATCGGCGGTTGCTTCACTATTGCCGCTGTGTCCCTTGAGGCTTTCCCAACTCCCCCGCCCTTTCGAATCAAGGTGCTGTTCGGCAATGGCTGCGATATTCGCCATCGTCTGTACCGCCATAACCGGGTATTTACCCGCAGCGGTCTCATTACTCAACATGACCGCGTCGGTACCATCGACAATCGCATTGTAAACATCACTGGCTTCGGCACGGGTGGGACGGGGGCTGTCCACCATTGAGTTGAGCATCTGCGTGGCTGTAATGACGGGTTTGCTTGCCTCGTTACAGAGGCGAATAATACGCTTCTGATGATATGGGACTTCTTCCGCCGGGGTTTCAATACCGAGATCGCCACGCGCTACCATGATCCCTTCGGAAGCGGCGATAATCGACTCGATGTTTTCCAGCGCCTCATGTTTCTCGATCTTGGCAATGATGGCGGTATCTTCGCCACCAAGATGACGAATCAGCCAGCGCATCTCGCGAATATCATCAGCAGAGCGCACAAACGACATGGCGACATAATCCGCCTGCTTTAAGAGCGCATACTCGACATCGGCGCGGTCCTTATCCGTAATGGCAGAGAGCGTAAGACGGGCCTTCGGTGCCATCACACCTTTACGCGACGTAAGCAGGCCGCCAATTACAACCCGGCAGTACAGATTCTGCCCTGTGGCCTCTTCCACTTCGAATTCGAGATTGCCGTCATCCAGCAGAAGCTGCATCCCCCGGCTGATGTCGCGCACGAACTCCGGATGAGGCAGCGCGATCGTATTGTTGGCCCCGGTCGCATTGGGGTCGAGTGTCAGGGTGACTTTGTCATCTGGTGCAAGCGTAATACCACCGCTTTCGATCTTGCCGATGCGGATCTTTGGCCCCTGAATATCGCACAGAATCCCGACGACAACGCCTTCTTCCTCGGCAATCCGGCGTACAAGGTCGATCCGTGCGCCATGCTCTTCGTGTTCGCCATGAGAGAAATTGATTCGCGCGACGTTAAGCCCCGCCTGAATCATCCGGCGGATGGTTACTTCATCACTCGATGAAGGCCCAATCGTCGCTACAATTTTTGTCCGTTTCTTTGAAATCTGACCGTTCACTAGCCGTTTGCCCTTTCGCTGCCGCTGCGCATCATTTTCACCATCCTGTGGCGAACAGGTTAAAATTTTTTACAGGATCTCTGAAATTAATTTTGTGCGCGGACAGGGCAAGCCGTCCCTACATCACCGATATTTTGTAGGGGCAACGCCTGCATTGTCCGGCGTTTCCATGAGGTTCAGGCAGGTTTTCTGAATTTTCAGATATGCTCTAAAATCACCTCATGGGAAAACTCGCAAAATAATAACACAGTTTCGCAGTAAAGGGGTGGGAACAACACTTTAATGCGACGCTAATTCCGACCTCATAGTAGCTTTGCTGTAGTTGTTTCTAATGATTGGCGGTTGGGTTTGTTAAGGTGATTACTGGATCATGGATTTACCGTTAGTTCATCCTCATCATTGGGAATATCAACTTTTAGGCTGGGCAGAAGAGGCTTTACGTACATCGACACTTCATACCTACTTTTCGACTGACAAATCGGTTCTGGAGAAAGCTTACCGCCACTGTGATGCAGTGACGAGCTATTTCAGCCGTACTTTTTCTATGGCATCAGGACTACTGCCCGTGGAAAAGCGACGTGCCGCCCGTGCCCTGTATGCGTTCTGTCGCACCACCGACGATATCGTTGACAACAGTCAGCCCGAAGCACAACGCCTCACAAAACTTGAGACGTGGCGGGCGATGGTCAGTGATCCGGCAGGCGCATCAGGAGACCTGGTTGCACTGGCATGGCTCGACACACAACAGCGTTTCAACATTCCAAACGGCTACGCCGAGCAGTTGATCAACGGCGTCGCCCGAGATCTCATCCAGAAGCGCTATACAACATTTCACGAGTTAGCGCACTATGCCTACGGTGTAGCCTCGACTGTCGGCCTGATGGCAATGCATATCATCGGGTTCAGAAGCGAAGAAGCCCTGCCCTACGCAGTCAAATTGGGTGTCGCCCTCCAGTTGACCAATATCCTGCGGGATGTGGGGGAAGACTGGCGCAATGGCCGCCTGTACCTGCCGCAGGAAGAGCTTGATCATTTTGGCATCCGCGAAGAAGATCTTCAGTCTGCCCGTGTCACCCCACAGTGGCGCGAGTTCATGCGCTTTCAGATTGAGCGCAATCGCAGGCTGTATGAGGAATCGTGGAAAGGCATTCAGCTACTCGATGCCGATGGACGCTTCGGTATTGGTGCCGCTGCTGACCTGTACCGCGAAATTCTCCGGGATATTGAGCAGCACGATTACGATGTCTTCAATCATCGGGCGCATACTTCATCGCTGCATAAAGCGCTGCGGATGCCTGCGATCTGGTGGCAGTTACGCTGACAATCGGGCACAATCCGGGGGCAATATGACTTTGACCCGGATTTCCATCATCACACAACGAGAGCAGACACATGAAAATCGGAATTGTCGGCAGCGGTCTTGTCGGTTCTACCGTCGCGTATGCGATGGTTATGAGCGGCGTCGGGCGAGAAATCGTCCTGGTCGATAAAAATACATTACGTGCGAAGGCTGAAGCCAATGACATCAATCATGCCGTTCCTTTTGCGCATCCTCTGAACATCCATTACGGTGATTACGCCGATCTCGCTGGCAGTCGGGTCGTGATCATCGCCGCCGGTGTCAATCAGAAATCCGACAGTGAAACCCGGCTGGAGCTGCTCGGCAGAAATGCCGCGATCTTCGCGCAGATTATCCCGAATATCCTGAAATATGCACCGGAAGCCATTCTGATCGTTGCATCCAATCCGGTGGACATCATGACACACCTCACGGCGCGCTTTGCCGCCGAATACGGGCTTGACCCACGGCGTGTGATGGGGTCCGGGACGACACTGGATACTGCACGGTTCCGGTCACTGCTGGCGCGGCATGTAGGGGTGGACTCACATCATGTGCACGGCTACGTGATCGGAGAACACGGTGACTCTGAAGTGCTGACGTGGTCACTGGCGACGGTTGCCGGTTTACCACTCGAAGGCTTTTGCACCAGACGCGATATCCCGATGGATGACAGTGTGCGGCAGGAGATCGAACACAACGTGCGACACGCTGCCTATCAGATTATCGCAGGCAAACAGGCCACCTACTACGGGATTGCCAGCGCCATCTCGCGCCTTGTCGATGTTATTCTGCACGATCAGCGTGCGATTATGACGGTCAGCACACCACACGCCGAAGTTGCAGGTATTGAGAATGTGACGCTTTCACTGCCGCAGTTGATCGGTGGTGCTGGCATTCTCGATACCTTTTCGCTTCCTTTGACCGATGATGAACAAAAAGCACTTCACAACAGTGCTTCTACGCTGCGCCGCGCACTGGATGAGCTGGAACAACAGCTTCCATCAAATACACAGGTTTCTAAATGAAGTACTTCGGCTTTCTGGCACGATATGTGATCGCGCCCTTTATCTTGATGCGAACGCTGATCTGGTGGTTCCGCCAACAGGGTCAGACGCTTCCCCCCAGCATGAGCGCAGGAGATGAGGAGACCGTGCTTGCACTGCACTCCACCATCGCACTGACCTATACAACCATTTGGGACAACTATCTGGTTGCGAGCGAAGTGTGGGGGTACGATCCGAAACGCGTCACCGGACTGCGTGTTGGCTGGGTACCAATTGAGGAGTACTCGTTTTTTGTACTGCAACCACTGCTGACCGGTTCGTGGCTGCAATTGATGGCACGCTTTGTCCCGGCGAATGACAGACCTTATAACCGTGATCCCAGGAACCGCCTGATTGCAACCGGCCTACTGGCTGTCCCGTGGCTGATTTCAACCGTGGATCTGTTCACTGGCCCACAGAAACGCAAGTATCTGGACCTGATCCTCTCATGGGCGCTGCCACCGATCATGCTGCAAGTGGCATTTGGGGGTGATATCCTATGGCGGAATCGGAATATGGTGGCGACGGGGATTGTACCGGCAACACTCTATCTCGGATGGGCGGACTCACAGGCTATCGGGGCTGGTATCTGGAAAATCAACCCGAAGAAGACGATCGGCGTGGATGTGATCCCGCATCTGCCTTTCGAGGAATTTCTGTTCTTCCTGATGACCAATGTCCTGCTGACCTTCGGTGTTACACTGGCACAGGCACAGGAAAGTGAAGATCGACTGCCCGAAGGAATCCGTCAGAAGTATCTGGTATGGAAACGCGACATGAAAGCCCGTACCGATAGACTTATACAGGGAACCGGTGATGGTCAATAAACTGACAGCCGATAAAGCCAGGGGCAATATCTGGGATTTCGGACTCAACGTCTCGCGTGATCTGATGCGCTGGAATATGGTCAATATTGCTGCTGGCGTGCTGCTGATTTCCCGACGCGGTTTCTGGCGGGGCTTCGGCAGCCAGAATATCGGATGGGGGCTGATCAACATCGGCATCGCAACAGTTGGGGGACGGGCCATGCGTCAGCGCCATCAGAAGACCGGACTCAATCCCATCACGGCACATCAGCATGCAAAGCAGGAAGCATCCAATCTCAAGCGCATCCTGCTGGTCAACGCCGGACTGGATGTGCTCTACATGCTCGGTGGATGGCGCTTCGCGCACAGCCGTAACTGGAACGAGCGCCGCGAACACGGAATCGGCTTGGGCATCGTGTTGCAGGGCGGCCTGCTGCTGATTTTCGACCTCTGGAAAGCATCCCGCGTTCCAGTGAAATAGCGAATAAAACGGATACACCGACACCGATATGCGACGTTATCTCTATACCCTTTTCCATCCGGAAATCTTTCAGGGTTACTATCGTAAACCACCCTATTTCGAAGGATGGTATTTTAAATTCGTCAGTGCCAACCATCAGCGCCGACTGGCAGTCATCCCCGGATTGTTTCTGGCAGAAGACGCCACACACACTCATGCTTTTGTTCAGATCCTCGACGGCGTGTCGGGCGATTCGGCCTACTACACATTTCCGGCAGATGCTTTTTCCGCTGATGCTGAGCGCTTTCACGTGTGTGTGGGCGACAACCTGTTCAGCAGTGACTGCATCCGGCTGAATCTGAGTGGCGGATCGATAGAGATTCAGGGTGAAATCCACTTTGGCAAATTCAACCCGTGGCCGGTGACAGTGACTTCACCCGGCATCATGGGATGGTATGCATGGGTCCCAGTTATGGAGTGCTATCACGGGGTCGTCAGCCTTGATCACACACTCGACGGTCAGCTTACGGTTAACGGCGAGTCGATCGACTTTGGCGGAGGACGAGGTTACATCGAGAAGGACTGGGGGCGTAACTTCCCTACTGGTTATGTCTGGCAGCAGAGTAACCATTTCGAGACACCGGGCACATCCCTAACCGCATCGATTGCCATGATACCTCTTTTTGGCCGCACTTTTGCCGGATTCATCGTTGGCGTCTGGCATCATGGGCTGCTGTATCGATTCGCGACATACACTGGCGCAGTCACCGAACACCTCACGGTGGATGATCATCGTGTACATTGGGTGATTCGCGATTCGCGCTATCGTCTTGAGATGATTTCAGAACGGCAGTCAGGCGGCCTGCTTCATGCCCCGATCCGGACCGAGATGCACAAGCGCGTTTCCGAGACCATGCGGGCAAGTATCCGCACACGGCTGATACGGCATGACGACACCGTCATTCTGGATGATACCGGAGAGTGTGCGGCGCTTGAAGTCCATGGAGAACTGGCTGGTCTGGTGACCGCAGCGGTAACAGTGTCAGCACCATGATCACCTTTCCCAAACTGATGTCTTCAACTCATGATGCACCTGATGGTGATGTCACACGGCGTTCCGGTCAGATGGCAGCGGTATTTTCGGGCATGTGGGTGCTGGCGATGATCGCCGTGCCTATCGCACGCTGGACGATGGGCGACGAGATCATCCCATTGATGTCTTCACTGACGGTCATCCTGCAATTTCTGGCGGTCTTCAACATTGGTGTGATCGGATGGGGTGTACGGCGCACGACGGTCGCAGCGGTGCTGGTAGCGATAGTCACCTTTGCCGCCGAGTACATCGGATCAAAAACCGGCTTTCCATTTGGCATTTACAGCTATACTGCCTCACTTCAGCCACAGTTGGGTGATGTCCCACTCGTTATCCCGCTGGCGTGGTTTATGATGCTGCTGCCTTCATGGGCTGTCGCCAGCCTGATTGTCAGCCGGTTGGAGAACCATCTCCCAAAATCCACACGTTATGTGGCGTTTGTCATCCTGAGTGCGGCAGCCATTAGCGCGTGGGATCTGTTTCTTGATCCACAGATGGTCGGCTGGGGCTTCTGGGAATGGCAGGCCAATACCATTGGCCCAGGCAATTACTTCGGCATTCCGTGGAGCAACTATGCAGGCTGGTTTCTGACAGGAATAGTGGCGACGCTGGTGATTCCACCCACATGGCTGACACAACTGCCGAAACGCCCGCTTATCGGTGTTTATACAACGGTATGGCTGCTTCAGACGATTGGCCTCGCTTTTTTCTGGCAGCAGCCTGGCCCGTCGTTCTTCGGATTTATTGGCATGGGGGTTTTCAGCCTCACTGCGATGCTGGCCGCGCCAGGGTATCTGTCACCAGTACGACGAGCGCCATCATGAACGCGTGGATCTGGGTGCTGGTCAGCTTTTTGTGTGGATCACTGCCTTTCGCCTACTGGATTGGCAAGTACGCCATGCGCCGTGATATTCGGGCATATGGGGACGGTAATCCGGGAGTCTTCAACGTGATCCGCGCTGGCAGCTTTGCATGGGGTGGGCTGGCACTGATCCTTGAAATCACCAAAGGGGCATTTCCGCTCGGGATGGCGGCCTATATCTTTCAGTATGACGGATTAGCGCTGATTGCGTGTGCACTGGCACCGCCGCTGGGACATGCCTTTTCACCTTTTCTGCACTTCAGAGGTGGAAAGGCGATTGCGGCGATCGCTGGTATGTGGATCGGATTGGCATTAGGGGTGGTGATTTTCGTTGCCTGCGGCCTGTTGGTCCTTTGGTCACTGATGCTGACCTCCAGCGCGTGGGCGGTGATGCTCACGATGCTGTGTCTGCTGTTTTACCTGCTGGCCATATCTGCCCCGCAGACATGGCTGGCCGCATGGTTTGGCACACTGATACTGCTGATCTTTCGACATCGTCGCGAACTGACCACCCCACCCGGAATCCGGATGATGCAGGGCGGTAAGAAGCATCAAACAGACGATACCAGAGGAGCAGAGCCTTCGTAGGCGAATCCATTGGCTGATGCGATTGTAATTGGGGCGGGTGTCGGCGGATTGTCTGCCGCAATCCGGCTGGCTGTGGCTGGCTGGCAGGTGACTGTCTATGAGAAGAATCCGACCGTTGGCGGCAAAATGAGTGAAATCATTCAGGATGGTTTCCGCTGGGATACGGGGCCATCGGTGATTACAATGCGCCATGTCCTGGAGGCGCTGTTTGCCGATGCGGGTCGCCGGCTTGAAGATTACCTTACACTGCTGCCAATTGACCCGCTGACCCGTTATTTTTACCCGGATGGAACCGTACTTGATGCCACCAATGACATATCACACATGTCACAGCAGATCGCGCAGCTTCATCCCGACGATGCAGAGGGGTATGCCGCCTATCTGAAATACGCCGCGGAGATCTATCGCGTCACCAGCCCAGTGTTTATCTACGATCAGCCACCGTCACCCGCCAGCTTTGCGAAAGTCCCCTTGAGGGACTGGCTGAAGGCTGATCCCCTGCGCCAGATGCAGCAGGCGATTGAGGGGCATGTTTCATCCCCGCATCTGCGCCAGCTTCTGGGCCGTTTTGCGACATATGTGGGTGGCAGTCCCTACCGTGCGCCCGCCACACTGAATCTAATCGCCTATCTGGAGATGGTCGAAGGTGTCTGGTATCCCGAAGGCGGTATCTTCAGCATTGCCCGTGCGCTGGAACGGCTCGCGCTGGAACTGGGGGTCGGCATTCATACCCACACTCCGGTACAGCAGATCATCGTCGAGGGAGGACAGGCAAAGGGCATCCGACTCCACGACGGAACACAGTACAAAGCCGATGTGGTGATCGCCAACAGTGATGTGACTACAGCCTATGAACATCTGCTGCCGCGCACACCGCGCATTCAGAAGCGCTTACGGCAGTTGAAGGATTTCGAGCCTTCAGGCTCTGGTTTTGTCATGATGCTTGGAGTCCAATCAGAACATGAGCGCCTCTCACACCATAACATCCTTTTCAGCAGTGACTATCGGCGGGAATTCGACGAAATCTTTCGGCAGCAGCTTCCACCCACCGAGCCGACGGTATATATCGCCATCACCTCGAAGACTGACCCCGATCATGCGCCGTCTGGCTGTGAAAACTGGTTTATCCTGGTGAATGCCCCTGCCCTGTCCGCTGATTTTGACTGGCAAGTACAGCGTGACCATTATCGGGATGTAGTGCTGGATCGCATCGAAAGCTTCGGGTTTTCAATTCGTGATAAAATTCTGACGGAAACCCTATGGACACCGCTGGAACTCGCACAGAACAGCGCGGCGCATCGTGGTGCATTATATGGCCCATCTGCCAACAGCCGATGGACAGCATTCCGCCGTCCTCACAACCGCTGCCCGGATGTACAGGGCCTCTACTTCGTCGGTGGGACAACCCATCCCGGCGGAGGCGTCCCGATGGTGATGCTCTCGGCACAGGTGGTCAGCAAACTGGTGTCTCAGGACTGGAAACAGAAACAATAATTCAGTCTGTATATTGACTACACGAAATTTTATAATAGAACCAGAGATGAATTGGAAACTTTCGGCTGATGAAAGCCTTCTACAGCGATAGCTTTGTCCTGCCTCTGCCTGAAGGACACCGCTTTCCCATGCGCAAATATGCGCGGCTGCGAGAGCGCATCCTCGAAGAGCAGGTTTTATCTCCTGACGATCTGCATATCCCACCTGCTGCTACCGACGAAGACATCCTACGCTGCCATACGGCTGAATATCTCACTCATGTGAAGGGTGGTACCCTCTCGGCCAAGGAAATACGGCGAATCGGTTTCCCGTGGTCACCAGAGATGGTCGAGCGCTCACGCCGGTCCTCTGGTGCGACAATCGAAGCGGCACGTACCGCACTGACACAGGAGGGAATCGCGGTCAATCTGGCGGGGGGCACGCATCATGCCTGCCGCGATCACGGCGAAGGGTACTGCGTCTTCAATGACGCAGCCATCGCTGCCCGTCGCATGCAGGCCGAAGGGCTGGTGCGCCGCGTCGTAATCATCGATACCGATGTCCATCAAGGGAACGGAACCGCCGATATTGCCGATGGAGACCCGACGATTTTTACGTTCTCTATTCATGGAGACCGGAACTTCCCCTTCCGCAAAATCGCGGGGGATCTGGATATCGGGCTGCCCGATGGTACCGGAGATGAGGTCTATCTTGAGATGGTGGAGGAAGGAACCCGCCGCGCCCTGATGCACGCAGGTGCGGATCTGGCGATCTTTATCGCGGGGGCCGATGCCTTCAGTGGAGATCGTCTTGGCAAACTCAGCATTTCCAAAGCAGGGTTGGCAGAGCGTGACACGCTGGTACTCAGTTTATGCGAAGGGGCAGGCCTGCCGGTTGCAGTTGCCATGGGTGGCGGCTATGCTGATAATGTAGAGGACATCGTCGATATTCATCTCCAGACCGTTCGTATAGCCGCACAGAGAGTGAAGGCGTGAATACATCAGATCAGACCAGTGCGATCGAATCTGTAAAGCCATGGCTGCGCTCCCGAATCATCGGGATCATGAACGTCCAGAATTGTTTCATCACACCGACCAACAGCCTCGTCATCCACACCTGGACCGGCGTAGTGATCAATATCTTTCTGTTGAGTGAACCCGTCAGAACAAGGGCGATCCGAACCGTGTTACAGGAAGGGACGCAGGTGGGTCTCGGCTCGATGTTTATCCTTGCGGCCAATCTGATTCCACCAGCGGATACGCGTTTCGAACCGCCAGAATGGCTGCTAGCACTGCATGCGCTCAACCGCGAATGCCTGTACGCCTATGTGGTTGATCAGGGTGTACCCAATATCATCCAGATCCATCTGGAGCAGATCGCCAGTTCAGCGAACTACGTGGCGAAATACGGGCCAGCAGTGGCATTTGATGAACTTCGTTACACCAAAGTCTCGGTCAAACCACGCTACCTCAAAGGGGACTGGCAGGTCGCAGATTTCGGCTATCACCCCTTCTGGCGCGACCCACGCCGTCCGCAGTATACCGCTCAGTACCGGCGTCCATCTGCGCAGGATTATCAATGGCACTCGTGGAGCCAGACCACATGGGAACAGAAGGTCCATACGGAGGTCCCTGCTCCACTACATCGTGGAAATCATCTGATGGTGACTTACTATCAGATGCTGGAACTTGAAACAGATGCATCTCCACAGGAAGTGAAAGCCGCCTTCCGCAGGCTGGCACTGGCGGTCCATCCGGATACCAGCACGCTGCCAAAGGAAGAAGCGGCGAAGAAATTCCGTGAACTGACCGAGGCTTATGAGTTCATCAAGCGCGAAAAGAAGTGGTAGTCCTACCCTATTAACATTACTGCCACCACTTTAATCCGGTGGTGGCAGCGTAATCCTGCGCAACGATTGAAACAACCTATATGTGCAATCACAATCACTGATTGTAGGTAGAACTGATTCGATCAACATTTTGTGCAATGACTTCGCTCGAGCCCTGCAAATCGACTCGTAACAGTCTGCTCTCCTCAAGTGTTAATGCAAATCCATCGCTTGTTGGTAACCAATCCCATTCGTCGCCCCTTACCTCAAAGAGACCAGGGAGAATTTCAAATTGTTGAGTACTTAAGTCGAATACTCCAACAGCAGTACCAAAAGCCTTACTTTCATCAAGAGGTACAAGTAACATCGCGATCTTTGTTTCATCTGGTGACCACCGCGTTAAGTCGAGGATTCTGTAAGCTTCAGACCTGATGGTTGATGTATCAATATAATTATTCTGCTTTAAGTCATAAATAATCCTTTCTCCAGGACTATCGTAGTCTGAACGGTAAGCAATGTAATTTCCTCTTGGTGACCAGTGAAAGCTATAACCGAAGTCGAAAACCGGGTCCCTCCTCATAAAGGGCGTTGCCTGCAAAGTAGTGATCTCCTTGTTTTGGCTAAGGTCATAAATCCCAAAACTTGAGGAGCCTGTGCAACCTTCGTTTCTTGTAAATTTGGCCGAGCAACGGTAATACAGGATTAAATTTGCAGTGGTATCGGGTGAGACTTTAAAGGGCGCCCCATTGGTAATGTTTTCATAGATAGGTTCCAGATCACTCGATTTTTGAAAACGGCCAGCAATAAACATACCCTGAGTGAGATCGACGGTTTTGATATCACGAACGGCGTTGATATTAAAAACGATGGCCTCCTGATTTTCACTGTCAGGTCGGACAAAGATAGAATTATCAGCTAATATCCCAAAGGCACATGGACTCACCCATTCTGGCTTCCAGCGAATCTCTCCGATTGTTTCGGATGTCTTCAGGTCAATGATACGAATTGAACTTGGATTTTGCTTTTGGGAAATACCAATCACATGTTCTCCGATTGCAAAACTGTAACATTCACTAGGCAGTACGGTGACACTGTAGATGCCATTCGAGTCAATAACATTGACGGTCGTACTTCCATCGGAATTGTTTTGAAAAAACATGATATAGTTTTTGTTTGCTAATGTAGTTTGACTAAATACAGTAGACACGTTACTTAGCCAGATCCATATCAAACTCAGGAAAATGATCAGGACTTTATTCATTACAATAGGGTCCTTTACTGACAAAAATGAGCCCGGCAGGTTAGCTCGGTGGGTTACCAGCAATTGGTCAGAAAGGGAAGGGTACGGAACCTAGTGTTACCCAAGCAGGTGGTGTTACATCATAATCTTTACCATTAGAATCAGGAAGCGCCTGATCCTGCTGTGCTGTAACCACTGCAAAACCATAATCTGTCCACCCATATATAAGCGACAAAGTGAGCTCATCAGTGTGAATATGAACTACTTCAATCACTAGGGCCGATTGTAGGTAGAATTTATTCGATCAACATTTTCTGCAATGACTTCACTCGAACCCTGCAAATCGACACGCACGAGTGTGTTATTCCCAAGGTTTAGTGCAAGTGCATCGCTCGTCGGAAGCCAATCCCACTCGTTAACATTCACCTCATATAGATTAGGAAGGATTTCAAATTGTTGGGTACCTAAATCGAACACTCCGACAGAACTACCAGCTCCCTTACTTTCATCATGAGGCATCAGCAACACAGCGATCTTTGTTTCGTCTGGTGACCATCGTGTTAAGTCAAGGAATTTGTAAGCTTCCGCTTTGATTGATGAGGTATCAATATAGTTATTCTGCTTTAAGTCATAAATAACTCTTTGACCCCTCATGTCATCACCTGAACGGTAAGCAATGTAATTTCCTCGTGGTGACCAGTGAAAGCTATAACCGAAGTCAAAGACTGGATCTCGACGCATATAAGGTACAGCTTGCAGAGTTGTAATTTCTCGTTTCTGGTTGAGATCGTAGACTCGAAAATTCAAAGACTCTCTGCATCCTTCATTTCTAGTAAAGTCAACCATTTCTGGACAGTGATGATATAAAATTATGTCTTTACTTTGATCAGGCGAAAATTTGAATGGTCCACCATTCGTAATACTGTATATAGCTTCTTGGTCACTTAAACTACTGAAGTTTCCCTCTATAAATCTTCCCTGAGTAAGGTTTATCTTCCTTTTTTCACGAGCGGTATTGATATCAAAAAATATACCTTCTCCACTTTCAACATTCGGGCGGACAAGTAAAGACTCTCCATCTACGATTCCAAAGACACACGAGCTTGACCATTCTGGCATCCAATTAATCTTCCCTACTAACTCTGAAGTCCTGATATCAACAATTTCGATTGAACTTGGCTTTTCCTTTTCGGATGTAGCAATCAAGTAATTTTGCCCCGAAACGTTGTAACATTCGTCAGAAGGTACGACGCTACTGTATGTCGCATTTTTTTCGATAAGGTTGATTGTCGTACTTCCATCCAAATTGTTTTGAAAAAAGAGGAGTTGGTCTTCGGGCGCTGAAGATGATTGACTGAAGACAGTAGACAATCCAACTATTCCAAAAGATAACAGGCTCGCAAAAATGAATAAAATCCTGTGCATAGGAATACTCCTGTGTGGGCTGGATAGCTTTACGTAGGTCTCCATGAAACAGGTGTAGTTTTGGTTACTGAGGAAACTCTGCAAGGTCTCTTCAGTAACCAACAGTTGTCATTCTGGCAGCGTTTCAATCAGGATTCAGATGCACCGCAAGGATTGGTTTTCAGGAAGTCAGCAATCGCCGCGCCGACCAGATCGTGCCCCTCCTGATTCCAATGCGTATCATAAGTGTAGTACAGGATCTGGCCCTCAGCGGCGGCGGCGGACAGGACCGGCGTCAGATCGAAGAAAACGAAACCCGCTTCCTGCATCGCTTCCCGTAGGACATCACGCTGATTGTCAAGCCGGTTGAGCAGGTCTTCAAAGGTGGTTTCCGTATCAGGTGCATTGACCAGCCTTCCGCCATCCCCGACTGTAAAGCGCTCAGCCTTATTCATCAGGGTCGGGCGATCTTCGGGGTCCAGATAAGGCAGATAGATATGCGGCTTGGTCGGAAAGTAGACGACAACCATACAGCTATCTGGCAGTGTCTCGCGCATTTCACGATAGGCCTGCATGGTGGTCTGAAAATTGGAGGAGCGCCGGTAGGCCTCCCGCCCGACATTCAGAAACCATGCATACGGTTCGAAGAAGACGATATCGTGCACACTTCCGTTGAGGTTCACCTGCATCGGATAACGGATATCGCGCTCGGCGATCGCATCCATGTTGGTGGCTTTCAGGCGACGCTGCTCGACCTTCACATCTCTGGGCAGCACCACACCCCGGTCTGCTACTGTCAAGGCATCCGAGAGATCATTGCCCTCAAAATAGCCGATCACCACCGTTTCAGCGTCAGACTGCGGGCCATAGAGTTTCAGCATCTCGGCCTCATCGACCGGGCCGAAACCACGATAGGCCAGATTGCGCACGGGTGTGCCCACGTTAACCGCCAGCACATCCGGCCAGGGACGCGCCACGTTCGGTGCTTCGGTGAACGAGTCGCCAATGGTGAGGATCGGATAAACCTCCGCCTGTCGTTCCGGGATACGGAAACCGTCTTCATCCCATCCGATAGGATAGACGGCCAGAATCTCGTCGGGATTCGCCGGGGGTGCGATCCAGCTTGCGTAATCCAGAAAAATATCACCCTGAGAGATGGTGAATGTCACATATCCGGGGCGGTACTGCGGGAAGATTGTCAGCAGAAGCAGGATCATACCGCCTGCAAATAGACACCCAATCAGCACCAGAAGAAGATTCAATGCCCACCGTGGAAATGATGTTGAGCTTTGCAAGAAAAACACTTTCGTTTAACCGAGACAAAAATCGTCAGAGAACCCGTAAACAACCAGACCAGCGGATACCGGTATCGGTGTAGAAACGCTTGCAATCAGGGCAGCATCACCTGTAACATCACTGCGTCAGTCGGGATCATACTGTGAGATGCAATGCCACTCAATCTGGGCCAGCAAGGTGAGGCAATCGCAGCCAAACACCTGTGCGTCAAAGGCTACGAAATCATCGCAACAAATTGGCGCTGTGCCTATGGTGAAATCGATCTGATTGCCAGAAAAGATGACCTGCTGATCTTCGTTGAGGTCAAAACGCGCCGCGCCGCAACGACCGAAAGCGCCCTTGCCAGTATCTCCGCCGCGAAACGCCAGAAGATCATCAGCGCCGTACACCATTATCTGGATGAAATCAGCACGGCAGAGGTTGATGAACCTCTATGGCGTATCGATGTCATCGCAATTGCGTTCGGTCGCAGTACGCTGTTCACAATTGATCATGTGGAGAATGCCTTTGACTGGGAATGAACTTTCCGCCCCCCTTGTCGTGATCACGGGACCGACCGCCGTTGGCAAGACGCGTTTTGCGCTGGACATCGCCGAGATGTTTCACGGTCAGATCATCAGTGCAGACAGCCGCCAGATTTATCGCTACATGGACATCGGCACCGCCAAGCCGACAACAGCGGAACGTCAGCATGTCCCGCATCATATGATCGATGTCGTCAACCCGGATGAAAACCTTTCGCTCGCGCAGTATGTCAGTCAGGCAAAAGATCAAATTGAACGCCTGCAGAAACAGGGCAAACTGCCAATGCTGGTCGGCGGGACGGCTCAGTATATCAATGCCCTGATCGAAGGCTGGTCGATCCCGGAAGTCGCACCTAATCCGGAACTACGCGCTGAGCTTGAAGCCTTCGCAGAGCAGAACGGCGCACTCGCACTCTATGAAAAACTTAAAGCTGTCGATGCACCTGCTGCTGAAAAAATCGAATATCAGAATGTGCGCCGTGTGGTGCGTGCACTGGAAGTCTATCACACCACGGGCACACCGATCAGTGAACTTCAGCGCAAAAATCCGCCCGCCTACATCACCCGTTCCTATGTTCTGACGCTGGAGCGCGAAACCCTCTATCAGCGGGCAGATCAGCGAGTGGACGCGATGATGGAGGTGGGTTTTCTGGACGAAGTAAGGGATTTACTGGAACGAGGATATTCGCCTGACCTGCCTGCAATGAGCGGCATCGGATATTCACAGCTTGCACAGCATCTGAAAGGTGAACTCAGCCTTGAAACGGCGGTGGAACAGACCAAAATCGGTACCCATCGCTTTATCAGGCATCAGTACACATGGTTTCGTAAGTACAATCAGTCATATCTATGGCATAATGTCGAGCAGACTTCACCCGATGATCTGATCAAGGATATTCAGCAGTGGCTCGATCAGCCATCGGGACATCAGTCGCGTTGACCCTTCACCTGCCAGCAAAAACGGATCGCCCCGTATGCGCTATATACGTGAATCTACCAATTCCAATACGATTGTCGGTATTTTTCTACTGATTGTTCTGGCGGTATTCGCCGGACCGAATGCCCTGCCGCGCCTACTTGCAAGTTTTGTCCCTTTTGCAGATGAAGGTGTCCCATGTGAGTGGCTGCGCAATGCCGATCAACGAGAGCGTCATCAGTCCCTGATCGGACGTCTCGCCAGTACGATCCCCAATAACCCACCTCTTTCACTTGAAGTGCTTCCCGGTGCGCTTCCCAGCGATATGAGTGGTACATGGGACATCCGGGTCGTACTGGTCAATGATTCGATTGGCACCATCCCAGTCGTGATTGCGCCTAATCCCAGCTTTCAGGATACTGGCACACCCGGTATCGGCGTGGTGTTTAACACAGGTTCTGTAGGACAGGCCAGCCAGCAACCCTTCCAGAATTACATCCGACTGCTTGGACCACGTCAACGCTGTGTCCAGCGAATCAGTGTGCCAGCAGCCCAACTTGGAAGCCTCGGTATCAACGCGGGCAGCACCGTGACCGCATATTATCGCAACAATACACCTGGCGGGCTGAATAATCCTGTAATCTCGGTTTACCCTGATTTTGGCCTGTGGGTTGGGATCATCCAGTCGGAGCCGGGAACTATCAGCTTCTCGACAGGGTCAAATATCGCGCAGTGAGATCATGCCAGCAGGGATAGCGCAGTTCGCATCCATCTTTTTGTGTTGGGTGCGAACTTAAATGGCGTCCTGAGCGCTATTTTGTATAATATAGGCATGAATGAAATCAGGAATGCAATACAACGGCGCAGAAACTTACTTGTAGTGTGAGGAAAAGCCCTTGAGCAGTATGCCAGAAACCAAATCGGAAAAGCCGATCCTGACCGGTCTGGATGGAAAATATCTCAATCAGTATTGGGTGCTTGATCAGGACTCGCTTGTTGTTGGCCGCGACCAGACCTGTGATATTGTCATTCCAGAACGCCAGATCAGCCGCCAGCATATCCGTCTCTTCAGAGAAGGCAACGTCTTTTATCTGGAAGATCTGGACAGCCGTAACGGAACATGGCTGAATCACACGAAAATCGAAGGTGTGCGCGAACTCAGCGACGGTGACGAAATCGAGCTTGCGCTTGTCATCAGGTTACAATATGTCGGATCGGGTGCAACTGCTCCACTGCCGTTCGAAGTGCCGACGATCAAAAAGCTGCGGATTGATCTCGAAACCCGACGCGTATTTATCGATGAACATGAGATCGACCCGCCTCTAAGTTTGCCACAATACCGGCTGATCGAACTGCTGTACCTGAACAAGGGGCGAATCTGCACACGCGATCAGGTGGTCGAGACCGTCTGGCCGGATGCCGTGGGTGAGGGTGTCAGCGAACAGGCCATCGATGCACTCGTTCGCCGCCTGCGTGATCGCCTTGCGGAAATCGACCCGCATGAGCAGTATATCGTGACAGTTCGCGGCCACGGCTTCAGACTGGGTGACATCTAACAACGATGCCCATTTGTTATGGGTTACAGTTTTAGAACGTAAATAATTACGCTCGAAATGGGTCAGTCTGTCGCATTTATACACATAATTCATACAATAGAGTATCATCATTCGTCCGAAAAAAGGATTAGTGAGACTGAGAGCACAACATGGCAGTCCAGGTAAGAACTGATCGTGTCATTACACATTACATGACGATGTATCAAAAACTTTACAACCGTGAGCCTCGCGAAATCCGTCTGCTGGATGACGAATGGGTGATTGTGAACGGCGCACGCCTGCGGGTTATCGAACTGGTCTCACTGACTGAGCGTATGCAGCAGGAATATGAGGAGACCATTGCCAGCAAGCGCAATGTGGTATTGAAGCTTCTGAAATGGTTTAAGGGGTAATCCGCTCACCCGCAATCTGCCAGCTACACTCACAGGTGTTCACTCGCATAACAGTAAAGCCATGCTCACCTGTCAGCACGCTGAAGCTGAGAGCCGTGCATATAGTGGATATGCACGGCTCTGGAGTTTGGCACTTTCCAAAAGATGTAACTGCCGTTTGCCCGTTCAAAAAGAATTTTACGGGTTATTTTCAGCAGGTTGCTCGTTATCAGGGCATAACCAGCATTTAATTCGTTAGTCGGCAG